>DASSJI010000278.1:0-3721 GCA_035691285.1 Vicinamibacteria bacterium | reverse complement strand
CTACGACATGGCGCAGGGCGCCGCGCAGCAGAAGCTGGCCGTCGACTCGGGCGTCTGGCCGCTCTACCGCTTCGACCCCGTTCGGCTTCGCAACGGCCAGCCGCCGCTCCACCTCGACTACGGAGCGCCCAAGGCCAAGGTGGCTGATTACATGCGCAACGAGTCGCGCTTCAGGATGATCGAGCGCGCCGACCCGGCCCGCTACCGGAAGTTCCTCGAGGAGTCGGAGGAGGCGGCGCGTCGGCGCTACCTCGTCTACCAGCAGCTCGCCGGCATCAGCGTGCCTCCGACGGCGAAGGAGGGGGCATGAGCCTCGCCACGAGCTACCTGGGGCTGCGGCTGCCTCACCCGCTGATGGTGGGTTCGGGCCCCCTGACCGACGATATCGACAGCGTGCGCCGGCTCGAAGACGCGGGTGCGGCGGCCTTCGTGCTGCGGCCGCTCTTCGAGGAGGAGATCGTCGGCGAGCAGATGAGCGGGTTCTTCCACGCCGAGGTGCACGGCGACTCATTCGCCGAGGCCACGAGCTACTCTCCCGATCCGGAGCGGGCGTTCGGGCCGGACGAGTACCTCGAGCACCTGCGGCGCGTGAAGGCCGCCGTCGGCGTGCCGATCCTCGCTTCGCTCAACGGCTCGACGGCGGGTGGCTGGACGTCCTACGCCCGGCTGCTGGAACAGGCCGGGGCCGACGCCCTCGAGCTGGACCTCTACCACGCGGCCAGCGATCCCGGGACGAGCGGCGCCGAGGTCGAGCGGCAGATGCTCGAGATCGTGCGCGGCGTCAAGCGAAATCTCCGCATTCCCGTCGCCGTGAAGCTCTCGCCCCTGTTCACCGCGTTCGCCCACTTCGCCGGCCAGCTCGACGCCGCGGGCGCCGACGGTCTCACCCTGTTCAGTCGCTTCCACCGGGCCGACATCGACGTGATCGAGCTGGAGGTCGTGCGCACGTTCCCGGCGTCCGATTCGGCGGACCTCTCGTTGAGGCTGCGAGGCGTCGCGGTGCTCGCGGGACGGGTCAAGGCCTCGCTCGCCGTGACCGGTGGCGTCCATACCGCCCTCGACGTGATCAAAGCCACCATGGCGGGGGCCCACGCCACCCAGATGGTCTCGGCCCTCGTGCTCCACGGTCCGGGCCACCTGCGCACACTCCGCCGGGACCTCGAGGCGTGGATGGTGGAGAACGAGTGGGGCTCCCTCGACGAGATGCGGGGGAACATGAGCTTCGACCGCATCCCCGATCCCGCCCTCTACGAGCGCGCCGCCTTCCGGAGCATGCACCGATGAGCCCGCCGGCGGCCGACGACTACGCCCTCGTCCTCAACGCCGGCTCGTCGAGCCTGAAGTTCTGCGTCTTCCGCCGGCCGGAGGCCGAGGCCTGGCGCCTGGAGGCGCGCGGGCAGATCGAGGGGATCGGGACCGCGCCGCGCCTGTCGGCCAAGGACGGTGCGGGCGCGAAGCTCGTCGATCAGGCTCTCGAGGAGAAGGTGCGCGACGGGAAGAGCGCGCTGGACGCGCTGGCTGCCTGGCTCCGCTCCCGTTACGGCGGCGCGCGCGTGCTCGGCGTCGGCCACAGGGTCGTCCACGGCGGCGCGCGCTTCGCCGGCCCGGCGCTCGTGACGCCGGAGGTCCTGCAGGAGTTGCGCGCGCTGGTCCCGCTGGCTCCCCTCCACCAGCCGCACAACCTGGCCGCGATCGAGGCCGTGTTCGACCGCCTGCCCGGCGTGCCGCAGGTGGCCTGCTTCGACACCGCCTTCCACCGCGGCCAGCCCGCGGTCGCCGAGCTGGTCCCGCTTCCGAAGTCGATCCGCGACCAGGGCGTGCAGCGCTACGGCTTCCACGGCCTCTCCTACGAGTACATCGCCTCGGCGCTCCCCGACGTCGCTCCGGAGATCGCCAGCAAGCGCGTGATCGTCGCGCACCTGGGAAGCGGCGCCAGCGTGTGTGCCCTGCGCGACGGCAAGAGCGTCGACAGCAGCTTCGGCTTCACGGCGCTCGACGGGCTCTGCATGGGGACGCGCCCCGGAGCCCTCGATCCGGGCGTCGTGCTGCACCTCTTCCAGGGGCTCGGGCTCTCCGCCAAGGAGGTGGAGGGCGTGCTCTACAAGAAGGCCGGGCTCCTTGGAATCTCGGGGATCAGCAACGACATGCGCGACTTGCTGGACAGCGACGAGCCCGCGGCACGGCTGGCGGTGGACTACTTCGTCTACCGCGCCGCGAAGGAGATCGGTGCGCTCGCTTCCGTCCTGGACGGCGTCGACGGGCTTGTATTCACCGCCGGGATCGGCGAGAACTCCCCTGAGATCCGCCGCCGGATCGGACAGGCGTGCGGGTGGCTGGGGGTCGAGCTCGACGCCGGCGCGAACGCCGCGCGGGGTCCGCGCATCTCCACGCCGGGGAGCAGGGTCTCGGCGTGGGTGATTCCGACGAACGAGGAGCTCATGATCGCCCGGCACACCGGGCGGCTCCTGGGGATCTCAGGGGCCCGCGCCGGGCGGGCGGAAGCGAGGAGCGGACGATGACGACCACGGCGCCGCACGACACGAAGGCGCGGGACGCGGGCTCCGCCTGGCGGGGGTTCAAGGGCGGCCTCTGGCAGAAGGAGATCAACGTCCGGGACTTCATCCAGCAGAACTACGAGCCGTACGAGGGGGACGAGTCCTTCCTGGCCTCGGCCACCGATCGGACGCAGAAGATCTGGGACCGGCTGCAGGAGCTCTTCGTCGAGGAGCGCAAGAAGGGCGTGCTCGACGTCTCACAGGTCCCCAGCTCGATCACCGCCCACGCTCCCGGCTACATCGACAAGGAGAACGAGGTCATCGTCGGCCTGCAGACCGATGCGCCGCTCAAGCGCGCCATCATGCCCCAGGGGGGCTTCCGCCTGGTGCTCGGGGCGCTCAAGACCTACGGCTACGAGCCCGACCCCCATGTGGTCGAGGCCTTCACGAAGTACCGGAAGACCCACAACGACGCGGTGTTCGACGCCTACACCGCCGACATCCGCCGCTGTCGCAGCTCCCACGTCCTGACGGGGCTCCCGGACGCCTACGGCCGGGGCCGCATCATCGGCGACTACCGGCGGGTCGCCCTCTACGGCGTCGCGAAGCTCGTCGAGCGGAAGCAGCAGGAGAAGGCCGACCTCGACGCCGCGATGTCCACGGACGCGATCATCCGCGACCGCGAGGAGCTGGCCGAGCAGGTCCGGGCGCTCAAGGAGCTGCAGGAGATGGCGAAGGCGTACGGCTTCGACGTCTCGCGTCCCGCCGAGAGCGCGAAGGAAGCGGTCCAGTGGCTCTACTTCGGCTACCTCGCGGCGGTCAAGGAGCAGAACGGCGCGGCGATGTCTTTGGGCCGGACCTCGACGTTCCTCGACGTCTACTTCGCCCGCGACCTGGCCAAAGGCACGATCAGCGAGCAGCAGGCCCAGGAGATCGTCGACGACTTCGTCATCAAGCTCCGCATCGTCCGTTTCCTGCGCACCCCCGAGTACGACGAGCTGTTCGCCGGCGACCCCACCTGGGTCACCGAGTCGATCGGCGGCATGGGCGACGACGGCCGGCCGCTCGTGACGAAGACCAGCTTCCGCTTGCTTCAGACGCTGTACAACCTCGGGCCGGCGCCCGAGCCGAACCTGACCATCTGGTACTCGCCGCAGCTCCCCGAGAGCTTCCGCCGCTTCGCCGCGAAGGTGGCCATCGACACGAGCTCGCTGCAGTTCGAGAGC
>DASSJI010000277.1:0-30971 GCA_035691285.1 Vicinamibacteria bacterium | reverse complement strand
GATCTGGACGCCGAGCTCGAGGAGCAGCTCGGTTCGCATGGGCTTGCCGTCGATCTGGTGCTTGAGCGTATGGCCTTCCATCAGCTCCATCACGATGAAGGGCTTGCCCTCGTGGTCGTCGATGTCGTGGATGGTGCAGATGCCGGGACCGCCCAGCTTCTCGACGACGCGGCAGTGCGACAGCGTCTGCCCGATCACGGCATGTCCGCTTGGTGAGGCTGCGCGATCATAGCGCGGTCAAGGAACGCGGGCCGTCACTCCGGAGTCAAGAAGCGACAGCGAGGACCCGCGGCGCGCGTCAGCTTCGGGTCGAGCGTGGCGAGGGGCGCATCGAGCGCTTCCGCGAGGGCGACGTACCAGGCGTCGTAGACGGTCAGCGCGCCGCGCAGCTCCCAGATCCGGGACGCGAGGGGTGCGTACGGAAAGAGCTCCAGGTCGCAGTCGAGAAGGTCGCGATGAGCCAGGGCGGCGTCGCCCGCGCTCAGGGTGCCTGCGAGCTCCAGGCGCCTGAGGATGTTGCCGGCTTCGGCGGTCACGAGCTGGGGAGCCGCGAGCGCGTCCTCGAGCAGCAACGGCTCCGCCCAGCGCCCATCCGGACCGGCGTCGGCAACGGCGGCGACCAGGGTGGAGGCGTCGATGACGAGGACGCTCACCGGCGATCGGCGGCGCGGGCCGCGAGGATCGCTCGGGCGGGGGCCCGTGAACCGGTCGCGGACTTGCGGGCCTGCACGCGCTCGAGCCATGCCTCGGGCGTGGGTCGGCGCGCCAGCCGCTCGAGCTCGGCCAACAGGTACTCCTGGAGCGACTTGCCGCACCGCGCGGCGCGCGCGGCAAGCTCGTCGCGCACCTCCTTCGGCACGTTGCGGACGGAAAGACTCGTCCTCATGCCATCATTTTGCCGGAAGCACCTTCGAAATGCAAGCAACGACTCGGCCGGCGCCCCGGACCCTTCCCGGCCGTCCCCTGAAGTAGCCTCTCCTCCGCCACGCACCGGACGCGAGCGTCCGAAGCTGTCCGACCCGTAAACCAAGACGCCAGCCGCTCTCCCCGGCCGGGTCGATGCTCATGGAGGTCGTCCATGCGTGTGCTGTTCATTAACCGGGAGAACGGTCCCGAGCGTCTCGTGTGCGATGCCGAGATCGTGTTCGACGAGGGTCCCCTCGCGGGAATGAAGCTGGTGGGCTTCGCGCTCTGGAACGGAGCCGACGGCGAGACCTACGTGACCTTCCCGTCGCGGGCCTTCGGCGGCGGCGCCGAGCGCCGGTACTTCGACTACCTGCGCTCCGTCGAGGGGACGCCGGCCGACGCGCGCCGGGTGAAGGCCTGGATCGTCGAGGAGTGGCGCGCCTCGGTCAACGCGGCGGCCTAGCCGGAAGTCGCCGGGGGGCGAGGCGGCGTCCGCCTCGCCTCCCATTCCGCCGCCGTGTGAGAGAATCGGGGCGATGGGCGCCCTTCTGTTCGTTCTCGCCGTCGCCACCCAGAGCGGCGACGCGGCCGACGCGCGCAGCCGCGCCGAGGCCTACTACCAGTTCAGCCTCGGGCTCCAGTCCCGCCTCACCGGCGAGGCGAAGGAGGCGCTCGAGGCGTACGATCGGGCGCAGAAGCTGGATCCGGCCGCAGGTGCGGTGCGCACCGAGACCGCGCGCCTCCTGATGGACATGGGCCGCTTCGACGACGCGCTCGGCGAGGCGGAGGCCGGCGTGCGGCTCGACCCGGAGGACCCGGAGGCCCACTTCACCCTGGGACGCGTGCTCCAGGTCCAGTCCGAGGTGGCAGGCGATGCCGCAGCCCTCAAGCGAGCGGCGGCCGAGTACGAGGCGGCCGTCCGGCTCCGCGCCGGGGACGTGTTCACGCTCCGCATCCTCGCCGACGGCTACCGGCGCCTCGGCGACGCGGCGGGCGCCGCGAGCGCCTGGGAACGCGCCCTGGAGTACGACCCCAACAACTACGACGGCTGGGTGCAGCTCGGGTCTCACTACCTCGCGCTGGGCCAGCCAGAGAAGGCGGCCGGCGCTCTGCAGCATGCCCTCGAGATCCGGCCCGGTTCCTCGGAGGCGCTCGTCGAGCTGGGCGACACCTACGCGCAGGCCAACCAGGTCGAGCAGGCCGTGCTGCATTATCGCAAGGCCCTCGAGATCGAGCCGCGCGACTTCCGGACGCGGCTGTCCCTCGGAGACGTGCTGCTCGGGGCGCACCGGCCCAAGGAGGCCCTCGCCGAGGCCCAGGCCATTCTCGACGCAGACGCGAAGAATCCCGGCGCGCTCGATCTCAGGGGCCGCGCGCTTCGCGAGATGCGCGACTTCGACGGCGCGGCGGCCGCCGCCGACGCGATCCTCGCCCAGGACCCCCGCAACGTGCGCGCCCTCTTCCTCAAGGCGACGGTGGCCGAGGCCCGGCGCGACCACGAGTCGGCGGCCTCCCTGTACGCGGCTCTGCTCTCGCGCCAGCGTGCCGGCGATCGCCGGGAGGAGGAAGGCCGCGACCGCTTCTTCCTGGTGAGGCTCGGCTTCGCCCGCCAGCAGCTCGGCCGCTTCGCGGAGGCCGCCGAGGCCTTCGGCAAGGCCGCGACGGTCGGCGGCGAGCCGGACGCGGACGTCCTGGGCTATCGCGTCGAGGCGCTCCTCCTCGCGAAGGACCTGGACGCCGCGATCGCCGAGGCGCGCGCCGCCCGCGCGAGGTTTCCCAAGGATGCGGACCTCGCGACCCTCGAGGCCACTGCGCTCCGCGAGAAGGGCGACCTCGAGAGCGCGCTGAAGATCGTCGGCGCCCTCCGCGAGCAGTCGCCGGGCGACGTGGAGGTGCTCCTGCAGGTGGCCGAGTTCTACCAGCGCGCGAGGCGCTACCCGGACGCCGAGGATGTGCTGCGCGAGGCTCGGGCGAAGGACGCCAGGAACCTCCGCGCGCTCTTCCAGCTCGGAGCGGCACTGGAGCGCCAGAAGCGCCACGACGAGGCCGAGGCCGTCTTCCGCGACGCGCTTTCCGTGCAGCCCGACTCGGCGCCGATCCTGAACTATCTCGGATACATGAACGCCGACCGCGGCGTGCGGGTCGAGGAGGCGCTGGAGCTGATCGAGAAGGCCGTCGCCCTCGATCCGGAGAACGGCGCCTATCTCGACAGCCTCGGCTGGGCGCAGTTCCGGCTCAACCGCCTGGCTCCCGCCGAGGAGAACCTGCGGCGGGCGGCCGGCAAGCCCGGCAGCAACGCCGTGGTGTTCGACCACCTCGGCGACGCCCTCGAGCGCCGCGGCAACGTCGCCGAGGCGCTCAGCTGGTGGCAGAAGGCCCTGACGGCCGAGGACGAGGACGGCGAGCTGGACCGCTCCGCGGTCGGCGACAAGATCCGCGCCGCCCAGAAGGCCCTCGAGGCCAGCGGCGCCACGCCGCGCCCCAATCCCTGAAGCGATTCCGGCTCGCGGCGTGGGCAGCGCTCGCGTCGGCGGCCTGCGCGAGCCTGCGACCGCCGCCGCCCGGAGCCCTCGAGCGCGCGCGCGCCGCGGCGACCTACAGCGCCAGCCTCCGGGTCTCTCTTCGCGGGCCCGAGCTGCGCGCCCGCACCGCCGCGATCGTCGCGTTCCGGCGGCCGGACGCCCTGCGCGTCGAGGTGCCGGGTCCGGTCGGGCCGCGCGTGGTGGCCGTGGCGCGCGGGGGCCGGCTGAGCGCGGTCTTCCCCGGGAGCCGCGCCGCGTTTCACGCGGATGCCGATCGGGCGAGCTTCGAAGCGCTCTTCGGCATCGCCCTCGAGCCGGCGGAGGTGATGGACCTGCTGGTGGGCGTGGCCTCGCCGCGCCTCCGCGCCTACGAGGTGGGCTGGGGGGCCGAGCTGCCGCGGACCATTCTCGCGACGCTGCCGGACGGCGGCCGGCTCAAGGTGAGCGTCGACGAGGTCGAGACCGGGGCGGACCTCCCCGAGGGCGCCTTCGACGCGCCGCCCGCCCTGGGCTACCGGGACGTGGACGCCGAGGAGGCCCGCCGCCTGTGGAGCGCGCGATGAAGTCCCGTGTCCTGCGCGTCCGCTCGTACGCGAAGATCAACCTGGGCCTCGAGGTGCTCGGCGTGCGCGCCGACGGCTACCACGAGCTGCGAACGCTCTTCCAGTCGGTCGATCTGCACGACGACCTGATTCTGCGCCTGACGCCTGACGGCCGGGTCTCCCTGCGCTGCGACCATTCCGGGGTGCCGACCGACGAGTCGAACCTGGCGGTCCGCGCCGCGCGCGCGATCCTCGGCTTCGCGAAGCGCAACGAGGGGGTCGAGATCGTCCTGAAGAAGCGGATCCCCGTCGCGGGCGGCCTCGGCGGCGGCAGCAGCAACGCCGCGGCCACGCTGATGGCTCTCGACCGGGGCCTGAGGCTCGGCCTGGGAGCCTCGAACCTCCTGCTGCTGGCTCGGCGGCTCGGGGCCGACGTGCCCTATTTCCTGGTCGGAGGCACTGCTCTGGGCCTTGCCAGGGGCGACGAGGTGTTCGCCCTGGCGCGACAATTGCGCGCGCACGTCGTGATCGTCGATCCGGAGCGGCCTGTTTCGACCGCCGCAGTGTTCCGGCGCGTGGCCGCTCGATTGACACCGCGGGAAAACAGCCGTAGCATCTACTACTTTGGATCGAGCGACTTGGAGGGAGATGCGGGCTTCCGCGCTCTCGTCAACGAGCTCGAGGACGCGGCTCTGGAGGAGGCCCCGGACCTCCGGGCTGCGGTGAGCCGTGTCCGGGGGGTCCTGAGCGAGGCGGGGGCGCGCCACATGGCGCTGTCGGGGAGCGGCTCGACGTACTTCGGGCTGTTCAGGGACGCCCGGCGAGCGCAGAAGGCCGTCGCGGCGCTTCGAGCGCTCGGCTTCCGCGCGCTCCGGTGTCGCACCCTCACCCTCGACCAGTACCGAAAAGGCGTGCAACGGGGATAGCAGGGAAGGAGCCACATCATGGAGATCACGGACGTCAAGGTCATCCCGGTGGACGACGAGAAGCTCAAGGCCTTCGTGTCGATCGTGTTCGATCAGTGCTTCGTCGTGACGGACATCAAGATCATCCACGGTCCGAAGGGGCTCTTCGTGTCGATGCCGAGCAAGAAGCGCAAGGACGGCACCTTCAAGGACATCGCTCACCCTCTGAACAACCAGATGCGGCAGTACCTCGAGGAGAAGGTGCTCTCGGTCTACAAGCAGCAGGTGGGAGCCGCGTCGGGCTCCGCGCCCGCGAGTTCCGAACAACCCAAGACGGAGGCACCCCAGCAGTAGAAGACGGGCGGACCTGAGCCGCCCCGGTTGGGGCGTGGCCAAGCGGTAAGGCGCGGGACTTTGGATCCCGTATTCGAAGGTTCGAATCCTTCCGCCCCAGCCACTCGCGGGACGCCTGCTGAGCCAGTGCATGTCGAGAGAGCTGCGGATCTTCACCGGCAACGCGCACCCCGCCCTCGCGCAGTCGATCGCCCGCTGGCTGGGCGTGCCCATGGGCCGCGCCCATCTGGCCCGCTTCAGCGACGGCGAGGTCTGGTTCCAGATCCAGGACAACGTCCGCGGCGCCGACGTGTTCGTGGTGCAGCCCACGAGCCCGCCCGTCAACGAAAACCTGATGGAGCTGCTCGTGATGCTCGACGCCTTCAAGCGCTCGAGCGCCTCGCGCATCACCGCGGTCATGCCCTACTACGGCTACGCGCGCCAGGACCGCAAGGACAAACCCCGGGTGCCGATCTCGGCGAAGCTCGTGGCGGACCTCCTGTCGGCGGCCGGCACCGACCGCATCCTCACCATGGACCTGCACGCCTCGCAGATCCAGGGCTTCTTCGACGTGCCGGTGGACCACCTGTTCGCGGCGCCCGTGGTCATCGACTACGTGTCGAAGCTCAAGCTCGAGGACCTCACGATCGTCGCGCCGGACCCCGGCGCCGTGGAGCGCGCCCGCGCCTACGCCAAGCGCCTGGACGCCACGCTGGCCATCGTCGACAAGCGCCGGACCCAGCCCAACGTCGCCGAGGTCCACAACGTCATCGGCGACGTCGAGGGGCGCACCGCCCTCATCGTCGACGACATGGTGGACACCGGGGGCACGCTGACCCAGGTGGCACAGGCCATCGCGAAGGCCGGCGCCCGCGACGTCCTGGCGTCGTGCTCCCACGGCGTGCTGTCGGGCCAGGCGCTCGGCAAGATCGAGGCGTCGCCCCTCTCGAGACTCATCGTCACCGACTCGATGCCGCTGAGCCCGGAGATCAAGGAGAACCCGAAGATCGTGGAGCTGTCGATCGCGGAGCTGATGGCCAAGGCGATCCGCAACATCCACGACGAGACCTCGGTGACCAGTCTGTTCGTGTAACAAGGAGAGCAAGCCGTCATGCCTGAGATCGTGGTCGCGGCGGAGAGCCGCAACAGTACCGGAAAGAACGAGAACCGCCGCCTGCGGGCGCAAGGCAAGATCCCCGGCGTCCTGTACGGGACCGGGAAGGAGACCGTCGCCGTCTCCGTCTCTCCCAAGGAGATCACCGCGATCCTGAGGAGCGCCTCGGGGGAGAACACGCTCTTCGACCTCGACCTGGGCGGGAGCCGGCGCAAGGTGATCCTGAAGGAGTTCCAGATCGAGCCGATCAAGCACCGGCTGCTCCACGCGGACTTCTACGAGGTCGCTCTCGACAAGCCGATCGAGGTCAAGGTCCACGTCGAGCTCCAGGGCACGCCCGTGGGCGTGAAGACCCAGGGCGGCGTGCTGGACTTCGTCACCCGCGAGCTCGAGGTGCTGTGCCTGCCCACGGACATCCCCGAGCGCATCGTCGTCGACACCACGCCGCTCGAGATCGGCAAGCACCTGCGCGTCTCCGACATCAAGGTCTCGGACAAGGTCAAGGTGCTGACCGGAAGCGACGTGGTCGTCGTCCACGTCGTGGCGCCGCGGGCCGAGGAGGAGGTCGCTCCCGCGGCCGCCGAGGCCGTGGAGGCGGCCGCCGAAGGCGCGGTGGCGGAGCCCGAGGTCATCAAGAAGGGCAAGACCGCGGCCGAGGGCGAGGAGGGCGAGGCCAAGCCCGAGAAGGCCGAGAAGAAGGAGAAGAAGTAAGGAGGGGATGCGCTTCGTCGTCGGCCTCGGAAACCCCGGCGAGCGGTACCGCCGTACGCGCCACAACGTCGGGTTCATGGTCGTCGACACGCTCCTCGCCAGGGCGGGCGTCGGGCCGGGGCGTGAGGAGGCGCTGGTCCAGGTTCAGGACGTCCTGCTGGCGGGCGAGGCCGCCCTCCTGGCCAAGCCCCTCACCTTCATGAACCGCAGCGGCTCGGCAGTGGAGCGCCTGCTGGCGACCTACGGCGCATCGCCTCAGGACCTCCTCGTGGTGCTGGACGACGTGGCGCTCGAGCTGGGCCGGCTGCGTGTCCGCGAGCGGGGCAGCCACGGAGGACACAACGGCCTGCTCTCGATCATCGAGGTGCTGGGCAGCGAGGAGTTCCCCCGGGTGCGGGTGGGCATCAGGCGGGGCGAGGCTCCCGCAGACCTGGCCGAGTACGTGCTGGACGCGTTCCCGCCGGAGGACGTCCTCGTGGTGGGGGAAGCCGTCGAGCGGGCCGCTGACGCCGTGGAGTGCGTGCTGCGCGAGGGCGCGGTCGCCGCCATGAACCGCTTCAACGGAACCCCCTCGGCATGAGATACTAGGCCTCCGTTTCGTCTCCTTGCTCCCGGTAGGGGCCCATCCCGGGCCCAACAAAGGGGCTTTGAGCCACAAGGAGGTCCAAGAGCGCCGTGAGCGAACGTGTCTACGAAATCCTGTTCATCGCCGACCCCAACCTGGGCGAGCCCGAGGTGGATGCGCTGACCGCCACCGTCCAGGGCTACCTCGAGAAGGAAGGCGGCAAGGTCCAGAAGGTCGAGAAGTGGGGCAAGAAGCGCCTCGCCTACTCGATCAAGCGGCAGCGCGACGGCTCCTACGTGCTGCTCGTGGCCGAGGGCCAGCCCGGCCTCGTGCACGAGGTCGAGCGCCGGCTGCGCGTCACCGACGGCATCCTCAAGTTCATCACCGTGCGCGTCGACGACGACCTGCGCAAGGCGGCGAACCGCAAGGCGCGCCGTGGCGACGACAAGCGGCCCGCCCGCGTCGAGGCGGTCGAGGAGGTCCTGTGAGCGAGGACATCAAGGCGGGCGGCCGGTCCGGAGGGCGCTCCGGGGCGGGCGGCAAGGGCGCGGCCGGGAAGGAGGGCGGCAAGCGCTTCTTCTTCCGCCGCCGCAAGGTCTGCAAGTTCTGCGCGGACAAGATCGACTACATCGACTACAAGGACGTGAAGACCCTTCAGGCCTTCGTGCCGGAGCGCGGCAAGGTCCTGCCTCGACGCATGTTCGGCACCTGCGCGGAGCACCAGCGGAAGCTCACGGTCGCGATCAAGCGTGCGCGGAACATCGCGCTCCTGCCGTTCGCGGCCGAGTAGGCGAGCACTCCCGTGGCCGTCGAGGCGCGCGTCGGCGAAAGGCCCGAGCCCCGGGCCGGAGGCATCGTGGGGGCGGCGCTCGCCGCCGTCGTGCTGTTCTCCGTCGTCTACGTGGCGCCCGTGCTCTGGATCGTCGCGACGGTGGCGCCGTTCCCGCTGGCCATCCATCGCCTCAGCCGCGGCTTCGCGAGCGCGCTCCTGGCGACGCTGCTCGCGGCGTCGCTCGTGGCCTGGCTCTTTGGTCCGCTCCAGGCCGCGAAGTTCCTGCTGGTGCTGGTGCTGCCGGGGCTCCTGATCGTGGAGGCGGTCGTGCGCGGCCGCGGCCTGCGCCGTGGCGCGGCCTGGGCCTTCCTGGCCCTGGCCGCGGAGACCACCGCCGCCCTCTTCGTCCTCGGCCCTCGCATGGCGACCGGCATCCTGGCGCATCTCGACGAGGTTCGCTCGCCGCAGTTCCTGGCCGAGCTCAGCACGACCTGGCCCCAGGAGAGCGTCGACGAGATCGCCGAGCGGGCCACGGCCCTGTACAACGCCATGGAGGTCGTCTACCCCGGCGCCTTCTTCGTGCTGGCGGCGATGATGGTGCTGGTCAACGCCGCGCTGGTCCGGGCCTACCTGGCGCGGCGCGATCCGGGCTGGCTCGACGGCGGCGAGTTCGAGGGGCTCCGCTTCTCCCTCGCCCTGCCCGCCCTGTTCGTGCTCGGCGGAGCCCTCGTGGCATTCGTCCCGCTGCGGGCCGTGGGCTACAACGTGGTGCTGGTCACCGCGTTCTTCTTCGCGGTCCAGGGCCTGGCGGTCGTGGCCTACTACGCCCACCGCCTGGCCGGCCCGCTCTTCCTGCGCGTGGGCCTCCTGGGCCTCGTGCTGCTGAACCCATGGGCGCCCCACATCCTGGCGCTCCTCGGCCTGTTCGACACCTGGGCCGATTTCCGGCGCTGGGCGGACCCGCCCGCGACGGATGCGCAATAGACAATCCGTCTTCGGAGGCGAACGTGGAAGTCATTCTGAGAGAGGACGTCGACAAGCTGGGCCGGCGCGGCGACATCGTGAAGGTCGCCGAGGGCTACGGCCGCAACTACCTGCTGCCCCGCGGCATGGCCCTCGCCGTGAACGACGCCAACAAGGCCATGATCGCCCGCGAGCGGAAGGCCTTCGAGGCGCGCCTCGCGAAGGAGAAGGCCGAGTGCGAGTCCCTGGCGCAGCGGATCGGCGCGATCCGCATGGTCGCGCCGCGCAAGGTCGGCGAGCACGACGTGCTGTACGGGTCGGTGACCGCCGGCGACATCGCCGAGTTCCTCAAGGGCAAGGGGATCGAGATCGACAAGCGCCGCGTGCTCCTCGACGAGCCGATCAAGCGCCTCGGCGACCACGAGGTGCGGATCAAGCTGCACCCCGAGGTGACGGCGGCGTTGAAGCTGCTCGTCTCGAAGGAGGGCTGAGCGGCGGCGGGCGGCTCAGGGACACCGGGGACACGAGAGAGAAAAAGGGTGATCGGAGCCGGCGCCCTTGATAGACTCCCGCCGCCGAGAGGTCGCCCCCTTCCCTAACGCATGGCCACCGAGGCGCCGCCCCAGGAGCGTACGCTTCCGCACAACGCCGAAGCCGAGCGCACCGTGCTGGGCGCGATCCTGGTCGACAACGCCGCCTTCAACTCCGCGGCGGAGGTCCTGACCCGCGACGACTTCTACCGCGAGGGGCACCGTCGCATCTTCGACGCCATGGCGGGCCTGGCCGAGCGGAGCCAGCCCATCGACGTCGTCACGCTCAAGGACGAGCTCTCGAAGGCCGGCGCTCTCGAGGCGGTGGGCGGCGCTCCCTACCTCGGCGCGCTCGTCGAGGGCGTGCCCAGGGTCACGAACGTCGAGCCGTGGTGCCGGATCATCAAGGAGAAGGCGGTCCTCCGCAGCCTGATCCACGCCGGCAACCGCATCGTCCACTCCTGCTACGAGGCCGACCACGACGCGGCGACGCTCTTGGACGAGGCCGAGAAGTCGATCTTCGAGATCGCGGAGCGCCGGCAGCGGCAGGGCTTCATCAGCATCCGGGAGGTCGTCAAGGAGAGCTTCCGCACCATCGACCAGCTCTCGCAGTCCAAGGAGCTCGTCACCGGGCTCGCCACCGGCTTCGTCGACGTGGACGAGCGCACCACGGGCCTGCAGCGCGGCGACCTGATCATCGTGGCGGCGCGACCCGCCATGGGCAAGACCTCCTTCTGCCTCAACATCGCCCAGAACGCCGCGCAGCGCGGTGGGGAGACCGTGGGCGTCTTCTCCCTCGAGATGTCAAAGGAACAGCTGGTGCTGCGCATGCTGTGCGCCGAGGCGCGCGTGGACGCCCACAAGCTGCGCACCGGGCACCTCCAGGAGAAGGACTGGGCCAAGCTCGCCAACGCGTACGCGACGCTCTCGAACGCGAAGATCTTCATCGACGACTCCCCGGTGCTGACGCCGCTCGAGATCCGGGCCAAGTCCCGCCGTCTCAAGGCCGAGCACGGCCTCGCCCTGGTGATGGTCGACTACCTGCAGCTGTGCTCGGGGGCCGGGCGCTTCGAGAACCGCCAGCTCGAGATCGCCAGCATCAGCCGTTCGATGAAGGGCCTGGCCAAGGAGCTGGACGTGCCGGTGCTGGCGCTCTCTCAGCTCTCGCGCGCCCCCGAGGGCCGCTCCGACAAACGGCCCGAGCTCTCGGACCTTCGTGAGTCCGGCAGCCTCGAGCAGGACGCGGACGTCGTGATGTTCATCTACCGGGAAGAGGAATACCGGCCGACCGAGGAGAACCGGGGCATCGCCGAGATCCTCATCAAGAAGCAGCGGAACGGCCCCACGGGCACGATCAAGCTCGCCTTCATCCGGGAGTTCACGCGCTTCGAGAGCCTGGTTCCCGAGTGGAACCAGCCCTGAGGCCGGAGACGGCGCGGGTCGACCTCTCCCGCTTGCGCCGCAACTTCGAGGCGGTGGCCGCTTACGGGGGCCGCCCCGTCATGCCCGTGGTCAAGGCGGACGCCTACGGCCATGGCCCGCGCGCGGCCCTGGCTTTCGAGGCCCTGGGCGCGCCGCTGCTCGGCGTGGCCTTCGTCGAGGAGGGCGCCTCCCTGCGCAAGGCCGGCGCGCAGGGCGCGATCCTGGTCCTGGCGGGCGCCGGGCCCGAGGAGGCCGAGGCGCTCGTCGCGCATCGGCTCGCTACCGTGGTGGCGACGCCCCGGTCGCAGCGCGGAGCGCTGGAGGCCGCCCGGCTCGCGCCCGGAAAGGTCGCGATCCACCTGAAGGTGGACACGGGCATGACGCGACTGGGGCTCGCCCCGGACGAGGCCGCGCCGGCCGCGCGCCGCCTCGCGAGCGCCGGCTGCAAGGTCGAGGGCCTCCTGACCCACCTGGCCTCCGCCGCCGAGGCGCCCGAGACCACGGACCGCCAGCTCGACGCCTTCGATGCGGTCGTCGCGGACCTGGCGCGGCAGGGGATCCGGCCACCATGGGTCCATGCGGCGAACAGCGCCGGCCTCCTCCACCTGCGGCCCACGCACACGCTGGTGCGCCCCGGCCTCCTGCTCTACGGCCTCAGGCCGCGGCCGCGCACGCCCGAGGTCGAGGTGCATCCCGTCATGACCCTGGCCGGCCGCATCGAGCTCCTGCGAGAGGTCCCGGCGGGCACGGCCGTGTCGTACGGCGGCCGCTGGATCGCCCGTCGTCCCTCGCGCATCGCCACGGCCACACTCGGCTACGCCGACGGTGTCCCGCGGACCGAGGCCATGGCGCGGCGCGGGCAGCTGTCGATCCGCGGCCGCCGCGCGGCGGTGGCTGGCACGGTCTGCATGGACTTCACGATGCTCGACGTCACCGAACGCCCCGACGTTCAGGAGGGCGACGAGGCCGTCGTCTTCGGAGACGACCCGACCGCCTGGGACGTCGCGGACTGGGCGGGCACGAACGCCTGGGAAGTCCTCACCTCCGTCGGCCTGCGCGTGCCTCGCGTCTACGTGGACGACGGCCGCGAGGTCGAAGTGCTGTCCCGCTACTGATGGCCCGGCTCAGGAGCGTCTTCGCCTGCCAGGCCTGCGGCTTCGAGTCGTCGAAGTGGCTGGGCCGCTGCCCGGACTGCGGCGAGTGGAACAGCTTCGTCGAGGAGCGCCAGGAGACGCCCGCGCCCGGCAAGGGCCGGCCGGCGGCCGCGGGCCTCGGGCCGGCGGCGAAGCCGCTCCCGTACGACCTCGTGGACGGCGCCGAGGCGGCCCGCGTGCCGTCAGGGATCGGCGAGTTCGATCGCGTCCTGGGCGGAGGCATCGTGCCGGGCTCGATGGTGCTGATCGGAGGCGAGCCCGGCATCGGCAAGAGCACGCTGCTGCTCCAGGTGGCGCACCTGCTGGCTCGCCAGGGCGGTCCGACGCTCTACGTCTCCGGCGAGGAATCCGAGAGGCAGGTCAAGCTTCGCGGCGAGCGCCTCGGCATCGAGGGCGGACCGCTGTTCCTGCTGGGGGAGACCTCGCTGGAACGGATCCTCGACCACGTCGAAGAGCTCAAGCCCAGGGCGCTCGTCATCGACTCGGTCCAGACCGTCTACTCGCAGAAGTTCCCCTCGGCGCCCGGCAGCATCAGCCAGGTGCGCGAGGTCGCGACCCAGCTCCTCTTCGTCGCGAAGGGCCGCGGCGTGACGACGTTCCTCATCGGCCACGTCACGAAGGACGGCAGCCTGGCCGGTCCCAAGTCCCTCGAGCACATCGTGGACACCGTGCTGTACTTCGAGGGCGAGAAGCACCTGCATCACCGCATCGTGCGGGCCGTAAAGAACCGCTTCGGCGCGGTGAGCGAGCTCGGGGTGTTCGAGATGACCGGCGCGGGCCTCGTGCCCGTTCCCAACCCCTCGGCGTTGTTCCTGGCGGAGCGCCGCGAGGGCTCGCCCGGCTCGACGGTGGTCGCGACCCTCGAGGGCTCGCGGCCGATGCTCGTCGAGATCCAGGCGCTGGTCTCCCCGACCTCCTTCGGCACGCCGCGGCGCATGTCCCTGGGCATCGACGCCAACCGCACCAGCCTGTTGCTCGCCGTCCTCGAGAAGCGCGTGGGCCTCGAGCTCCTCTCCGACGACGTGTTCGTGAGCGTGGCCGGCGGCCTGGAGGTGCCGGAGCCCGCCGCCGATCTCGGCGTCGCGGTGGCCCTGGCGTCGTCGTTCCGGAACCGGCCCGTGCCGGCGGGCACGGCCCTGTTCGGCGAGGTGGGCCTCGCCGGCGAGGTCCGCGGCGTCGGCCAGGCGGCGCTGCGCATCCGCGAGGCCCGCCAGATGGGCTTCACGCGCTGCCTGCTCCCGGCGCGGAACGTCCCGCAGGGCGAGAACGGCATCGCGCTCGTCGGCGTCGAGAGCCTCGAAGAGGCGCTCTCGCGGCTGTTCGAATAGAGTCCGGCGCGTGAGCGCCGGCGGCTACGCCTCCAACCTGCCGAAGCTGTACGCCATCCGGCTGCTGTTCTGGATGCACTTCTTCTCGGCGGTGCTCGTGCCGTTCTACACGGATTGGGGCGGCATCACGCTGCAGCAGGTGTTCCTCCTCAACGCCTGGTTCTTCCTGTGCAACTTCCTCTTCGAGGTGCCGACGGGAACCGTGGCGGACTTCCTCGGGCGCAAGTGGTCCCTCGCCCTCGGGAGCGGCGTCGGCGCCGCGGGGCTCGTGCTCTACGCTTCGGCCCCGCGGATCGAGGTGTTCGTCGTGGCGGAGGCGATCATGGCCGTCGCCTACACGCTCCATTCGGGGGCCGACGAGGCGCTGGCCTATGACAGCCTGAAGGCCGACGACAGGCAGGCCGCCGCGGCGGCCGTCATCGGCCGCATGGAGGCCTTCAAGCTCGGCGGGATCGTGGCGGCCACGATCCTGGGCGGCTTCATCGCCGCGCGCTTCGGCCTGCGCGCGCCGATGCTCGCCACCGTCCTCCCGGCGACGCTCGCTCTAGCCGTGGCCGTGACGCTGCGCGAGCCGCCCGGTCGCGTCCCGCCCGGCCGTGGGCGGTCCTATCTCCGCATCCTGCGCGAGGGCGGAAGGCAGTTCGCCCGCCATCCCGTCATCCGCCGGCTCGCCCTGGAGGCTGCGGTCACGAACGCGGTGGCCTGGGGGATCATCTGGCTGTTCCAGCCGCTCCTCCGCCGCGCCGGTGTGCCGCTTTCGGCCTTCGGCCTCGTGCATGCGCTCGGCTGCGTGGCCCAGATCGCTTTCCTCTCCGGGATTCCGGCGCTCGAGCGCTGGGCCGGCTCGCGCCGGCGCCTGATCTTCCTCGCGACCCTCGGCAGCGGAGCTGCGTTCCTCGGCCTCGCCGCCACGACCGCGTGGCCCCTGGTCGTGGCAGGCATCGCGGCCGGCATGGCCTTGAGCCTCCCCCGCGTGCCGCTCTTCAATGCCGCGATCAACCACCACGTGTCCTCTTCGGAACGAGCCACGGTGCTCTCGTTCTGCTCGATGGTCCGGACGCTGGCGATCGTGGCGATGAACCCCCTGACCGGGCTCGTCGCGCAGCGCTCCCTCGACGCCGCCCTCCTCGTCATGGGCGGCGCCCTGGTCGCCTTCGCCTTCGCCTCGCGGCTGCAGGAAGGGCAGCTGGCCCCTTCCCCGGGGGCTGTTCCCTAGGCCTTGCCCGCGGGTTTATGATGCGCGCTGGCCGCGATCATTCCGTCGGCTTCATTGCGCGGCCCTGCGCGGCCCCGGGGGCGCGGGGGTTCGGACCATGTGGCTCGTCTTCTTCCGTCTCGCCGTCATCCTGATCCTGACGCATTCCGGCTACGTCTACAGCCCTTTTTCCCAACCTGTCTTCGGGGCCGTCCTGGGGTTCGTCGCGGCCCTCGGCGTGATCAGCCTCGAGATCAGGGCACGGGTCGTGCCGGGCCACCAGCTCGTGGGCGCGCTCGTCGGGAGCGTCACCGGCCTGCTCGGCGCCCACCTGACCTGGGGCGCGCTCCGCGGCGTCGAGATCGCCGGCGAGCACTTCTTCCACGTCCTGATCGTGGTGCTCCTCATCTACATGGGGCTGGTCGTCGGCGCCCAGCACGGCGAGTGGTTCGAGCCCGCGCGGATCATCGCGGCCTTCCGGGACTCCTCGCGGCTGCACCAGTACAAGATCCTCGACACCTCCGTGATCATCGACGGCCGGATCGCGGACATCTGCGAGACGGGCTTCCTGGAGGGGACGCTGGTCGCTCCCCAGTTCGTGCTGCGGGAGCTGCAGCAGGTGGCCGACTCGACGGACTCGATGAAGCGGAACCGCGGCCGGCGCGGCCTCGACATCCTCCAGAACGTCCAGAAGATGGGGAACGTCAGCGTCCAGATCGTCGAGACCGACTTCCCGGACATCAAGGAGGTCGACCTCAAGCTCATCGAGCTGGCGCGCAAGATGGGCGGCAAGATCGTCACGAACGACTTCAACCTCAACAAGGTCGCCCAGCTGCGGGGCGTGCCGGTGCTCAACATCAACGAGCTCGCCAACTCCCTGAAGCCGGTCGTGCTGCCCGGCGAGGTCATGCGCGTCTTCATCCTCAAGGAAGGCAAGGAGCCCGGCCAGGGTGTCGGCTACCTCGACGACGGCACGATGGTCGTCGTGGACCAGGGCAAGAAGGCCCTGGGCAAGACCATCGAGGTCACGGTCACGAGCGTCCTCCAGACCACCGCCGGCAAGATGATCTTCTGCCGCTGGCCGGAGGCCGGGCCGGGGGAGGACACGGGCCGCTTCCGGGCCCTGGGCCGCGACCGCCAGCGCACCGACCGCTTCCAGGCCGTCGATCGCAACCCGACCCCCGTGCCGGCCGCCGCCCCCGAGCCGCCGCGCGACGCTCCTCCCGAGCCGCCGCTCCCCGAGCCGGCGCCCAAGTCCGACTGACCCACCGTTGCGCCGGCTCGTCGCGCTCCCGGTGATCCTCGCCGCGACCGTGGCGCTCAGCGGGCCCGCGCTCCTGGGCGGGCTGCTCGACCGGAGCGGGCGCCTTCCCCACGCAGTCGCCCGGCTGTGGGGGCGGATCGTGCTTTGGGCCTGCGGCGTGCGCGTGACGGTCGAGGAACGCTCGGGCCTGCCGACGCCGGCCGTGTACGCAGCGAACCACACGAGCGCGTTCGACATCCCGCTGCTCTTCGGCTACCTGCCGGTGTCGTTCCGCATCATCCACAAGAAATCGCTGTCCCTGGTTCCCTTGATCGGCTGGTTCCTCTTCCTCGGCGGGCACGTGGCGATCGACCGCGGCAACCCGTTCAAGGCAAAGCGCAGCCTGGAGCGCGCCGCGGACCGGATCCGGCTGGGGACGAGCGTCGCGGTGTTTCCCGAGGGCACGCGCAGCCGGGACGGCGCCGTGCGGCACTTCAAGCGCGGCAGCTTCGGCCTCGCGATGAGCGCCGGGGTTCCCGTGGTACCGGTCGCGCTCGTGGGCGTCAAGGTCGTCGTGCCCGGCGGGATCTTCAGCGTGCGTTCCGGGACCGTCCGACTCGTGACGCACACGCCGTTCGCCACGGCCGGCCGGAACGCCGAAGAGCCCGACGTGCTCGCCGAGGAAGTGCGGCGCGTGGTGGCGGAGACATGCGGGCGAGCCTGATCGCGACCGGCCTCGCCCTCCTGTCGCCCGCGCTCGCGGCCGCCAAGGACCCCTCTCCGTCGGCGCTCCGCAGGGTCGTCGAGGGCGCCCTGGACCGCCCGGCCTTCGCCGCGGCCTTCTGGGCGGTCGAGGTCCGCAGCCTGACGAGCGGGCGCATCCTGTACGAGCGCAACGCCCGCAAGAACATGACGCCGGCATCGACCCTGAAGCTGGTCACGACTGCCGCTGCCCTCGACGCCTTCGGCCCCGATGCGCGCCTGCGCACGACGCTGGAGAGCTCGGGCCGCCTCGACGACCAGGGTCGGCTGCTCGGGGACCTGTTCCTCGTCGGCCGCGGTGATCCGCTCCTGGGGCGGCCGGGCCCTGACGGGAAGAGCGGCTTCGACGCGCTCGCCGACGCGCTCCGCGCCGCGGGCGTGAGGCGGATCGAGGGCCGCCTCGTCGGCCACGACGGACTCTTCAAGGACCGGCGCGGCGAAGACTGGCAATGGGGGGACCTCGTCTGGTGCTACGGCGCCGAGGTCTCGGCCCTCGCGTATCGGGACAACTGCGCCGCGCTCCTGGTGAGCGCAGGCGAACGGGTCGGCGATCCCGTGGCGCTCGAGCGCACGCCCGAATCGCGTTACTACGCCGTCGTCTCCACGGCCACGACCGGCCCGCCGGGCTCCGAGAGCGACCTCCGTCTGCAGCGCGACCTCGGCTCGAACCTCATCCGGCTGTCGGGGACGCTCCCGATCGGAGGAGAGCGGAAAGAGCTCGCGGTCGCACTCGAGGACCCCGCGCTCTACGCCGCCACCGCATTCGGCGAGATCCTCGAGGCGCGGGGCATCCGGGCGTCTCTCGGCCCGGCGCGGTCGTCCGATCCGGTGCCCTCCGGCGCGCGGACCCTGGCCGGGCACGACTCGCCGCCCCTCGCGGAGATCCTCGCCGAGATCAACAAGCACAGCCAGAACCTCTACACGGAGATGTTGCTGCGACTGCTCGGCGCACAGGTGAAGGGCGAGGGCAGCGCCGCCGCCGGGCGCGACGCGGTGGCCGAGTTCCTGAAGCGGCTGGGCCTGGCCGAGAGCGCGAGCCTCGTCGACGGCTCGGGCCTGTCGCGGACCGACCTCGTGACGCCCCACCTCCTGGCGGGTCTCCTCGTGGCGATGAGCCGGCATCCGCACGCCGAGCCGTTCCGCCGCAGCCTCGCGGTCGCCGGGGTCGACGGCACGCTCGAGCGCCGGCTCCGTGGGACGGCGGCGGAGGGCCGGGTCTTCGCGAAGACGGGGACGCTCCGGCAGTCGAACGCGCTGGCCGGCTACGTCCACGCGAAGAGCGGAGCCCGTTTCGTGTTCTCGATGGTGGTCAACCATCACACCGCTCCGGCCGCAGAGGCCACGGCGGCCATCGACGCCGTCGTGGAGGCGCTCGCGGGCTACTGAGCGCAGAATAGGGCGCCCATGGAGAGCGGAGACCCGCGCCTCGTGGACGCGACGGAGCTCCCGCCCGCGCGGGTCGGAGACCGCGCGCGCGGAGGCGAGCTGCTCGTCGTCCGCGGCTGCCTTCAGCGCCTGGGCCTGCTGGACGGGCTGCGGGGCGACGCCGTCGCCGCGATCGCCGAGGTGGCGGGCGAAGAGCGCGCGAAGCGCATTGCGGCGGCGGGCCTGGAGCGGCTGCACCGCGACCTGAACGGCCGCGAGACCGTCGCCGTGGCCGAGGCCCTGACCGCGAGAGTGCGTGTCCGGAGCGCGCCGTTCGCGGCGCGCCTGCTCGAGGGCGTGCTCGGCCGCCGCGTGCTCCTGTTCTTCGAGGAGGGCCCGCGAGGCCGGATCCACGTCCCCTTCGCGCGCCGCCCTCGCGACGCGGACGGCGTGGCGGCCCTCGTCGAGCGCATCGGGCCGGGGGCCGTGACGCCCCACGGCCCACACCGCGACGGCTGGTTCGGCCTGCCCCGCAACAGCATCGACGTCTGGATCGCCCTCGGCCGTGTGCGGCCGGGCAACGGCCTGAGCCTGTTTCCGGACGCGCTCGGGCGCCCGATCGGCCGTGACGCCATGGGACGGATCGCGCCGGCGCAGGGGTTCGGCCGGCCCGCGAACGTGGCGCTGGAGCCGGGCGACGCACTCGTCTTCCGGGGCGACCACGTCCACGCCTCCGAGCTGAACCGCACCGAAGAGGCGCGGGTGGTGGTGAGCTATCGGGCCACCATCGGTCTTCCGCTGTACTCCGAGGCACCGGCCTTTCGCTTCCGCTACGCGGGCGCTGCTTCCGGGCCGCTGGCCGCCGCGCTTTCCCTCGGCGCCGATCTGCAATGGCACGGCCTGCGCCGCCTGATGCCTGCCCTGCGTCGCATCCTGCCGCGTCGCGCGGCGGCCGGCGACTCCGCGCTGCGCCTGCCCGAGCCGTTGGCCGCGGGCGCCCTGGCTGCAGCGGGCCTTCCGGAGTCCGGCGCGATCCGTCCGATCGACGGGAGCCGCTGCGCCGTCCGCCTGCCCGACGGCCGTACCTTCGCCTTCGAGCGATCCTGCCCTCACGAGGGCGGCGACCTGGCCGCGGCCACGCTGCGGGACGGGCAGATCGTCTGCCCCGGCCACGGAGCTCCGTTCGACGTGCTCACCGGGCGAAGCGGCTGTCCCGGCGTGGGCGACATCGAAGTGAGGGCCCTGGAATGACATCGCTCGGTCGTGCCCGATTCCCGGTCGGAATCGCTGCGCTGTTCAGCCTCGGGCAGGCTGGCGCAGAGCCGGGACCCCAGGCGCGCGGCGGCGTGTTCGCCGACCGCGTTCTGGTGCGAGGCCGGATCATCACCGTGGACGAGAAGGACTCGGTCGTGGAAGCCGTCGCGATCCGGGACGGGCGGATCCTGGCGGTCGGCTCGGCTGCCGAGATCCTGGCCCTCGTCGGCCCTGGAACCGAGACGACGGACCTGCACGGCCTGACAGCGACCCCGGGACTCCTCGACGCTCACTGCCACTTCGCCGGCGGGGCGTTCGATCGCCTGTTCGTGCTCGACCTCAGCTATCCACGCGTGAGGAGCGTCGCGGACGTGGTGGCGCTCGTCAAGGCGGAACGCTCCAGGCCCGGCGAGTGGATCCAGGGGCGCGGCTGGGACGAGGGCAAGCTCGCCGAGCGGCGCTACATCCGCGCAGCCGACCTCGACGCGGTCGCGCCGGATCGCCCCGTCTGGCTCTCGCACACGATGGGGCACTACGGCGTGGCGAACAGCGTCGCGCTCGAGCGGGCCGGAATCACGGCGGCCACGCCCGACCCGCCCGGTGGAACGATCGACCGCGACGCCGACGGACGACCCACGGGTGTCCTGAAGGAGTCGGCTCAGGCGCTCGTCGAGCGGCTCATCCCGCCCGCAAGCCCCGAGCAGCGACGGGAGGCCATCCGCCAGCTCGCCCGGGAGTTCAACGAAGAGGGCATGACCGGCCTCAAGGAGCCGGGGATCGGTCCGGAAACCTGGCAGGCGTACCAGGAGACGCTGGCCGAGGGGGCGCTGACGGTGCGCGTCTTCGCGCTGTGGCACGGGGGCGAGTCGGCCGAGGAAACCCGCCAGGTCATCGAGCGCATCGGTCCGTTCACGAAGCCCTACCGCTCCGTCGGCGACGCGCACCTCGTCTCTGGCGGCGTGAAGCTCTACATGGACGGCAGCGGGGGCGCGCGCACCGCCTGGATGTACGACGAGTGGAACAAGAATGGCGACCAAGTCGACGCCGGCAACCGAGGCTACCCGACCGCCGATCCCGAGCTGCGCCGCTCGCAGATCCGGGCGTACCACGGCGCGGGCATCCACGTCAGCACTCACGCCATCGGCGACCGGGCCATCGACTGGGTCGTGGACTCGTACGCGCTGGCTCTCGCTGGCGATCCCAGGGCCGGCCTGCGTCACGGGATCATCCACGCCAACATCCCCACCGACCGCGCCCTCGACCGGATGGCGGAGCTGCAGCGGCGGTTCGACGCGGGCTATCCCGAGCCGTCGGCGACGTTCACGTGGTGGATCGGGGACACCTACGCGGGGAACTTCGGCCCGGTACGCAGTCGGCGCCTGAACCCGTTCCGCTCCTACCTGGAGCGCGGCATGCTCTGGGCGGCTGGCTCCGACTTCAACGTGACGCCGTTCCCCGCGCGGTACGGGCTCTTCGCGGCGATGGCCCGGGAGACCCTGCTTGGCGTCTACGGGCGGAATCCGTACGGGATGGAGCAGTCCGTCGACCTCCGCTCGGCCCTTCGCTCGCACACCATCTGGGCGGCGCGGCAGATGTTCCTGGAGCGCCGGATCGGCTCGATCGAGGTGGGCAAGGAAGCCGACATCGCCGTCTGGGACACGGACCTCTACGCCGCGACTCCCGAGCAGGTCAGGGACATGACGTGCGTGATGACGCTCTTCCAAGGCCGCGTGGTCCATCGGGCTCCGGAATCGAAGGTCACGGAAGCGCGTCCACGATGAGCGGCCTCTCCTTGACCGTCGCGCCGGAGCTCACGGGGCGGGCCCGGCTGGGCGTGCTGGCGCTCGAAGGCGTCACCGTCCACGAGGCGGACCCGGGCTTGGCGACGGAAGTCGACGCCTTGTGCGCCGAACTCCGGGCTCGGCACGCCGGGGTCCCGAGCGGAAGCGTGCCTGGCGTCGAGGAGGCTCGCGGCCTGTACAAGGCCCTCGGGATCGATCCGACGAAGACGCGCCCGTCCAACGAGGCGCTGCTGCGCCGCGCGCTGAAGGGCGAGGCGCTCTATCGGATCAACACGCTGGTCGACGCCCTGAACCTGGCGTCGCTCCGCTCGCAGGTCCCCTTCGGCCTGTACGACCTGGCAAAGCTCGAGCCGCCGCTCACGCTGCGCCGCGGGGGACCGGGAGAAAGCTACGAGGGCATCCGCAAGGGCCCGGTGGGCGTCGAGGGCCGACCGGTCCTCGTGGATGCCCGCGGGCCGTTCGGCAACCCGACGTCCGACTCGGCGCGCACGTGCATCGGTCTCGGGACGACGCGTGCCCTGGTCGTGGCCTATGCGCCGGCGACGTGTCCCGACCGCCGCCTGAGCGAGGTGCTCGACGCGACGGAGGCCCTGCTCGTCCGCTGGTGCGGCGGCACGCGCGGCTCGCGGTTCTTCGTGCCGTGAGACGCGAGCCGCTTCAGGACGCGGCCAGGAGTCGGAAGTAGAGCCAGGCCTGAGCCGCCATGAACCCGGCTCCGGCCACGACCGCCAGCGGCAGAGCGGCGCCGAAGAAGAGGACGCCCGCGCCGACCGCCAGGCTGTCGATCAGGGCGACCAGCACGGAGAGGTCGAAGCTGATCGTGCCCACGTCTCCGGCCAGGGGGATGGTCTCGGTCCGCCAGCGAAACGCCGGCGCCATCTCAGGATAGTAGGAGAGATAGAAGTCCTTGATGTGGTTCATGCAGAGGACGCTGTCGCGCCAGGCCTGTCTCAAGCGGATCAGCTTCAGCACGCTGAACAGGCCGAGGACACCGATCATCAGCAGGATGAAGCCGAACGCCGCGCGTGGGAGCGCGATCCCCTCACCGCGAGCCAGCGCCGGTATGCCGAGGAGCACGGAGCCGAGGCCGCCCACGAGGATCAGGTACAGGTTCACGACCTGGGTGCGGTCCGCGTTGGCCTGGAGCGCCGTGTCCCGCGCATAGGCGAACTCCGCCCGGAGGATCTCGTCCGGATCCAGGAGGCTCTTCACGTCGATGGTCGATGTCATCGTGCGTGCGGCCGGCGACGGGCCACGCGGATTCTAGACGCTTCCGGACCCGTCCCGCCCGCCCGGCCCCATAGAATGCCGGGCATGGCTGCCGTGCTCGACGACCGCCCGCTCGCAGCGGAAGAACGCATCCTCGAGGGCTTGAGCGACGAGCAGCGAGCCGCCGTGCTCCACGGCACGGGCCCCCTGCTCATCATCGCGGGCGCCGGCACCGGGAAGACCACGGTCCTGACCCGGCGCATCGCCCACCTCATCGCCGCCAAGCGCGCGCGTCCCGAGGAGATCCTGGCCCTCACCTTCACCGAGAAGGCGGCGGTCGAGATGGCCGAGCGCGTCGACCAGCTCATCCCGTATGGCTACGCGGAGACGTGGATCTCGACCTTCCACGCCTTCGGGGACCACGTCCTCCGGCAGGCGGCCCCCGAGGCCGGGATGCACTCGGAGTTCCGCGTGCTGACGCGGCCGGAACAGATCATCTTCCTGCGCGAGCGGTTGTTTCGCCTGCCGCTGCGGCGCTTCCTGCCGTTGGGCGACCCCACGCGCCACCTCGACGCGCTCCTCGACCTCGCGAGCCGGGCCAAGGACGAGGACGTGTCGCCGGAGGCCTACGCCGGCCTCGCGCGAGCGCTCGCGGCGCGGGCGGCGACGGAGGAGGCGCGGGACGAGGCCGACAAGCAGCTCGAGCTCGCTGCCTTCTACGACACGGTTCAGCGGCTTCTCGGCGAGGCGGGGGTGGTGGACTTCGGCGACCAGATCTTCCGCACTCTCGAGCTGCTCCGGAAGAGCCCCGCGCTCGCCGCGCGGCTGCGCGAACGGTATCGGTACATCCTGGTCGACGAGTTCCAGGACACGAACCACGCCCAGCTCGAGCTGCTGCGGCTCCTCGCGGGCGAAGAGCCCAACCTGACCGTCGTCGGCGACGACGACCAGGCGATCTACCGCTGGCGTGGCGCGGCGGCCGCGAACCTGCTCGCGTTCCGGAACGCGTATCCGGGCTGCCGCGAGGTCGTGCTGAGGGAGAACCACCGCTCCACTCAGCCGATCCTCGCCGCCGCCGCCCGCCTCATCTCCTACAACAACCCCTACCGGCTCGAGGCCGTGGCGGGCATCGACAAGCGGCTGCGGGCGCAGCGCCAGGGCGGGTCCGCGGTGCAGCACCTGCGCTTCGACACGGGCTCGGCCGAGGCGGACGGCGTGGCCGCCGCGATCGAAGCCAGGCTGCAGGGCGGGCAGCGTCCCCGCGACATCGCGATCCTCGTCCGCAGCAACGCCGACGCCGACCCGTTCCTGCGCGCGCTGAACGTGCGCGGTATCCCGCATCGCTTCAGCGGCAGCCGCGGCCTCCACGCGCGCGAGGAGGTGCGGCTGCTCGTCTCCTTCCTCCGCGCGCTGGCGAGCCCCGACGACTCGGTGCCGATCTTCTACCTCGCGGCCTCGGAGCTGTACGGCGTGCCCGAGGTCGACCTGCTGCGGCTCAACCGCTACGCCGCGCGCCGGTCGCGACCGCTCCTCGAGGTCCTGCGCGCCCTGCCCGGGAACGCGGAGCTGGCCTCGGTGTCCGGGGCGGCGCGCAGCGGTGCGGAGCGCCTCGTCGCCGACCTCGAGCGGGCCGCGAAGGACGTGCCACGCCGGCGCACCGGCGAGGTGTTGTACCGGTTCCTCCAGGAGTCCGGCTGGCTCTCGCGGCTCTCGCGGGACGCCACCCCGGCGAACGAGGCGAAGGTGCGGAACATCGCGCGCTTCTTCGATACCGTCAAGGCCTACGGCGACGTGGCCGAGCACGACCGGGTGCCGGCGTTCGTGGCGCATCTCGACCTGCTGCGCGAGGCGGGCGACGACCCGGCCGTAGCGGAAGCCGACCCCGACGACGACGCCGTCCACGTCCTCACGGTCCACAAGGCGAAAGGCCTGGAGTTCCCCGTCGTGTTCCTGGTCGCGGCCGTCGAGCAGAAGTTCCCCCTGAGGCGTCGGGGCGACGCCATCCCGCTGCCCGACGCGCTCGTGAAGGAGTCCCTGGGCGGCGGCGACGCCCACATGCAGGAGGAGCGGCGCCTCTTCTACGTCGCGATGACGCGGGCCAGGGACGAGCTCGTGCTCACCTCGGCGGCCGACTACGCGAGCGCCCGGACCCGGAAGCTCTCGCGCTTCGTGGTGGAAGCCCTCGACCTGCCTTCGACGCCGCCGCTAGCCCCGAGGAGCCGGGCCCTGGAGGCGCTGGTCCGACAGGAGCCCGTCCCCGACCGAGAGCCGGGCCGCGACCGCGCGATGGCCGAGGACGAAGGTCTGGTGCTGTCCTTCAGCCACATCGACGACTACGAGACCTGTCCTCTGAAGTACCGCTACGTGCGGGTGCTGCGCGTGCCCCTGCTTGCTCACCATCGGGTGGTTTACGGGAGCGCGGTCCACAAGGCGATCCAGCAGATGTTCAGGGCGCGCCTCGACGGGCGCGCGTTCGGGGAGGACGACCTGGTCGCCGCGTTCCGCGCGGCCTGGATCTCCGAGGGCTTCCTCTCGCGCGAGCACGAGGAGCGCCGGCTGGCGGCTGGGGAGGAGACGCTCCGCCGCTTCTTCCGTCAGGAGGCGGAGGCCCCCTGGGCGCCGACTGCGGTAGAGAAGGACTTCGCCTTCTCCCTGGACGCCACGAAGGTGATTGGACGCTACGACCTCGTGCTGGAACGGGACGGTCGAGCCACGATCCTCGACTTCAAGACGAGCGCGGTCGCGGATCAGGACAAGGCCGAGCAGCGCGTGCGCGACAGCCTGCAACTCGACCTCTACGCCCTGGCCTGGTTCAAGACCACCGGCCGCCTGCCCGACTGGGTCGAGCTGCGCTTCCTGGAGTCGGGCCTCTCGGCCGGACGGCGGCCTTCGCGCGACGAAGCAGAGCGCACCGAGGAAATCGTGCGCGGCGTGGCATCGCGGATCCGCCGGCGGGAGTTCCCGGCGAAACCCTCCTGGAATGCCTGCGGCGGCTGCCCCTTCCGGGACGTCTGCCCGCACACGGCTCGTGGGCCCGAGAAGGAGGAGTGACGACCTGATCCTTATCTATAGAGTTCCGCATCTATAGAGTTCCGCGAGGACGACCTGCGGGCCTACGGGGCGACCGCGGGTCTCGTCGACGTGAAGGTCGGCGCCTTCTCCGAGACGCTAGCGGCCTGAAGCTCGTCGTTCCGCTGCGTGAGCGGAAGCTGAGGTAGGCTCGACGCATGACCAAGCGCATCGGGTTTGCGGGTCTCGGGATCATGGGGAGCCGCATGGCGCGGAACCTCGTGGCGAAGGGCCACGCTGTCTCCGTCTGGAACCGGACGCCGGAGAGGGTTCGACCCCTCGTCGACGCCGGGGCCACGGCCGCCACGACGCCCCGCGCCCTCGCTGAAGAGACCGACGTCGTCGTCGCGTGCGTGTCCGATCCCGCCGCCCTGGAGCGCGTCGTCTTCGCCGAGGACGGCGTGCTGGCAGGGGCCCGCGCCGGCTTTCGGTTCGTCGACGCATCGACCGTCTCGCCCGGCACGTCGCGACGGGTCGCGGCGGCGTTCCGAGCGAAGGGCGCCGACGCTCTCGAGGCGCCGATGACGGGCTCGAAGCTGGGCGCCGAGCGCGGGACGCTGCTGTTCATGACCGGGGGCCGGCCCGAGACGCACGAGGAGCTGCTGCCGGTGCTGATGGCGATGGGCACGAAGGCGATCTACTGCGGCGACACGGGGCAGGGATCGGTGACAAAGCTGATCGGCAACACGCTCATCTCGTTCATGCTCGAGGGGCTGTGCGAGGGGCTCGTGGTGGGTCGCAAGGCCGGTCTCACGGTCGAGAAGCTCCTCGAAGTCGTGATGGCGTCGGGCTTCGCGTCGCCGTACTACTCGTTCAAGGGCGACGCGATCGCGAAACGGGACTTCGCCACGCACTTCTCGATCGACCTGCTCGTCAAGGACCAGACGCTGATGCTGGCCGAGGCGGCAAGGCTGAGGGCGCCCATGCCCGGCCTCGCCGCCATCCGCGAGGTCCATCAGGCTGCGCGGGGGCAGGGCTGGGGCGAGGAGGACATCGCCGCGGTCGTGAAGGCGCTCGAACGGGCCGCCGGCCTCTGAGCGTGCTGTTCGGCAGCGTCTCCCTCGCCGTCGCCATCCGGCGGACCCTTCCCGGCACACCCGTCGGCGATGCTCCAAGCCATGGAGAGCGTCCTCCTCACCGTCGCTGCGGTCGGCCTGCTCCTGGGCCTCTTGGCGCTCGGCGGAGCGCTGGGCGCGCTGCGCGCCGAGCTCCAGCGACTGGGGCGCGCTCAGGAGGAGCTGCGCCGCGACGTCCTGGGTGCGCGCGACGCCTCGCTGGCCCAGCTCCACGCGGCCACGACCGGCCTGCGGTCGGAGCTCGGCGCCGCACAGCGCTCTCTCGCCGAGGTCAAGGCCATCGAAACCGGTCGCGCGGCGCAGCTCGAGCGTGCGGCGGAGGCCCTACGGCGTCTCGAGGCCGTGCTGGCCGGCTCGGCGACCCGCGGCGCCGCCGGGGAGCACATCCTGGAGCGAGCGCTCGGGCAGCTTCCGCCCGACCTGCTGGAGCGGAACGTCGCGTTCGGCAGCCGGGTCGTCGAGTACGCGCTCCGGCTGCCGGGGGGACGGCTGCTCCCGATCGACAGCAAGTGGGGAGGCGCCGCGGCCCTCGCCCGGCTCGGCGGCGAGGAGGGTCCCGAGGAGCGGCGGCGCCTGGCCGAGCAGCTCGGGCGCGAGCTGCGCGGCCGCGTGCGCGAGGTCTCGAAGTACCTGGACCCGGAGCGCACGTTCGGCCTGGCCGTGCTGGCGGTGCCCGACGCGGTGCACTCCGCCGCGCCGGAGGCGCACGCCGAGGGCTGGCGCGAGGGCGTGCTGGTCGTGCCGTACTCGCTGACCCTGTCGTACGTCCTCGGGCTCTACAGGCTGGCTCTGCGTCTTGGCGCCGCCGCTGACGAGGATCGGCGGCTGGAGCGGATGAGCATCGTCGAGGAAGCGCTGCACGCCATGGAAGACGAGGTCGAGGGTCGGCTCTCCCGCGGGCTCGTGCAGGCGCAGAACGCCCGTGATCTCCTGCGCGGCCGACTGTCGGAAGCGCGCTCCGCCGCGGCGGGTCTCCTGAGAGGCGCGGAGGCCGAGGCGCTGCAGACGAGCGGCGTGGATTGACCTCGGGCCTCGGCCGCCCTTAACCTTCGGGGGCGCCTCCGCCGGGAGGCGATTTTCATGAAGGCGCTGGCCATCGTCGTCGCGGCGGGCAAGGGGGAGCGAATGGGAGGCGCCCGGCCGAAGGCCTTCCTCCCGGTTGCCGGCGAGGCCATGCTGTTGCGCGCGGCCCGCGCCTTCGACGCCGCAGAGACGGTGGACACCCTCGTGGTGGTCGTGCCCCCGAACGAAGTCGATGCGGCGCGCTGCCTGCTCGGTCCGGTGAGGAAGCCGCTCCTCGTCGTGCCGGGGGGTGAACGCCGCCAGGACTCGGTCCTCGAGGGGATGAAGCGGGCGCCCGACGGCTTCGATGGCATCGTACTCGTCCACGATGCGGCCCGCCCGTTCGTCGAGCCGGAGCTGATCGACGCCGTCGCCCGCGCGGCCGAGGCCCACGGCGCGGCGATCCCCATCGTCCCCCTCACCGACACGATCAAGCGCCTCGAGGCGGGTCGGGTCGCGGGCACCCTCGACCGCGACGCGCTGGCGGCGGCGCAGACGCCTCAGGGATTCCGGTACGCCCTGCTGGCCCGGGCCTACGAGGAGGCGGACCGCGCTCGGGTCGACGTCACCGACGAGGCGATGGCCGTCGAGCGCCTCGGCGCGCTGGTCGCGACGCTGCCCGGCTCGCACCGCAACCGCAAGCTCACGACGCCCGAGGACCTCGCGTGGGCGGAAGCGCTGTCCAGCGCGGAGACGCGCGCGTGAGCGTCCGCGTCGGCAGCGGCTTCGACGCCCACCGCCTCGCGCCCGGACGCAAGCTGATGCTGGGTGGAGTTGAGGTGCCGCACGATCGCGGCCTCCTTGGGCATTCCGACGGCGACTGCCTCGCTCACGCCGTCTGTGACGCCCTGCTCGGCGCCGCCGGGGCAGGGGACATGGGGCGCCACTTCCCGAGCCGCGACGGGCGCTGGAAGGATGCGCCGAGCGTGGCCTTCGCGCGGGAGACCGCCCGCCTCGTCCGCGAACGCGGCTACGAGATCGAGAACGTCGACGCGACGGTCATCGCCGCGGCGCCGACGCTGGAGCCCCACCTGGCCGCGATGAGCGGCGCCCTGGCAACGGCCCTCGGCATCGATCCCGAGCGCGTGTCCGTCAAGGCCAAGAGCAGCGACGGCCTCGGCGCCGTCGGGCGCGGCGAAGGCATCGCGGCCATGGCCGTGGCGCTCCTGCGTCAGGGTCCGGGGAGCATCTGACATGCAGCTGATCTGCGGCATCAACCCCGTCCTCGAGGCGCTCGGCGCCGGCGCGCGCCACTTCGACCGGCTGCTGGTGGTCAAGGGCGTGCGCAACCGCCGCGTCGCGGAGGCCATCGCCCGGGCCAGCCAGCGCGGCGTCCCCCTCCGCTTCGAGGCCCGCGAGACCCTCGACCGCATGTCGGGGGGCCTGCCCCACCAGGGGGTGATCGCCGTCGTCTCGGCGAAGGGCGTCCTCGATCTCGACGCGCTGCTCGCCCAGGCGCGCGAGCCGGCGTTCGTGGTCGTGCTCGACGGCGTCGAGGATCCGCGGAACCTGGGGGCCGTCCTGCGCACCGTCGAGTGCGCCGGCGCCGACGGCGTGGTGGTTCCCGAGCGGCACAGCGCGGGCCTGTCGGAGGCGGCGTCCCGGGCCTCTGCGGGCGCCCTCGAGCACGTCAAGGTGGCGCGCGTGGGCAACCTGGCGCAGGCCATCGAGAGGATGAAGTCCCGCGGCCTTTGGGTCGTGGGCTTCGACGCCGAGGGGCGCGAGCGTTGGGACGCCGTCGACCTGAAGCGCCCCGTCGCCGTGGTGCTCGGAGGCGAAGGTCGGGGCATCCGCAGGCTCGTGCGCGAGAAGTGCGACCACCTTGTTTCGCTGCCGCTCTTCGGCCACGTCGCGTCGCTCAACGTTTCGGTGGCCGCGGGCATCGCGCTCTACGAGGTCGTGCGCCAGCGAGGCGCGACGCCGACCCATGTGCGCCCCATTCCGTTGAAGAAGCCGCAGGTTGTCGAGCCGATCGTGGGCCCGGCGCCGGAAGATCAGGAGGCGGATCCCGGCGCGGTGGCGGCGCGGCTCAGGGCGCTGCGCGGCCAAGAGGCGCCCGCCGAGGCTGATGAAGAGTCCGCGCCGCTCGTCGACATCCATGAGGAGGCTGCGTGGAGCGGAGGTGGCGGGCCCACATTGGTCGTGCGCCGAGAGCGCGAGCACGATCGGGATGGCCGGGGCAGGAGACGCCGCGGCCGGGGTCGCGGCGAGGAGCGCGCTCCGCGCCCGCCGAGCGCGGAGGCCACGGCGCCGGAGCGGGAAGGGGAGGCGCAGGGCGAGCCTGGCGAGGCGGGACGGCGCCGTCGGCGCCGGCGCCGGAAGCATCGGCGCCCCGATGCGGTCGGCGGAGGCGGAAACGCGCCCTCCGCGCAGGGGGGCGGGGCGGCGAGCGAGCCGCCTGGCGCCCCGACTGCGTCCACGGGCGGTTCGCCGGGCGCTCCCGGCTTCGCGGCGGGACACCGCCGGCGTCGCCGGCGCCGCCATCGGCGCCGCTGACCGCGAATCGGCCGGCACTGGACTTGCATCCAGTTGACCGCTTTGCTAGAGTTGCCGTTTGTCGCTGGCGTAGCTCAGCGGTAGAGCGGCTGATTTGTAATCAGCGGGTCGGGGGTTCAATTCCCTCCGCCAGCTCCAACCGTTCCGAAGGCCGGCGGCATCGCACGGGGGGGAGGTAGCGAAGCGGTCAAACGCAACAGACTGTAAATCTGTCGCCCCACGGGCTTCGAAGGTTCGAATCCTTCCCTCCCCACCATCGCGCAGACCGCTCGGGACTTCCGGAAGTCGTGGACGAGGCGGGTGTAGCTCAGCTGGTAGAGCTCCAGCCTTCCAAGCTGGATGTCGCGGGTTCGAATCCCGTCGCCCGCTCCATTTCGAGGCCGCGGCGAGGGGTGGCGGGTCGGGCCCACGTAGCTCAGTCGGTAGAGCGCGTCCTTGGTAAGGACGAGGTCACCAGTTCGATCCTGGTCGTGGGCTCCAGATCGGGGGCGGGAGGCAGGGGCGTTCGCGGAAGCAGCGAGAGGAAGAGGGCATGGCCAAGGAGAAGTTCGACCGGACGAAGCCGCACGTGAACGTTGGGACGATCGGGCACGTGGATCACGGGAAGACGTCGTTGACGGCGGCGATCACGAAGGTGCTGGCGGTATCGAACCCGAAGGTTCAGTTCAAGG
>DASSJI010000276.1:0-8683 GCA_035691285.1 Vicinamibacteria bacterium | reverse complement strand
GCGAGGTCCAGATCGCCGACAAGGTCTGCCTGCTCGGCGACACGGTGGCCCGCACGCTGTTCCCCGACGGCGACGCCGTGGGCCACGTCATGCGGATCAAGAACGTGCCGTTCCGGGTGCTGGGCGTGCTGGCGCCCAAGGGGCAGAACCAGTGGGGCAACGACCAGGACGACATCGTGATCGCGCCCTACACGACGATCCAGAAGAAGCTGCTGGGGATCACCCACATCCAGCAGATCATGCTGTCGGCGGCCTCCTCCGAGGCCGTGGAGCCCGTCGCCGTCGCCCTCACGCGCCTGCTCCGGGCGCGCCATCGCATCCCGACCCCTGAGGAGGACGACTTCCGCGTCCGCACCATCGAGGAGATGGCGGCGATGCGGACCCAGCTCGCGAACACCATGACCGGCCTGCTCATGAGCGTGGCGTCGGTCAGCCTGATCGTCGGCGGCATCGGGATCATGAACATCATGCTGGTCTCGGTCACGGAGCGGACCCGCGAGATCGGGATCCGGCTGGCGGTGGGCGCGCGCACCCGCGACATCCAGCGCCAGTTCCTGGTCGAGGCGATGACGCTCTCGCTCCTCGGCGGCGCCATCGGCGTGCTGCTCGGGGTCGTGTCCTCGCGCTCGGTGGCCGGCGTGCTCGGCTGGCCCACCTTGATCACGCCCCTGGCGATCGGCCTGGCCTTCGCCTTCGCGGCGATGGTCGGGGCCTTCTTCGGCTACTACCCGGCGCGCAAGGCGGCCGGGCTCGACCCTATCGAGGCGCTGCGCTACGAATGAGCCCCTGGGCCGGCGGCTCGAGAGGATAGCCGGCCGTCTCGAGCGCCCTCCGGATGCGGCGGTGGTCCCAGGGCGGCAGCCACAGCGCGACCTCGGGCGCCGCCTCACGGTCGAGGCCGAGGACCAGGCCGTCGCGCAGGCGCAGCTCCACCCGTCGGACGAGCCTCCGCGGGTAGACGGTGACCGGCCGGAAGCCCTCGACGTGCGGAAAGCCCCGCAGGCCCTGGAGCTCGTCGGGCAGGTCCGCGGCCCAGAAGGTCGTGACGCGGTCCATGTCGCGAGGGTGCGGGGGCTCGCCATGGCGCAGGTGGAGGGGCGTGGGGCCCCCCGGCATTCCGACGCGGTCGGCGATCGCGGCCAGGAGCGGACCGACCACGCCTCCGACGGTCAGCGCGATGTAGGAGGCCCTTCGGAGCTCCTCGTGGGAGCGGCGCTCGACGCGGACGACGGCGTCGGGCGCGACGACGACGAGGTGGCCGTAGGAGCGGGAGACCGTGACGTCCATGGAGCCGCCCGCATTATGTGGCGGGTCGCGCTCAGCGCCATCAACCACCCGGAGGCGGCGAAGAGGAACAGCACGGCGTGCATCGGAAGGGTGACCCGGTACTCCAGGTGGAGGGGGGACTGGAGCAGGAGGAAGGAGAGCGGCACCGATGCAAGGAAGGCGCTGCGCCTCGGAGCCGCGACGCCGACGAGCAGCATCCCCAGGAGCGTCGCCCCCGTGAGCGAGGCGCTCAAGGCGGACTGGGCCAGGCCAACGGCCGGCCGCAGCCATGCGAGCCGCTCGCCCGGGGCGAGGCTGACCTCACGGGACAACCTCGGCTCGAGACCTCGCGTCCGGCCCGCCGCGTTCCAGCGCTCCGAGGGAGGGGCCAGCGACGGGCGGTCCGGCGGCGCCGTGGCCTGGGGTCGCCCCGCCACCGGCGGCGACTCGCCGGCATAGTCGAGCATCCGCGCCATCCGGGCGAGCATGGTCCTGGCGAACCAGCCCGGATTCTCGCGGATCACCGCCAGGGAGTTGCGTATGCGCTCGCGATCGCGCTCGATGCCGTCCGGCGAGGCCCACCAGCGGCGATGGCGCGGCTCGCCATGGAGCCGGGCCTCCTGCCGGGCGACCTCGTTGTCCGTGCGGACGGCGCCGAAGCGCTCGCCGCCGGCGTCGGCGATGCCCTCCCAGAGCACGATGCCCAGGTTGATGCTCACCGGCACGAAGCGCCCGTAGACGGCGTAGTTGCGCGCGGTGATCGGCAGGACCACGAGGCTCGAGGCCGCGCACAGCACGACGGCCCGCTTCAGGCCGTCCGCGCCTGGCCGGGCCGCCACGATGCCGAGGCCGACGCCGGCGCCGAGCAGCAGCAGGTTGGGGCGCAGCCACACGCCGGCGCCGAGGCACGCGCCCGCAGCGACCTGCCAGAGCAGCGACGCGCGGGGCAGGCCGTGCCACGAAAGGACCAGGGCCAGCAGCACGAGCAGAACGCACGGCGCGTCCGGCACGATCCAGTTCGAGTACCAGGCGAGGTGCGGGGCGAGAGCGGCGAAGGCGCCGGCCAGCAGCCCGGCGCGGAAGGAGAGCACGGCCGCGCCCAGCCACAGCACGAGCGGGCCGGTCAGGGAGCAGAAAAGGTTCTGGACGAGCTGGGTCGTGGCCAGTCCGCGTCCCACGATCCGGTAGATCCCAGCCAGCAGCAGCGCGTACCCCGGCGGGCGCGCGAGCGGGCCGGTATCCCCCGCGTCCGGGACGCGCGGAAAGAGCATGCCGTCGCCGTTCAGCACGTCCACGGCCTGGACGTCGTAGTGCCGGGTCATCTGCAGGCCCGGCTGCCACGGCGTGTCCAGGACGGGGGCGAGATCGGCCGCGTGGAGGGAGCGCGCCGCGAAGCCCAGCACGAACAAGCCGGCGACGGCCAGCAGCCAGACGCCCCGGCCCGGTCGCGATCCCATCCCGAGCGCGGCGCACGCGAAGCGGCGGTAGCGCGCGGGCGCCGGCGTCAGAGCCGGGCGTAGAGGGCCAGGGAGGAGCGCGCCCAGCCCTCGATCGCCGACCAGAAGAAGAGGGGCAGCACGTTGCCCAGGACGAAGATCAGCACCCAGGCGAAGTCCGCGCCGTGGAGCCGGATCGCGGGCCGCTCGGAAGCGGCCTCGTCGATGATCATGGTCTTCATGATGCGCGCGTAGTAGTAGGCCGCCACGGCCGCGTTCACGGCGGCCACCACGGCGTACCACGCGGGGCCGCGCTCGATGATCGCGGCGAACACGTAGAGCTTGCCCATGAAGCCCACGAGGGGCGGGATGCCCATGAGCGAGAGCAGGAAGATCGCCATCGCCACGGTGAGGAAGGGCTGGCGCCGATGCATCCCCGGATAGTCGCGCAGGTCGAAGGTGCCCTCGTGGTGGTGGATGAGCGTGACGACCAGGAACGCGCCCAGGTTCATGAACAGGTACGCGAACAGGTAGACGAGCAGGCCGCGGGCGCCGTTCTCGCTGAGCGCCACGACGCCCATCATGAGGAAGCCGGCGTGTGCGATGGACGAATAGGCGAGCAACCGCTTCATGTTGGTCTGGGTCAGGGCGGCCACGTTGCCGAGGGTCATGGTGGCCACCGACACCGCGATCAGGAGCTGCACCCAGTCGATGGTCCAGGCGTAGTCCCACGCTCCGGCGCCGCGGGTCGAGAGGGCGCCGAAGAAGAAGCGCAGCAGGATCGCGAAGCCCGCCGCCTTGGGAGCGACGGAGAGGAACGCCGTCACCGGCGTCGCCGCGCCCTGGTAGACGTCCGGACACCAGAAGTGGAAGGGCACCGAGGCGGTCTTGAAGCCGAACCCGGCCAGGGTCAGGAGCGCGATCAGGTAGAGGGCGCCGCGGCCTTCGGCGGGGACGCCCGCGGCCACGAAGTCGCGCAGGGCCGGGATCGACGTGGTCCCGGCGAGGCCGTAGAGGAGGGACAGTCCGTAGAGCATCACGCCAGTCGAGACCGCGCCGAACAGCACGTACTTGAGCGAGGCCTCGTTGGAGAGCCGGTCGCCCTTGAGGTACGCGACCATGACGTAGGAGGTGATCGAGACCATCTCCAGGGCCAGGTACAGCATCGCGATGTCGTTGGCCGCGGCCAGGAGCAGGTTCGAGATCGTCACGGCCAGGAGCAGCGCGTAGAACTCGCCGTGGCCCAGGCCGTGCAGCTCCGAGGAGTTGCGGAAGGTGAAGGCCAGCACCAGGAGCAGCGACGCCGCGACGAGCAGGACCTTGAAGAAGGCGCCAAGCGGGTCGGCCACGAGCATCCCGCTCCAGATCTCGTCGGCCACCCGCCCCGAGACGGCCCCGAGGGGCAGCGCGCCCAGGAGCCCGAGCACCGTCAGGGCGCGGCAGAGGCCGTTGCGGCCGCGCATCCCGCTCGCGTCCACGAGCACCACGAGCAGGAGCGCGACGGTCAGCACCAGCTCGGCGCCGAAGTGCGGCAGGCTGCGGGCTATCTCTTGCACGAAGTCATCCGCGCAGCAGATCCGCGGCGTCCAGGTTCGGCGTGCGCCGCAGGCGATACAGCGTGAGCACGATGGCCAGCGCCACGGCCACCTCGGCCGCGGCGATCACGATCACGAACACGGCGAAGAGCTGGCCGTTCAGGTTCCCGGCGCCGTAGCGCGAGAACGCCACCAGGTTCAGGTTCGCCGAGTTGAGGATGAGCTCGATGCCCATCAGGACGTTGACCGCGTTCCGCCGCGTCAGCACCCCGAGGATGCCGAGCGAGAAGAGCGCCGCCGAGACGAGCAGGTAGTGCTGCAGGCCGATCATGCTTCCTTCTTCCGGCGCACGATCATCGCCGCGCCGATCAGGGCCACGAGCAGGAGGATCGAGGCCGCCTCGAAGGGCAGCAGCCACGCGCCCATGAACTCCCGGCCGATCTCCGCGGTCGTCGGCGCGGGCGGCCGGCCCGGGCCGAGGCGCCAGGGCGTGCGGTGGATGTTGACGGCCAGGATCGCGAAGAGGAACCCGAAGACGACCAGCGACGCCCAGAACTGGTGCACCTCGCTGCGGAGATCGAGGTCGTAGAGCTTGTGCGTCAGCATCACGCCGAACAGCAGCAGGACCAGGATCCCGCCCACGTAGATGAGGAGCTGCGTCGCCGCGAGGAAGTCGGCGCCGAGGAGGAGATAGAGGCCCGCGACCCCGAAGAACGTGAACAGCAGGGCGAAGGCGCTGTAGATGAGGCTCCGCGCGAACACGCACACGGCCGCCGAGCCGACCGTGATCGCCGCGAGCAGCAGGAAGACGATGTCGCTTCCGCTCATGGCTCAGGCTCCGGCCGGTGGCGCCGGCGGCGTCTGCGGTGCGGGAGGCGCCTGCGGAGCCGGCGGGGCGCCGGCCGGAGGGGCCGCGGCCGGAGGGGCCGCGGCCGGTGGCGCCGGCTTGGGCGGAGCCGGGGCCGGCGGCTTCGGGTTCACGGTCAGGAACTTCGCGTTCTTCTTCGCGAAGCGGTAGAGGTGGTGCGACAGGTCGTCGCTGGCGAACTCGTACTCCGGCGTCATGTAGATGCAGTCCGTCGGGCAAGGGTACGTGCACAGGTTGCAGTAGCAGCACAGCGACATGTCGATGTCGAAGACGTGGACGTCGAGCTTGATGGGCTGGCCGTTCGCCGCGAAGATGGCCGGCGCCGTCGCGGGCCGCTTCTCGGCCTTGATGTAGATGCACTGCACCGGGCACGCGCGCACGCACTGCCCGCAGCCGATGCAGTCCTCGTACTTCATGAACAGGCGCATCCGCGAGCGGGGCGGCAGGGCCCAGCGCTCCTCCGGGTAGTGGAGAGTGACCTTCTTAACGAACAGGTGCCGCCACGTTATCCGCATGCCGACGAGGACCGTGTAGAAGCCCTCCCAGAGGTCGTCGAGCCACTGTCTCATCGCGGCGTCCTCACGAGGCGGCCATGGCCCGGATCCGGGCGCGGCTCCACTGGATCGCGCGGAGCAGGCCGAAGACGAGATAGACGAAGATGCCGATCACGATCGGCCAGCCGACCCAGCGGTCCAACGGGAACCCCTGCGGCCACCTCAGCACGAGGCCGCCCACGACGACGGCCAGCCCCATCGAGATCGGCAGCAGCACCTTCCACGCCACGTGCATGAGCTGGTCCACGCGCAGGCGCGGCAGCGTCCAGCGCAGCCACATCATGATGAAGACGAGGGTGAAGGCCTTGGCGAGCAGCCAGAAGGGGCCGAGGGGGACGGGGCCGAGCATCTGCAGCGCCGGGAGCGGCGCCAGGTAGCCGCCGAGGAACAGGACCGAGGCCACGGCAGAGACGATGAACATCTCCGTGTACTCGGCCATGAAGAACATCGCGAAGAAGAAGCCGCTGTACTCCGTGTGGAAGCCGGCGACCAGCTCGCTTTCGGCCTCGGGGATGTCGAAGGGGGCGCGGTTGCACTCGGCCAGGGAGGCGGTGAAGAGCACGAGGAAAGCGATCACGTTGAGCGGGAAGTAGCGGAAGAGCAGCCAGTGGGACAGCCCTCCCTGCTGGGCCTGCACGACGTCCTGGAGGGAGAGGCTGCCCACGATCATCACCACGATCAGCAGGCTGAACACCGCCGGGATCTCGTACGAGACGATCTGGGCCGCCGAGCGCATGGCGCCGTAGAGCGCGTACTTGTTGTTCGAAGCCCAGCCCGCCATGATGATGCCGACGGTGGACAGGCTCGAGACCGCGACCACGTAGAAGAGGCCGACGTTGAGGTCGGCCGTCTGCAGCCTCCCGCCGAACGGGATCACGACGAAGCCGAGGAAGGCGCCCACCACGACCAGGCACGGCGCCAGGACGAAGAGGAACTTGTCGGCCGCCGCCGGGTAGATCGCCTCCTTGAACAGCAGCTTGACGGCGTCGGCGATGGTCTGGAGCAGGCCGTGGGGGCCGACGCGCTTCGGCCCGATGCGGTCCTGCATGAAGCCGGCGAGCTTGGTCTCGGCGTAGACGTACGCGATCGGCCCGAGCGCCATGAAGCCCACCAGCACGGCCGCGCAGATGAGCGCCGTGACGAACCCCAGGAGCCAGGCCGGCTGGCCGGCGAACGCGCCGCTGAGGTGCTGGGCCAGGAAGTCCATCTAGCGGTCGATCTCCCCGAGAACCACGTCGAGGGACCCGATGAGGGCGATGATGTCGGCGACGTACATGCCCCGGGCCAGCACGTGGAAGACGCTCATGGCCGTGAAGCAGGGGCTCTTGACCTTGACGCGGTACGGGTTGACCCCGGTGCCGTCGGCCACGACGTAGTAGCCGAGCTGCCCGCGGGGCGCCTCGCTCCTGAAGTAGATCTCGCCCTTGGCCGGCTTGACGCGCTTCGGCACCTTCTCGCGGACGTCGGTCTTCTCGAGCTTCTCCAGGCGGTCGAGGGCCTGGTGGAGGATCTTGGCGCTCTCGGCCATCTCGAGGGCCCGGACGATGTTCCGGTCGAAGCAGGAGCCCACCGGACCGTACTCGCCCTTCCCGACGCACACCTGGAAGTCGTAGCTCTCGTAGCCGGAGTACGGCTCGTCCTTGCGCAGGTCGCGGGGCGGGCCGCTGCCGCGCAGGTTCGGCCCGGTCAGGTCGTAGCTGATCGCCAGCTCCGGCGTGCAGACGCCGACCCCCGCCGTGCGCTTGACGAAGATCTTGTTGCCGATCAGCAGGTCCATCAGCTCGGGGAAGGTGATCGCCTCGAACTCGCGCAGGAACTGGCGGCAGGCCTTGACGAAGCCGTCGGGCAGGTCGTGGGAAACGCCGCCGACCCAGTTGTAGTTGTAGAGGAGCCGCGCGCCGCAGGTCCACTCGAAGAGGTCGAGGATCTTCTCGCGGTCGCGCAATAGGTGAAGGAAGGGCGTGAAGGCGCCGATGTCCATCCCGTACGTCCCGACCGCGATGCAGTGGGAGGCGATCCGCTGCAGCTCGGCCATGATCACGCGGATCGTCTGGACGTACGGCCCGGGCTCGATGGCCATGAGCTTCTCCACCGCCAGGGCGTAGCCAAGGCTGTTGCCCATCGAGGCCACGTAGTCCATCCGGTCGGTGTAGGGGATCACGCCGGGGTAGTCGACGTTCTCGGCGTGCTTCTCGAAGCAGCGGTGCAGGTAGCCGATGTGGGGACGCGCGCCCTTGACCACCTCGCCGTCGGTGCGGAGCTCGATGCGCAGCACGCCGTGGGTGGACGGGTGCTGGGGCCCCATCTGGAGCACCATCTCGTCGGTGTCGAGCTCGTCGAGCTTCCAGTCGGCGCTCGTCGCCATCAAGCAACTCCGGCCAAGACAACCACAGAGGACACAGAGAGGGCCCGGAGAGCACACGGAGTGAGGGATGTTGCCGTCATCGTCATCTTCTCTGTGCTCTCTCCGTTCGTTCCTCTGGGATCTCTGTGGTTGTCCGTGGTTGTCCCGGCCGTGGTCATACGTGTCTGTTCGGCGGAGTGAAATCGAACGGCCCGACGCCGATCGTCTCGCCGCCCATCGCGCGCTCGGCCATCTGCGGCGTCGGCTTGACGTGCATGCCGTTGTAGAAGTCCGGGTCCTGCCAGTCCTTGCGCAGCGGATGCCCTTCCCAGTCGTCGGGGAGCAGGATGCGGCGCAGGTCGGAGTGCCCCTCGAACACGATGCCGAACAGGTCGTAGGCCTCGCGCTCGTGCCAGTTGGCGACGCCCCAGGTCCTCTCCACGGTCGGGAGGCGCGGGTCCTCTCGCGGCACGTGCGCCTTCAGCACGAACTGGTGCGCGTGCGCATAGGACAGCAGGTGGTACACGACCTCCATCCGCGGAGGCGTCTCCTTCGGGTAGTCGACACCGGACAGGCAGAGGAGGTTGTCGAAGGCGAGCTCGGGATCGTCCTTCAGGAACGTCGCGGCCTCGACGAGGGCCTCGGGGGCGATCACCGCGAACGGGCTCGCGGCCTCGAGG
>DASSJI010000275.1:0-3324 GCA_035691285.1 Vicinamibacteria bacterium | reverse complement strand
GGTAGTCGGGCACCTCCCGGCGTCCGAAGCCTCCACCCATCTGCATCGGATGGACGACCACCGACGCCCTGGGAACGCCGAAGCGGCGCGCGATCTCCTGCACCGCCTCCCCCGGGAACTGCGTGCCGCACCACACCTCGTGCCTTCCATCGCAAACCTGGCCGACGGCATTCGGCGGCTCCATCGTCGCGTGGGCCTGGAACGGCGTCGCGTACTCGGCGACGAGCCCGGACTCGACCGGGGGCCAAGGCGGCGCCTCTCCCGTCGCCAGCACGCTGGACGCCCGAAGCTCCTTCCGCTCCGGGTCGTAGCTCGCCGCGCTGGGCGCGTCCAGGCCCTGGCGCAGCAGGCGGTCGAATCCGTCCGACGAGAAGTCCGCTCCCTCGCCGCCGTCCCAGGCCGGCGCCAGCGCGGCGCGGCCCTGGAGCGCGTCCCAGGTCGTCTCCGCCACGACCGCGACGGACTCGCCGACCTTGACCACGTGCTTGACGCCGGGCACGGCGAGCGCCGGGGCGGGATCGCAGGGGCGCAGCCGTGCGCCGCGCAGCGGAGGCCGTGCGAGCGCGGCGTAGAGCATTCCCTCGCGGCGCTCGTCGCATCCGAACCGGATGCGGCCACGGACGATGTCCGCCCCCTCCATTCGCGACGCCGGCCTACCGATCCGGCGGAACTCGGGGGGCTTCTTCAAGCGCGGAAGCTTCGGTGCCGTTTCCCGGGCTGCGGCGGAAGCCAGGGCCCCATAGGTCAGCCGGCGGCCAGACGGGAGGTGCGTCACGCCAGCGGACTCCGCCCGGCACTCAGCGGGCGGCGCGCCCCAGGATCGAGCCGCCGCCGCCACGAGCATCTCGCGCGCCCCGGCCGCGGCGAGGCGGACGGGTCGCCAGGACTTCGTCACGCTGCTCGACGAGCTCGTCTCGAGCAGCCGTTCGCGGCCCGCGAGCTCGTCCGTGGAGGGGAAGCGAACGTCGATCGCCGACGGGTCCACCTCGAGCTCCTCGGCGACCAGCACCGCGAGCGCGGTCAGGATGCCCTGGCCCATCTCCAGCTTGGTGCCGGCGAACACGATGCGGCCGTCCGGGTGCACGCCCAGCCAGAGGCTGGGCGCCAGGACCTCGGGCCCTGACGCGCCGCCCCGGACCGCGATCGGGAGGACGAGCGCGGCGCCGGCGAGGCCCGACGCGACCAGGAACTCCCTGCGGGAGCGCGCTCCCATCGTGCAGATCTAACGCAGCGGCGAGTCGGGCCGCTCGCCGCACGCGAGGGAGAGGCGCTGGCCCTCGTCGGGCAGGCCGAGGCACTCGAACAGGTTGCGGACGGACTGGCCGAGACGGTCGCCGCGCACGGGAGTCGCCAGGATGGCCGCGACGAGCGCGCGGGAGAGCTCGGCGACCGCGTCGGCCGCGGCCAGGGCGCGCTCGAACGGGGGATCCTCGTCGAAATCCCGGAGCGAGCCCTCGAGCGCCTCGTACGCCCGGATCAGGGCGAAGGCCCCGCCGTCGCCCTCCTCGCCGAAGGCCCCCAGCGCCTCGAGGCTGCGCCCGATGCGCGCCGCGACGGTCCTCGCGTGGGGCAAGTTGATGTTGACGTAGCGCTTGTAGGCCTCGTCGCTCATCGCCCGCGCCGGAGTCTAGCACCGGGCCGAACCGGGCCGTCGGGCGTGGTAGTCTTGCTTGAGCGCCGCCTGGGCCGCGGGCGCCCGAGCCTCCGATGATCGTCAAAGAGACCCTCCCGAACGGGCTCACTCTCATCACCGAAGCCATGCTCCACGTGCGCAGCGTGGCGATCGGGGTCTGGGTCAAGAGCGGGAGCCGCCACGAGAAGCAGGCGCAGACCGGCCTCAGCCACTTCATCGAGCACATGGTCTTCAAGGGCACGAAGCATCGCTCGGCGGAGGCGATCGCTTCCGAGGTGGACTCGATCGGCGGCCACATGGACGCCTTCACGGCCAAGGAGTACGCGGCCTTCCACCTGAAGGTGCTGGACGAGCACCTGCCCCTCGCCGTCGACATCCTGGGCGACATCGTGATGAACCCGCTGTTCGACCCCGCGGAGATGACCAAGGAGAAGAAGGTCATCTTCGAGGAAATGCGGATGGTCGAGGACACGCCCGACGACCTGGTGATGGAGCTGTTCACCCAGGCGTTCTGGCCCGACCACCCCCTCGGGCGCCCGATCCTGGGCACGCGCAAGAGCGTCTCGGGCTTCGAGCGCCGGGAGCTGGCCGACTTCTTCCGCTCGGTGTACCAGCCCGGAAACATCGTCATCGCCGCCGCCGGGCACCTCGACCACTCCCGGACCGCGGCGCTGATCGGCCAGCGCTTCGGCGCCCTCGCGCCGCGCAAGGGCAGCGCGCCCGTGACCCCCCCTCGGCCCGAGGCGCGGATCGTCACGCGCTCCAAGCGCGAGCTCGAGCAGGTCCACCTGTGCCTTGGCACGACGGCGTACCATCAGGCCCACCAGGACCGCTACGGGTCCTACATCCTCAACACGGTGCTCGGCGGCAGCATGTCCTCGCGGCTCTTCCAGAACGTGCGCGAGAGGCGCGGGCTCGTGTACTCGATCTCCTCGGGGGTGGCGTCCTACTCCGACGCGGGCAGCCTCACGATCTACGCGGGCACCAGCCTCGACAGCGTGGACGAGGTCGTGCGCCTCACCGTCGACGAGATCCGCCGCTTGAAGGGCGAGCCGCTGCCCGCCGACGAGCTGCGCCGCGCCAAGGACCACCTCAAGGGCAGCCTGATGCTGTCCCTGGAGAACACCGGCAGCCGGATGAACTACATCGCGCGGCAGGAGATCTACTTCGGCCGGCAGTTCGGCCTCGACGAGACCCTCGCCGGGATCGAGGCCGTCACCCAGGACGACGTGCTGCGCATCGCCAACGAGATCTTCGCGGGAGACCTGGCGATGAGCCTGCTCGGCAACCTCAAGGGCTACCGGCCGCGGGCGCGGCAGCTCCGGGTTTGATCCGCTTCCGCGTCCTCGGCTCGGGCTCCACCGGCAACGCCACCCTCGTCGAAGGCGGGGGCACGCGCATCCTGCTCGACGCGGGCCTCGGCCCGCGGGAGCTGGCGGAGCGGCTCGCGGAGGCGGACGTGGACCCGTGCTCGGTCGAGGCCGTGTTCCTGTCCCACGAGCACGGCGACCACGCCCGGGGCGCCGCGGGCTTCGCGCGCAAGTGGGGCGTGCGCCTCAAGGGGACGCACGGCACCTGGGCGGCGGCCGGGCTCGGGGGCGACGACATCCCGGGCTACGACGTGGTCGTTCCGGGCGTGGCCGTGCAGGTCGGGGCGCTCCGCGTCACCGCCGTCCGCGTGCCGCACGATG
>DASSJI010000274.1:0-5422 GCA_035691285.1 Vicinamibacteria bacterium | reverse complement strand
GTGCAGCACGCGGCGGTCCGCCAGCCGGCAGTGGCGCCCGCCCACCAGCTCGAGGCCTCCGGCCGCATCGGGCAGCGTCGGCATCGCGGTGTGCTCGGGCTCGAGGCGTGCCAGCGCGGTCTCGGCGTCGCTGGTGAAGACCTCCGCTGGCAGAGTCTCCGAGCTGAAGCAATGGTCGTGATCACGGGACAGCTCCCAGGCGACGACGGACGGGCGTCCCGCCGCCCAGAGCGCTACCGCCACCAAGGTCGCCGCCACCGGCAGCAGGACGCGCGAGGGGCTGGGACGTGCCCTGCGCAGCCGCGCGCGCAGCCGGCGCTCGACGGCAGCGGGCGGCTCGACGTCGGGCAGGGCCCGGAGCCGGGCGCGCAGCGCCTTCTCCTCCTCGGCCTGCTCGCGACACGCGGCGCACGAGCGCAGGTGCTCGTCGACTCGCGCCCGGTCCTCGGGCCCCAGCTCGCCGTCGACCCATCCCGTGATCCGTTCCGGCTCGCAGCTCACGCGTCCGATCCTCTCATCGTCTCCCGAAGCAGCTTTCGCCCTCGATGAATCCGCGACATGACCGTGCCGATCGGCACCTCGGTGACGCGGGCGATCTCGTCGTAGCGCAGCTCCTCGAGGTCTCGAAGCACCACCGCCGTCTTGAACGGCTCGGGCAACCGGTCGAGGGCGCGCGCGAGGTCCAGGCCGCCCGCTGCGACGGCTTCCTGTGCGGCCGGAACCGGGAGACCCTCCTCCGGGAGCTCCGCGCGGCTCGGCGTGCGCGCCGCGCGCCGGATCCCGTCCAGGTGCACGCGGTGCAGGATGGTGTAGAGCCATGCGCGCAGGTTCGTGCCCGGCTCGAAGCGGTCGAAGGCCCGGTAGGCGCGCAGCAGCGTGTCCTGGACGAGGTCCTCGGCATCATGGACGTTGCGGGTCAGCCGGCACGCGGTCCTGAAGAGCGCCCTCCATTGGGGCAGCGCCTCGATCTCGAACCTCTCGTCGCGATTCAACCGCTGGGCAGGCGTCCCCTCTGCCTTCTCAACGGAGAGGATGCTCCTCGTATTCCCGCGTCGTCGTGCACCGGGCCGCGATTGTGACATGGCGGCGCGGCGCCGGGAATTGCTTCTTGCCGGCCGCTGCGACAGAATCGCCGTCGATTCCGGCCGGCGCATGAAGTATCTCACCACCCTAGAGGTGGCCCACGAGCTGAAGGTCAGCAAGCAGACGCTGCTGAACTGGCTCTACGCCGGCAAGGTGCCGGAGCCGCCGCGCAACAAGAAGGGCTACAGGCTCTGGAGCCCGTCCCGGGTGAGCCTCGTGAAGCGCCTGATCGGCGACGGCAAGCTCCACAAGCGCACCGTGATCCACCGCGAGGCGTCGCGCTCGGTGGTCGTCGAGTTCGCCCGCGAGGTGAACCAGTTCCTGCGCGACGGCCAGGTGGACGTGGCGGTGTTCGTGAAGGAGCTCGGCCGGATCAACCCGGCGCTGGGCCGCCGCCTCAGCGTCCGACGGTAGCTACTCCCACGGGATGTCGGGCATGAACAGCCGCTCGACGGGCTGACCGCCCTCGAGGTGCGAGGCGCAGATCTCGCCGAGGTCCGTCTCGCGAACGCCGCCGTACCAGACGTTGTCCGGCTGGACCGCGAGGGTCACGCCGCGGCTGCAATGCTTCAGGCAGCTCGTGCGGTTGACGATCAGGCGCTCGCTGAGCCCGCGCTCCCGGACCATCGCCTTGAGCGCCTCGAACAGCTCCTCCGAGCCCTTCTCGCCGCACGAGCCTTTCGGGTTGCCCGGCGGGCGGGTGTTCGTGCAGACGAGGACGTGACGCTCGGGCTTCGGCATGCCGCCGGATTCTACCGTGCTATTCTTTCCGACCGTCCGCTGCTCTTTCCTCGAAGGAGGTCCCGCCCCATGCGCCTTTCAAGCCGTGCCCTGGGTCTCGCCGCGCTCGTCGCCTTCCCGTCCGCGGCAGAGGACCTGACGATCGCCTACAAGGTGAGCTCGGGCGACAAGACGGCCACCGCCACGACGTACGTCGGCGCGGCGGGCTACAAGCACTCCGAGGGCGACGCCGAGTCGATCTTCGACTTCAAGACCGGCAAGCTCAGCGTGGTCGACAACAAGAAGCGGCAGTACTGGGAGACGACCGCCGAGGAGATGCAGGCGGCGATGCAGAAGATGAGCGCCCAGATGACGCAGATGCAGGAGCAGATGAAGAACATGCCGCCCGCCCTCCGCGACAAGATGATGGCGGGCATGGGGGCCATGGCCGAGTCGGTCAAGGCGACGAAGGGCGGGGCCCCGCGCAGCGTGGCCGGCTACTCGTGCCAGCCGTGGCTGATCACGATCGGGGGCGACCCGGAGAGCGCGCCGATCAAGACCGAGACCTGCAACACCAAGGACATCGCCTTCCCGGCCCAGGCCTGGGAGGCGCGCAAGGCGATGATGGGCGGCATGGGCGGCGCCAACCCGATGGGCCAGAACTTCCAGAAGCTCTTCGACGAGATGAAGAAGATCGAGGGGTTCTCGGTCTCCGAGACCACGACCCTCCGCCTGCTGGGCAAGGCGCAGACCACCACCCGCGAGGTCACCGAGGTCAAGAAGGGCGCGATTCCGGCCTCGGCCTTCGCCGTGCCCGAGGGCTACAAGAAGGTCGACTCGCCCTACGCCAAGATGGCGAGGTAGTGGGCCCGCTCGTCGCCACGGACTGGCTCGCCGAGCGTCTCGGCGAGCCAGGGCTGCGCGTGGCGGACGTGCGGTGGTACCTGGATCCGGCCCGGAGGGGGCGCGACGCCTACCGGGCCGGACACATCGCCGGCGCGGTCTTCCTCGACGCCGAAGCCGATCTCGCGGCGCCCGGCGGGCGGCGCGGCGGCCCGCTCGGCCGCCATCCATGGCCGGGGGCAGAGCAGGTGGCGCGGGTGATGGGGGCGGCGGGGATCGGCGACGGCACACGCGTCGTCGCGTACGACGACCAGGCCGGCGGCGTGGCGGCGCGGCTCTGGTACGTGCTGCGGGCGTACGGGCACGACGACGTCGCCGTGCTCGACGGCGGCATCACGAAGTGGGTCGCCGAGGGACGGCCTCTCGAGACCGACGCGCCGGTACAGGCGCCTGCCCTGTTCACGCCGCGCGCCCGGCCCGGCTTCGTCGTGACGAAGGCGGAGGTCCTCGCCCGCGATCCCTCCACTGTCATGCTCGACGCGCGCGCGGCCGAACGCTATCGCGGCGACGTCGAGCCGATCGACCCCAGGGCGGGCCACATCCCTGGAGCCAGGAGCGCGCCCTACACCGACAACCTGACCGCCGGCCGCGTGCCGGTGTTCCGGCCGGCCGCCGAGCTGCGCGAGCACTACGCGGCCCTCGGCGCGGACCGGCAAGAGCCGACGGTGTATTGCGGCTCGGGCATCACGGCGTGCCACGACCTCCTGGCGCTCGAGCTCGCAGGCCTGCGCGGCCGCCTCTACGGCGGGTCCTGGAGCGAGTGGAGCAGCGACTCGTCGCTGCCGATCGAGACCGGCGGGCCCAAATGAAGAAGGGCCCCGGGCCGCGGCCCGGGGCCCTCGGGTCGGCGCGCTAGAACGTGAACTTCGCGCCGAGCATCGCCCGGATCGGCGGAATGAACACGGTCGGCACGCCGAACCCGTCCGTCGTGACCTCCCGGCTCACCACATCCTCGTTGGCGTCGTCGTTGAACACGTTCAGGACGTAGCCGAACAAGCGAAGCTTCGCCTTCTCGCCGATGGAGAAGCTCTTCTCGACGTTGAGGTCGAGCGTATTCCACGACGGGAGCCGGCGCTGGCCACGCTCCTCGAGCTGGATGTTGGGAGCGCTGGGGAAGCCGAGATCCGGGTCGGTGACGTTCCGGATCCGGACCCAGGAGCGTCCGCTCTGGTACAGGTAGTTGGCGCCCACGAGGAAGCCGTAGGGCAGTTGCACGACGATCTGGCTCTTGACCGTGTGGGGGCGGTCGCCGAGCAGCTTGCCTCCGGCGTTGACGAAGTCGTTCGGGTTCTGGCCGAAGCGTGAGAAGCGCGCGGAGGACCACTGGGATTCCGTGTTGGAGTTTCGCCCTGATGGGAGCACGCCCTCGGAGTTCAGGTACGTATAGGACAGCCGGGCCTGCCAGTTGTTGGACATCACCTTCTTCAGCTCGGCCGTGAAGGCGTGAATGTTGGTCTTCATCTCGGGCTGGCGTGGGTTGCCTAGGACGAAGAAGCTGTCGGCAGGATCGCTGACCAGGCGTTGCACGGGGATGGGCCGGCCCGTGGCGTCGGGCCCGGTGTCGTCCACGATCGTTGCATCTTCGTACTGACCACTGACGTCCTGCCAGGCGACGCCGTCTCTGCCTCGCTTGTACACGTAGTTGAGCGATAGGCCGATGTCCTTTGCCACCTCACGCTCGACGTTGGCGATGAACTGGTCCGTGTAGGAGGGCTTGTAGTCCGATGAGACGTCCCGATTCCGGCTGGATTCCGAGAGGACAGGATCGATGAAGGTGTTGGTGGCGAGGTCGTAGTACCCCGACAGAATCTCGTAGGGTTCCGCGCCGAGGCTGTTCGAGAACTCGCCCACCACCACCGCGCGGTAGTAGCGGCCCCAGTGTGCACGCAGCGCGGTCTTGCCGTCCTTGGTCAGCTTGTAGTTGAAGCCGAGGCGCGGCGAGAAGCGGCTCCAGTCGTAGAGGTCCCGCCCCGGGAACGTCGCGCCCGTGGGGTTCCCGTCCTGGTCGAGGACGTCCAGGTCTGGGATGGAAGCGCTGTTGCGGTCGAAACGCAGGCCCAGGTTCAGCGTCAGGCGCTCGTTGATCCGGAACGTGTCGTCGAAGAACACGCCGATCCCGTCGGTCGTGCCGCCGTACGAGAAGGGCCGATAGTCATAACCGTACGCGACCTTGTAGGTGTACCCGTAGTAGTTGGTGTAGTCGTAGGTGAAGATCAGGTCGTTGTAACCGCTGACGCCGTCCTTCACGCCGCCCTTGAGCCACTGGACGCCGAACTTGAAGTCGTGGCTTCCCCCCAGGAAGTCGTCGGCGAAGTGCGAGAGCTTCACGCTCGAGCCGAGCTGGACGGCTGTGTCGTCGTACCAGTAGTAGATGCCGCCGCTGCGAAGTCCCGTGTCGAGGTCGTAGAAGTGCGGCTGGATGCGCGGCTGGCTGTCGTCGACAGGACCCGAATGGTCCCACCCGTAGAAGCCCGAGACGCGCGCCTCCAGCACCGTCTTGTCCGAGAGGATGCCCGTGTACATCAGCTGCGGCGTGGGGTTGCGCCCGTAATCCACAGTGTAGGTCGAGGGCGCGTACGCGGCGGTGACCGTGAAGGGAAGGTTGTAGTAGTCGTCGTGATAGCCGAGGGCCAGCTTGTGGTTCGGGTTGATCTGCCAGTTCAGCTTGCCGTAGACGCGGTCGTTCTTCTCGGTCGTGGGGAACTCGGGATCCGAG
>DASSJI010000273.1:0-46193 GCA_035691285.1 Vicinamibacteria bacterium | reverse complement strand
ACCGCGGAGGCCGGGCCGCGCACCACCTCGATCTGGTCGATATCCATGGGGTCGACGGGGAGCAGGTCCCACAGGATCACGCCCATGAAGTCCAGGTAGATCGAGCGGCCGTCCACGAGCACGAGCTGCGAGTTGGCGAGGGTGGACGTGCCTTGCCGGCTCGTGACGTTCCAGTCGCGGTTCGCAGTGCGCACGGCGTTCACGCCGGGCACCGCACGCAGCAGCTCCGGGACGCTGCGGTCTGCGGCGCTGACGATCGCCTCGGACGGAATCACGGTGACGGCGGCGGGGGAGTTCACGACCGTGGTGAGACATCCACGACACGGCGTCACGGTCACCACCTCGACGCGCGTCGGCTCGGACGTCGCCTGCCCGGCAGGCTCCTGCGCCCGGGCGGCCTCGCTCACCATGGAAAGGACGAGGCTCAGGGCCGACCCCTTCATCGCGCCTTCTCCGGCGCGCCCGAACGCGACAGCCGCAGGAGCTCCTCCTCCAGCTGCTGTGCCGGCCTTCGCGTCTTCTCCGGGACCGCCTCGCCGGCGAGGACGAAGACCCCGCGCCGAACGGGCTCGGGAAGGACGGCCGACAGATACTCGAGCGCAGTTCCGCGGAGGGCGCCGCCCTCCCGAATGGATCGCCGGGCGATGCGCAGCAGCTCGCGGTCGAGGGCCAGCTCCAGCAGGTGGAAGACGTGGTCCAGCCTCCGCTCCGGCTCGACGGGATCGGTGCGCTCGAGCTCGCGCGCGACCGCGTCATGGGCGGCGTCCGCCGGGACGGCGGCGTCGGCGTGCTCTCGCTGCCGGACGAGAGCGGAGGCGCAGGCCTGGCGCACCTCGAAGTCGGGATCGTGGAGCCCTCGGACCAGGGCCTCGACGGCCAGGGGGCCCCGCGCCGTCGCCAGAAGGCGCGCCGCGCGGCGACGCAGCTGAGCCGGATGTGTCGGCTCGAGCAGCGCGTCCCCCAGCAGACCGGCGATGCGCGGCGCGATCGCCTTCAGCGCGCGTGCGGCCTCGGCGGCGAGCTCGTCACGGGCGAGCCACGGCACGGCCAGCGAGGCCAGGCGGACGTCCAGGACCTCGGGCCGGAGCAGGACGCCGCGGACGCGCGCGGGATCGTCGGAGGCGAGATCCCGGGCCGCCTTGCCGACTCCGTCGCGCGGCGGCTCGGCCGTCAGCGCGCCCGTCAGGCTGGAGCGCGGCTCCAGCCACAGGCCGGTGCTCGCCATCGTCAGTCGCGTCGTGCTGTCGAAAACCGCGGCACGATCGAGGCGCACCGCCCCGGACAGCAGGCTCTCCTCCAGCGCGGCCACGTAGCCCCCGTGGAGACGGCGGGTCAAGAGCAGGGCCGCGAGGGAGCAAACGGCACTCCAGACGAAGAGGCGCGACGTGCCCGGCGTCGGACCCAGCCAGACGAGCGCGAGGGCGAGACCTCCGCCCGCCACCCCCCCGAGCTTGTCGAAGCCCACGTCGACGATCGTCTTGGTCGGGCGCTTGCGGTGGCGCGGGAGGGCGGTGAAGAGGAGCTCGTAGCCGGCGCGGAAGAGCGATCCCTGCAGCACGCTCTGCGCCCCGCGGGCCAGCGCCGCCGTCGCGAGCAGCGGCGCGAGGGCGCCCGACAGGCCGCAGAGCAGGGCCGCGGCCGGCAACAGGGCCACGGTGCCCGCGAGGCCCAGCGACTCGAGCGAGCTCCGCACCAGCGCGCCCTGCGTCACCAGGGTGGTGACGGCGATCCCGGCCTGGAAGAGGGCGAAGAACGCGACGAGCGAGGAGGCGGCCGGGAAGGCACGGGCCGCTTCGGCCTTCAAGGCGTAGTCGAGCAGCACCTCGCTGACCGCGCCCAGGGCCACGACCAGGGCGAGGTGGCGGAGGTATGGGACCTCGCCCAGGATGCGGAGGCCGAGGAGTGCACGAGGCGGACCGTCGCCGCTTGGCGCCGCCTCGGGCTCGTCCCGGTGCGCGGAGCCGCGCACGCGCCACAGGGCCACCAGGGAGAGCAGGCCCAGCCCTGCCATGCCGGCGACGAGCCCCGCGATCGGCATGCGGCCGGCGAGACCCCAGGCGAACAGGCCGGCCATCGCTCCTCCGGCCGAGGCCCCGAGGCCGATCCGGCCCACCAGGCTTCGCGCCGTGTGGGGATCGACGCGCTCGCCGAGCACCGACCAGAAGCCCGATACCAGCGTTCCGCCGAAGACCGCAAGGTGGAGGTAGAGGGCGACGGCCGCGGCCGCCGGGTGGAACAGGCACAGGACGCATTCCGCGGCGAGCAGGAGCGCGTTCGCCGCGACCGCCGCGGGGATCACCTGCGCGGGGGGCCGGGCCGCGAGGGCCCGCGAGAAGGCCAGCGCCGCCGCCATGGCGACGAGCGACGAGGCCATGATCATGGGCGGCAGCAGCCGGACGCCGAAGCTCGACAGGAAGAGGGCGTCCCGGACCGCCTTTCCCACGACCTGCTGTGCCACGAGCGCGCCCGCCGCGAGCATGGCGGCGGTCACCGGCACTTCGGCGATGCCCGACGCGACGACCCTCGGCGTCGGCGATTCGCTGGGACGCGCCTCCTCCACGGCCAGCGTCACCGGCCCCAGCCGGACCTCGTCGCCCGGCGCGAGGCTCGCCCGCTCCTCGCGCGAGCCGTTGACGAAGAGGCCGTTCCGGCTGCCGAGGTCTTCCACCGCGGCTCCGCCCGTGTCGAGCCGGAAGCGGGCATGACGCCGCGAGACGCCGCGCACCGGGAGCACGATGTCGTTGTCGCCGGTGCTGCCGGCGCAGGTCTCGCCCGGCGGCAGCACGAAGACCCGCTCGACGTCTCCGACCCGCCCGCGCAGCTTCAGGCTAGGCGAGACCGGCGCCGTTGAGCACCTCGCGGACGGAGGGTGATCCCAGGAACGTCGCGCGCAGAGCCGGCTCGTCGGTTGTCTCGGCGATCGCCTGGACGAGCGCGGCCGCGCGGCCCCATGCGGCGCTGGCGCCGGCCCCATCGCCGAGCGCTGCGCGGCAGCGTCCTTCCACGGCGTGCACGCGCCAGGCTTCGAGCGGAGCCGAGGCGCTGCCGAGGGTGGCGCGCGCCTTCTCCAGCCAGGCCGCGGCCGCCGCTGCATCGCCGTCCGCCAGGGCGCACTCCGCGTTCAGACGATGGGAGGCCACGACGTAGACGAGCGCGCCGCGCCGCCGCGCCTGCGGGAGGAGCCGGGAAGCCTGCTCGGCTGCGCGCCGCCGGTCGCCGCGGGCCAGCCAGTACCCCGCCAGGGCGGAGAGCTGCCGCAGCTCGGTGAGCCAGGCGAACCAGCTCTTCGGAGCCACGGCCTGCGACTCCTCGAAGAACTCGAGGGCTCGATCCAGCTCGCCGGCCAGCGTGTAGTCGATAGCGAGGTTCAGGAGCGCGCCGCTCTCCGCCTCGCCGTAGCCGTGGGCCTGCGCGAGGCGCAAGCCCTCGCGGTCGTGCTCGATGGCCGCGGGGATGTCCTGGAGCTCCCTATGCAGGAAGCCCATGTGGCTGGACAGCGTCGGGAGCCAGAAGCGGTCGGCGTTGCGCCGCGCCGCCTCGATGCCTTCCCGGAAGCACCCGAGCGCCTCGGAGATGCGTCCCAGGTTGACCCGGGCGAGGCCCAGGAAACGGGTGGTGAACAGCAGGTTGAAGCCGTCGTGGAGCTCGTGGGCGAGGTCGTGTGCCTCCGCCAGGCGGGCCTCGGCGAGGGGATACTCCCCGTGCCAGTAGTGGAGCACTCCGCGCAGCGCGGTCGCCGCGAGCATGAGCGGCTTCTGGCCGAGCTGCTTCGCGACCGCGAGACCGTCCTCGAGCAGCGTGCCGCAGTCGGCCAGGTCGCCCTCCTCCTGGGCGAGCTGCGCGACGAGCAGCATCGCCTCCAGCTGGAGGGCCGCGCTTCCGGAGCGCTCGGCGGCGCGCCACGCCTCCTCGGCGCACACGGCCATCTCCTCGATCCGGTGCGAGAAGAAGAGCGCGTTGCACAGTCCTGCCAGGGCCGCGCACTCGAGGGACGCGTCGCCCGCGTGGCGGGCATGCTGGAGCATCCGCGCGAAGCTCTTCTCGGCCTCCCCGAAGCGGGTCATGGCCATGCTGGCGGCGCCCCGCTTCCGAAGCAAGGGCAGGATCAGGGTCGGACGCTCGGCCTCGGGCAGGCGGTCCGCGAACGCGATCGCCTCGTCGTAGCGTGCGGCGGCGGCCGCGTTGTCGTAGAGCGCGGCCGCGTTCCCAGCCGCGTGGGACAGCGCCCAGCTCGCGCCCGCGAAGTCCCGGCCGCGCTCGAAGTGCACCGCGAGCTGCGCGGCCACCCGCGGGGCCTGGGCAGCGTAGGCCTTCCGCAGCTCGTCGCCGGCCCGCTTGTGGAGCGCGGCGCGCCGCTTGCCGAGCAGGTCGTCGTAGAGGATCTCGGCATAGAGGGCATTCGCGAACCGGTAGCGCGTGGCCAGCGAGCCGTCGGGGAGCTCCTCCTCGCCCACCGCGTAGAGCAGCCGCTGCACCCGCTCAAGCCGCCGCAGCCGCTCCTCCACGGCGATCTCGTCGCCGCCGAGCACTCGGGCGACGACGCTGGAGAGGAACTCCCGTCCCATCACGCTCGCCGTCTGGAGCGCGGCGCGTTCCTCCTCGCCCAGCGCCTCCAGCTTGCGGTGGACGAGGGCGCGGACGCTCGCGGGCGCCTCGAAGTCCTTCGCGGAGAGGGAATGGGTCAGCTCGAAGCGCTCGCCGCGCCGCGCGATGTGCCCCTGGTCCACGAGGTACTGCACCAGGCTCGTGACGAAGAAGGGGTGGCCCTCGGTGCGCTCGAGGCCCGCGAGCAGCTCGGGCGGAAAGGCGTTGGGCGAGAAGCGCAGGTCCAGATAGCTCGCGACCTCCTCGCCGCTCAGGGGCCCGAGCCGCAACTCCTCGCAGGCGCGCTGCAGGAGCAGGTCGGCGACCGCGGCTCGGATCGGGGCCTGGCCCACCTCGAGCTCCGAGGGCCGGAAGGTGACCAGGAGCAGCATTCGCAGGCGTGCCACACGATTCGCGAGGTGTCGCAGCAGATCCATGCTCGAGAGGTCGGCCCACTGGAGGTCCTCGAGGAGGCCCACCAGCGGCGCCTGGACCGAGGCCGCCTCGAACAGGTCGCCGAACTCGCGCAGCATGCGCTCCTTCGTGGCTCCGATCGTCTGCTCGCGGAGCGACTCCGGGGAGACGCCGGCCGCGGGAAGCTGCAGGCACCAGGTCGGCGCGTATTCCTTGAGGAGGCGGGCCGTGACCTCTCGCGCCGGACCGAGGAGGAGGTTTCCGAGCGCCTCGAGGAACGGCAGGTAGGCTTCGCCCTGCCCGTACTGGGCGGCGCAGCGGGCGCGGCAGTAGGTCCACGACGGGTCGCGCTGGCGCGCGACGGCGAGGAACGTGCGCACGAGAGCGGTCTTGCCGATGCCGCTCTCGCCGCTGACGAACACGAGGTGCCCTGATCCGCGCAAGGCCTGGTCGAAGAGCTCATCGAGCCTGCGCAATTCCTGCCGGCGGCCGACGAAGATGTCCCGCTCGGCGGCGCCACGGTCGCCCGGCGCTCCGGTCACGCCGACCGAGCCGTCGTGCACGTGGCTCAAGTCAGACCTCACGCGGCACTGCCACGTCCGCGCACTCCGGTGGAATGCTCGAACGATAGGAGGCGCCCGCCGGACTGTCAAGCCGCGGCTTGAGGGAGCCGGTGAGGAAGCGTATCGTCTGTGCCGGCTCCCTGGATCCATGGCTGCGTCCTCGTCGTCTGCTCGCATCGGCGCAGGCTCGGTCGTCGGGGGCCGTTACGAGATCCTCGACGAGCTGGGCGCGGGGGGGATGGCGACCGTCTTCAAGGCCCAGGACCGCGCCCTCGACGTGAGCGTGGCGCTCAAGGTGCTCAAGGCCAGCCCGACGCGCGACCCGGAGCTGGCGCAGCGTTTTCGCTCGGAGATCAAGCTGGCGTGGCGGGTGCGCCACCGCAACGTGTGCGGCATCCACGAATACGGCGAGGACGGCGACCTCCTGTACATCTCGATGGAGCTCGTCGAAGGCAAGGACTTGAGGCGTCTCCTCCGGGAAGGCGGACCGCTCGCCTGGGAGCAGGCCTACGACGTCGCGATCCAGATCGCCGAAGGCCTCGAGGCGATCCACGAGGCGGGCGTCATTCACCGCGACCTCAAGCCCGCGAACATCACGCGCGACGCCCGCGGCCTCGTGCGCCTCATGGACTTCGGGATCGCGAAGGTCTGGGGAGAGGACAGCGGCGGCGGCGCCACGCGCACCGGCCACGTGGTGGGATCGCCCGAGTACATGAGCCCCGAGCAGGTGCGCGGCGAGAGCCTCGATTTCCGCAGCGACCTGTACGCGCTGGGGCTCGTGATCTTCGAGCTGTTCACCGGCCGCGGGCCCTTTCCCGCCGAGACACCGGCCGCCGCGATGATGCGTCGTCTCGAGCGGGATCCGGACTGGGACAGCCCCCTGGCGCGACAGATCCCCGGCCCGGCCCTGCCCATCCTTCGCAAGGCGCTAGCGAGGGCTTCGGCTGCGCGCTACGCGAGCTGCGGCGAGATCCTCGCGGACCTGCGTGCCGCCCGCGCGGGCCTGGCGCGCCAGACCACGGACGAGATGGAAACGGGCGACGAGCCGGAGACGGCCACCGGTCCGGCCACGCCGCGGCCGCCGACCCAGGTGCCGATCTTCTCGCGCGAGGCCCAGGCACGTCTCCTGGTGCCGTCGCTCGTCAAGGCCGTGAAACACGGGGAGCAGGGCGTTCGCCTCGGGGCTGTTCAAGCGCTGGGGAGGCTGGTCGCCGACGCGCTGCTCGTCCCTCCGATGTCCCGGCTGGCGTCGGAGGCGTTGGCGTCCGCCCTTCGGGAGGACGCCGACAACGGCGTGCGCGCCGCCGCCGGCCAGGCCCTCGCGCGACTCGAGCCCAGGTCGGAGCGCCTACAGCCGGAGCGTCCACAGCCGGAGCCGTCACGGATCCCGCGTAAACCCACGCTGTCGACGCCCATCCTGATTCCCGCGCTCCTCGCGACGGCGGTTGCCGGCCTCGCCTACGTCGGGTGGCGCTGGATCCGCGCTCCAGCGCCCGAGGCGCCGATCGTCTCGCCTCCGGTCACCATGGCGACTCCAGTGCCGCCGCCCAGCACGACCCTGCCGCTCCCGCCAAGCACGACCCTGCCGCAGCCGCCGAGCACGACCCTGCGACCGCCACCAAGTGCGACCCTGCCGCCGCCGCCGAGCACGACCCAGCCGCCGCCACCAAGCACGACCCAGCCGCCTCCGCCGCCGAGCACGACCCTGCCGTCCTCAGCGAGCACGCCGCCGCCGCCGACCACGGCCCCGGTAGCTGTGCCCGTCGTTCCAGCGACCTGCATTTCGTGCGAGATCCCCGAGGCGGTTCAGGTGCTCCGCTTTCGCCTCGGACTCGCGCGCTCGGTCCGCCTCCGGGTTCACATCTCGAACAGCGGCGACGTCACCCGCGTCGAATACCTGGCTGGGCCCGCCCCGCTTCGCGGCGCAATCACCGATGCGGTGCTGCACTGGCGCTACCGGCCCGCGCTGCGCGGCGAGGAGCCCGTTCCGTCGTTGAAGGAGTTGAATCTCGAGTTGCCGTGATATCGCGTCGCAGCGTCTCGCTCCTCGCATTCGCGCTCGCCGTCTTCGCGTATGGCCTGGGCCTGTGGTTCGAGCTGCCTGCGCTCCGCCTCTGGGCCAAGCCGGTTCCGGCCATCGCACTCGCGGCTTGGATAGCTGGCGCTCCCGCGGCGGGCCTCGTGACGGCCGCGCTCCTGTTCTCGACCCTCGGCGATCTGGCGCTGGAGCTCGACCCCGCGCCCCGGTTCTTCATGACCGGCATGGCGGCCTTCGCAGCGGCCCACGTCGCCTACATCGCCGCCTTCCTGCGGCGCGCCCCGCGGCTGCGCCCGATCGTCCTGGCCCCGTTCCTGCTCTGGGGCGCGGTCCTGCTGCGGCTGACCTGGGCCGGCCTCGGCCCGTTGACGGTTCCCGTGTGCCTCTACGCCGCGCTGCTCCTCGCCATGATGTGGCGGGCGGCCGTCGCTGCTCTCGACACCGGCCGATGGGGAACCGTCGTGGGCGCCGTGCTATTCGGGCTTTCGGACAGCCTGATCGCCCTCGATCGCTTCCGGGCTCCGGTCCCCGGCGGGCGCTGGCTCGTCATGGCCCTCTACTGGACGGGCCAGCTCGGTCTCGCGACGTTCGCGCTCGATGCGCCCGCTCGTCGAAGACTGGCTCCGCCGAGCGCCGCCTTGCTGATCCTGGTCCTGTGCGCGGCGGCCCGGGCCGACGCCGAGGGAGCCGCCGTCGTCGTGCGCGTCCTCGATGTCGCCGGCCGGCCGCGGCCCGAGGCCCGGATCGTGGCCAACTGTCCAGATGGCCGCGCGTGGCGCGCAACCACCGACGCTCGGGGCTTCGCTGCGCTCGCCGACGTGCCCCCGTGTCCGCTGACGGTCGAAGCCGTCGATCAGGAGGAGGCGGTCCGGATCCAAGTCGAGCGCCTCGACGTGCGCGCCATCGCCGTCCTCGACGCCGCCTTCGCGCGCGACCTTCCGTCGAGCCGGAACCCCTGGTCGCAGCTCGAGACCGTGGAGCCAGCCGCAATACTCGACCGCATCGACGGAGCTGGCCTCCATCTCGGCGAGCCGGGTCGCTTTTCGATGCGCGGTGCGTCATGGACGCAGAACGCGTTACGCTGGGACGGGGTCGACCTGACCGACCCCTTGAACGGCGGCCTCCCGCTCGCCGAGCCCGATCTGGACGTACTCGAGAGAATCGAGGTCGTCTCCGGTCTCGCCCCGGCCGACCAGTCCGGCGCTGGCGTCACGATGGCCTTCGTTCCGCTCGCGCCCTCATCGTCCTGGCGCGGGAGCGTGCGTGCCGACGCGCTGGGCTCCGCGCTGCAGCAAGCGCCGAAGCCGGACGCTGCGCCGCCGATCGCGCGCTTCGGATCGCTGGCGGACCTGAGGGCGTTCGCCTCCGGACCGGTGGCGACGAGGGCGCGCATCCTGCTCTCGGGCCGTTACGCGCACGTGGGTCGAAGCGAGCGGGACGAGGCCGCGGAGCGCGAGGCGACCCACGCCGCCGGGTCCGGCCAGCTCCTGCGCGACTTCGGCGAGCGCGACAGCCTGCGGCTGCACGTCGCGGCACAGACGGTGCGGCGGCCGCTCCTCGCGCCGTTCCTGGGCAGCGCGCCGCGCGAAGCCGTGGACGCGGTCGGGGTGCAGGGACGCTGGACGCGAGCGGGCGAGCGGGGGAGCGCCACCGCGTTCGCCGGGCTCGTGGCCGCGCGGTTCGAGCCTCAGGGGAACGGCGCCACGCGGCCCGTCGAGCGCCTTCGTGACGGGCCGGTGCCCGAGCTCATCCTTCCCGCGGGCAGCCGGCGGACGACCTGGACCGCGGGGCTGACCTTCGCGCGGCCCGCCTCGCCGATCGGCAAGCTCTGGCATGCGCCGCGGATCGGGGCGACGCTCGACCGCGCGTCGGTGCGCGACCGCGCGGGCGGCGCCGTCGCGATCGCGGAAACCGTTGACGGCCTGCCCGCGCGCGTGTGGGAGTACGCCTGGCCAGGCCCTGACTCTGTGCGCCATGCCTGGTCCGCGGCTGCGTGGGCCGCGGACCGGATCGGCCTGCGCGACCGGATGTTCCTCGAGGCCGGCCTCCGGTTCGCAGCCGCCCGAGGCGCGGCGGAAGGCGCCGCCCAGGGCGTGTCCTGGACGACGTTCTCGCCCCGCCTGGCCGCGCGGATCCGGCTCGCCGAGTGGAGCCGTTTGTCGCTCTTCGGCGGCTACGCCGACTACGCCCATCGCCTGCTCCTCGCACCGCTGGCCTTCGGCGATCCGAACGGGCCGCAGGCCGAGGTCTTTCGCTGGACAGACGCGAACGGCGACGGGCGCTTCGATCCGGCCGAGCGCGGTGTTCTCGTGTCGCGCGTCGGTCCGGGCGCCCCCGACGGCGCCCTGGCGGCGATCGATCCAGACCTGCGGCCGCCGCGGACGCGCGAGGTCGTCCTCGGCCTCGAGGCGTCGCCCGGCGGCTCGCGGGTCCGTCTCACTGGGTTCGACCGTCGCGAGCGAGACCTCGTGGACTCCGTCGATGTCGGCGCGCCGCCGTCGTCCTACACCGTCCGCCTGCTCCCGGACCCGGCCGGCGACATCGTCGGAGCACAGGACGACCAGCTTCTCCCCGTCTACGACCGGAAGCCGGAGAGCTTCGGCCTGGACCGCTACCTGTTGACCAACCCGTCGGACCACGCGGGCCTTCATCAGGCTGTCGAGCTGCGGATCGAGAGAGACGTCGGGCGAGTGGCGCTCCAGGCTGGCGCGACGGCATCGCGGACGGAGATCCGCGGAGGCAACAGGGGGTTTCGCGTCACGGAGAACGACCAGGGTCTGCTCGGAGAGCTCCACGACGATCCCAACGCGGACACCCACGCCGACGGCCGCGGCTTCTTCGACCGGGCCTACACGGTCAAGATTGCGGCGGCATATCGAGCGCCCGGCGACTGGCGTTTCGGCGCGGTGGCGCGCTACCAGGACGGACAGCCCTTCAACCGCGTCGTCGTCGTGCCCGATCTGGCCCAGGGGCCCGAGGCGGTGGCCGCGACGCCGCGCGGCCAGGTCTTTCGCGGGGCGGTCGACGACGCCGGCCGCTACCTGGTGCCGTCGGGTCACCGCTTCACTTACACCCTCACGGTCGACGTCCGCGTGGGGAAGGACCTCGCCCTCGGTGGCCGCCGCAGGCTTGGCCTGGCGGTCGAGGTCTTCAACCTGCTCGGCGCCCGGAACGAGGTGGAGGAGGATCCAGTCTCCGGACCGCGCTTCCGAACGCCGACGGCGCTGCAGCCCCCACGCGTGGCGCGCCTCGGCCTGCGGCTCGACTTTTGAGCGCCGCTCCGCAAAGGCTGCGGGCGTGCAGGTTTCACGCGCCGACTTTTCGTCGGACCAAGGCAGCGTGGGAGGACGTTGGCGTCCGGGCGCACGCGCACGCTTCTTGCTGCTCGCCCCGCAACGAACGCGGGGAGCACGGTGGGCGCGAGAGTCACGCTGGACCCCGAGGCGCAGGAGAGGCGCGTCGACGAGCTGGCCTCCCGGCTCGACGGCATCGAGCGGAGGCTGGCCCTGCTCGAAGCCGCTTCGCGAGCGGAGGCGCCGCAGGCCCTGTCGCTGCTCCCCGAGGGGCCGACGCCGTCGGCCGCGAGCACCCAGCGGCTCGTCCCGCTGCTGGGCCGCACCCTGCTCGTCCTTGCCGGTGGCTACCTGCTCCGAAGCGTCGCCGACACGGGAGCGGCGCCCGTCTCCGCCGCCGCGGTCGCGGGGCTCGTCTACGCGGGGGCATGGCTGCTTCGCGCGGATCGGGAGGCCGGGCAGGCGGCCCGGCGGCCGAGCGCGACGTTCCACGGCCTCGCGGCGCTGGCCATCGCGCTTCCCCTGGTGCTGGAGAGCGCGCTGCGCTACCGGGCCCTCGGAGCGGCCGCGGCGTCCTTCGCCCTGGTCCTGACCGTGGTGGCCTGCGTGGTCGTCGGCATCCGGCGCGAGCTGGCGTGGGTCGCCTGGTCCGCCGCGGTGTTCGGCGTGACCGCGGGGCTCGTGTTGCTGGCGGGCGCCCGCGAAACGCTGCCCGCCGTCTTCGGCGTGCTGGGCATGGCCGCCGCGGTGGAGGGCCTGACCACGACTCGCGGTCGCGGCCTGCGTTGGCCCGCGGCCCTGGGAGCCGACGTGGCCGTGCTGGCCTGCCTGGCCAGGGCCCTGCGTGAGGGCGGTCCGCCCGAAGGCTACGCTGCGCTGCCCCTGCCGCTCGTGGAGACGGCCGCGCTGGCGCTGCCGCTCATCTACGTGGCCAGCGAAGCGAAGCGCACCCTCGTCGGCGGGTCCCAGCCCGGGGCCTTCGAGCTCCTGCAGATGCCCGCCGCGCTGCTGATCGGCCTGGGCGGCGCCGCCCGAGCGCTCGACTTCGGCGCGATCTCCACAGGAACGCTCGGAGCGGTGGTCCTGGCCCTCGGAGGCGCGTTCTATCTCGCGGCATTCCTGGCGATCGACCGGCGCCCGGGCCAGAGCCGGACGTTCTACAGCTACACCACCGCCGCCGCGATCCTGACATCGGTCGGCTGCATCTGGCTGGCCCGCGGAGGACTGCTGGCGCCGACGATGGCCATCCTCGGGCTGGGAGCGGTCGGCCTCGGGCTCGGGACAGGCCGCAGAATCCTGGGCGAGCACGGTGTTCTCTACCTCCTGGGCTGCTGCGCCGCGACCGGACTCCTGACGAGCGCCGGGCGCGCCCTCGCAGCGCCGGCTTTGCCGCCAGCCCCTGGCCTCGAGGAAGTGGCGGCGCTGCTCGCCTGTCTCGCGGCTTACGCCGCCTTGCTTCGGAGTGCGGAACGCCTTCCCGGCGGCGCCCTCGCGGCACGTCTCCTGCTCGCAACCGGCCTCGCGTGGAGCGTCGCCGGGCTGGGCGCACAGTCGCTGTCGCGCGGGCTGCTGTGGGCGGTGGGGCACGAGCCGGGAGCCGGCATGCTCGCGACCGCCCGGACCGCGGCGCTGAGCGCGCTCGCGGTCGCGCTCACTGCCGTGGCGCGCCGTGGCCGCGGCGTTCCCGAGCTGGCGTGGCTGGTGCCGGTGGTCCTGATCGGCGCCGGCGCCAAGGTCGTGCTCCAGGACTTCAGACACGGAGAACCCCTGAGCCTGTTCCTGACGCTCGCCCTGTACGGCGGGACCTTGATCGCCACCTCGCGTCTCGGCCGGTCGAGCGAGACGTCGCGATGAGCGGCCGGATCTGCCTGGGTCGATGGCACGACCTGTGCTGACGAACAGGCGAGAAACGGAGCGAAGCGAATGAGGACCGCTCGCGCGATCGCGCTCGGCATCAGTGGGTTCCTAGTGGCAGCGGGCGCTTCGGGCTGTCGCGACGGCGCCGACGCGGCGCCGTCCGTGGCGGCACGACCTTCGCCGCCGCCTTCGGCGGAACGGCGCGACCAGCCCCGCCCCGGCGAGATACAGGCGGAGGCGCCGCCCTTCAGCGAGGGCATCTTCCCGTGCAGCCAGTGCCACGAGGGCGGCGGCGACGCCACCCGGCGCGAGCTGGGATTCCACGAAGACGTGCAGGGCGCCTTCAACCACGACTCCGAGAACCGCTGGTGCCTGGACTGCCACGACAACCAGAACCGCGACGTGCTCCGCCTGGCGAGCGGCGCTCACGTCCCGTTCACCGAGTCGTACCGGCTGTGCGGGCAGTGCCACGGGGACAAGTACCGCGACTGGCGAGCGGGCATCCACGGCAAGCGCGTCGGCCGCTGGGACGGCGAGCGGACCTACTACCTCTGCGTGAACTGCCACAACCCGCACACCCCGCGCTTCAAGGCCCTCGCGCCCGAGCCCGCGCCGGCGCGACCCCAGGAGATGAGGCGATGAACCCGAAGCCCGACGCATGCGCCGGCCGCCGGGCCTTCCTGCGCCGCGCCGCGGCGGGAGCCGCTGGGGTCGCGCTGACCGCGTGCGACGTCGAGAAGTTCCTGCGCAGGAACGCCCGCGAGCTGTCCCGCCCGGAGGTCGCGGAGCTCGTCGCGCGGCTCGAGCGCGAGCACTCGGAGCGCTTCGGCAAGAAGGTGCGCGTGGGCGTCGAGCCCGCCGCGCCCGACGTCGAGTTCGGCTACGGCCTGGACCTCTCCCGCTGCATCGGCTGCCGGCGCTGCGTCTACGCGTGCGTCCAGGAGAACAACCAGTCGCGCCGGAACCCGCAGATCCACTGGATCCGCGTGCTCGAGATGGACAAGGCCCGCGGCGTGGACCTGGCCCACGCCGAGGCCTACTACCAGGCCGACCTGGTGCCCCGGCCGGGGCACTTCTACATGCCCGTCCAGTGCCACCAGTGCCGCAACCCCCCGTGCGTCAAGGCCTGCCCCGTCGGGGCGACCTGGAGGGAGCCCGACGGCATCGTGGTGATCGACTACGACTGGTGCGTGGGCTGCCGCTGCTGCATGGCCGCGTGCCCGTACGGGGCGCGGCACTTCAACTGGGCGGAGCCGGAGCTGCCCGCGTCCGAGATGAACCCTGACACCCACCTGCTCGGCAACCGGCCGCGGCCGAAGGGCGTCGTCGAGAAGTGCACCTTCTGCATCCATCGCGTGCGCAACGGCCGCTACCCGGCCTGCGTGGAGGTCTGCCCCGTCGGCGCGCGCAAGTTCGGCAACCTGCTCGACCCGCAGAGCGAGATCCGGCAGGTGATGGAGACGAAGCGCGTGTTCGTGTTCAAGGAGGAGCTGAACACGGCTCCCCACTTCTACTACTTCTACGCCACGTAGCAGGAGCGCCCATGCCCGGCATCCTCGCCTTCCCGAAGAGCTGCCTGCGACTCGTGACGACCGGCGACCGCAACTACCGGCTCTGGGTCGCGTTCCTCCTCGCCGGCGTCGCGATCGGCCTCTACGGCTACTCCCACCAGTTCGAGAGCGGCCTGATCGCGACCAACATGCGCGACCAGATCACGTGGGCCTTCTACATCGGCAACTTCACGTTCCTGGTCGGGGTCGCGGCGGCGGCGGTGCTGCTCGTGATCCCCGCCTACGTCTACCAGTGGAAGCCCATCAAGGAGGTCGTGATCCTGGGCGAGCTCCTGGCGATCAGCGCGATCGTGATGTGCCTGCTGTTCGTGCTCGTGGACATGGGTCGCCCCGAGCGGCTGCACCACCTCCTGCCGCTCCTGGGCACGCCCCACTTCCCCAGCTCGCTCCTGGCGTGGGACGCGCTGGTCCTGAACATCTACCTGCTCGTGAACGTGCTGGTGGTCGTCCACCTGCTCTACTGCGGGTACCGGGGCCGGGAGTACAGCAAGCGTTTCGTCATCCCGCTGGTCATGTTCTCGATCCCGATGGCGATCGCGATCCACACCGTGACCGCGTTCCTCTACAACGGCATGGCCGCGCGGCCGTACTGGAACGCGTCGATCCTGGCGCCCCGCTTCATCGCGTCGGCGTTCTGCTCGGGCCCGGCGGTGCTTCTCATCGCGTTCCAGCTCCTCCGGCGCACGACGGGCCTGGAGATCAAGGACGAGGCGATCTGGAAGGTGGCGGAGCTGATGGCCTACGCCATGTTCTTCAACCTCTTCCTGCTCGGCGCCGAGCTGTTCAAGGAGTTCTACTCGGCCACCGAGCACCTGCTCTACACCCGCTACTACTGGTTCGGCATCGGCGAGCACCGCGCCCTCGTGCCCTACGCCTGGGGCTCGCTGCTGGCGAGCCTGACGGCGTTCCTGCTGTTCCTGATCCCGCGCACGCGGAGGAACTGGATCACGCTCAACCTGGGCTGCCTGCTGATCTGGGCGGGGGTGTACGTGGAGAAGGGGATCGGCCTGGTGCTCCCAGGGATGACGCCCGACACGCTGGGCGAGATCTACGACTACACGCCGTCGGCCACCGAGTGGATGGTGGCGATGGGGGTCTTCAGCGTCGGATTCCTGGTGTTCACGGCCCTCGTCAAGATCGCCGCGCCGATCATGTCGGGGAGCCTGCGGCATCCGTCCGCGCCAGCGCCCGCCGAAGCCGGCTGAGGCGCGGCCCGCCCGAAGCGTCTAAGATCGGAGGCCGGAGGCCTCCGCTGAGCGCTGGCGCAGTCCCGCCGAACGAGGTGACCGACCTCCTGGTCGCGTGGTCCCGCGGCGACGCGGCGGCGCTCGAGCGACTGGCGCCGCTCGTCGAGAGCGAGCTTCGCCTGCTGGCGCATCGCTACATGCGTCGCGAGCGCCCCGGCCACACCCTGCAGACCACGGCGCTCGTCAACGAGGCGTACCTGCGGCTCGTCGGCCAGCGCGACCCGCGCTGGCAGAACCGCGCGCACTTCTTTGGCATCGCGGCGAGCATGATGCGGCGCATCCTCATCGATCACGCCCGCAAGGTGGCCTATGCGAAGCGGGGCGGCGGCGCGCCGCGGATCCCCCTCGACGAGGCCTGCGTCGTGGGCGAAGCGCGGGCCGCGGAACTCGTCGCTCTCGACGATGCGCTCCAGGCTCTGGCACAGGTCGACGAGCGCAAGTGCCGCGTGGTGGAGCTGCGCTACTTCGCGGGCCTCAGCGTGGAAGAGTCCGCCGAGGTCCTCGGCGTGCACCCGGACACCGTGACCCGCGAGTGGCGGCGCGCCAAGGCATTCCTGCGCCGTGAGCTCGAGGTGCGGTGAGCTCCGAGGCGCGGGAGCGCTGGCGGCGCGTCGACGCCCTCGTCGAGGCGGCCCTGGAACGGCCGCCGGGCGAACGGCCGGCCTTCCTGGACCACGCCTGCGGCGGAGACGCCGAGCTGCGCCGCGAGGTGGAGTCGCTGCTCGACCACGACCGCACCGACGACTTCCTCGAGAGCCCGGCGGCGTCCGAGGCGGCGCGGCTCGCGGGCGCGGGCGAGGCGGCCTCGCTCGCCGGCCTGCGCATCGGCCGCTTCGAGGTTCTCGGACGCATCGGCAGCGGCGGTATGGGCGAGGTCTACGAGGCCCAGGATGCGCGGCTGCAGCGCCGCGTCGCGATCAAGCGCCTGCCGGCGCATCTCTCCGCCGACGCCGACCGCGTGCGCCGTTTTCGCCAGGAGGCCCTCGCCGCCTCCGCCCTGAACCACCCGAACATCGTCACGGTGCACGAGATCCTCGAGCACGAGGGGAGCGACCTCTTGGTCACCGAGCTCGTGGACGGCGTCACGCTGCGCGAGCGGATGCGCGACGGACCGCTCCCGCTCGCCTCTCTGCTCGACATCGGCGTGCAGATCGCGAAGGGCCTCGCCGCCGCCCACGCGATCGGCATCGTGCACCGCGACGTGAAGCCCGAGAACGTCATGCTTCGCAGCGACGGGCTGGTCAAGCTGCTCGACTTCGGCGTGGCGAAGGCCACGCTGGGCGCGCTTGCGGAGGACGACTCGGGCACCACGCCGGGCTCCATCGTCGGGACGATCGGCTACATGTCGCCGGAGCAGGCGCGGGGGCTGGCCGTCGACGCCCGCTCCGACGTCTGGAGCGTCGGCGTCATCCTCTACGAGCTCGCGACCGGCGAGTCGCCCTTTCTTGCGCCGACGCCGACCGACCGTCTCGCCGCGATCCTGGCACGCGACCCGGTGCCTCCGAGCCGAAGACGCACGGCGCTGCCGGCGGACTTCGACCGCCTCGTGGCGCGTGCGCTGGCCAAGGATCCCTCCCACCGCCCCGCCGACGGCGCGGAGCTGGCCTCGGCCCTCGCCGCCATCGGGTCAGGAGCGGCCGCCCTCGCCGAGATCAGCGCGACGGAGACCTACGTGTCCCTTGCCCCGCAGCGGCGGCGGCATCGACTCACCAAACGCGCCGCCGCCGTCCTGGCCGCAATCTTCGCCATGGGCCTCGCAGCCGCATGGGGCGCCTGGCGATTCGCTTCCGGGGGCGCCGTCGATTCGCTGGCGGTGATGCCCTTCGAGAACAGGAGCGGCGACCCGGACTCTGAGTACATCGGCGACGGCCTCGCGGAGAGCCTGATCGACCAGATGTCGCGCGTGGCGTCGCTCCGCGTGATGGCGCGGTCGACGGTGTTCCATTACAAGGGAAGCCCGGATCCGCTCGAGGCCGGGCAGCGGCTTGGCGTTGGAGCGGTGCTGACCGGAAGCATCGCACGGCGCAGCGATCGACTCCTGGTCACGGCGGAGCTCGTCGAGACCCGGAGCGGCCTGAGGCTGTGGGGCGAGACCTACGACCGGCCCGTCACCGAACTGCTCTCCGTTCAGGACAGCATCGCCTCGGGCGTCGCGGGACGCTTGCGTCCGCGCTTGTCGGAGGGCGAGAAGGTCGCCCTTCGACGCCACGGCACGGCCGACCCCGAGGTCTACGATCTGTTTCTGAAGGCGCAATTCTGGTTCATGAAGGACACCGAGGAGGACGACCTGGAGGCGACGCGCCTGTTCCAGCAAGCCCTCGAGCGGGACCCGAAGTTCATCGAGCCTCGCCTCGCGCTCTCCGTCATCCACTCACGGGCCGCTGTCAACGGGTACGCGCAGCCCGCCGGAGAATGGGCCGGCGTCCGGTCGGAGATGGACAAGGTGCTCGAGCTCGACCCGGGCAACGCGGCGGCCCACGCTCAGGTCGTGAACCGGGCCTTCCTCTTCGAGTGGGATTTCGCCCGTGCGGAGCGGGAGTATCGCGAGATCCTTCGCAATCCCATGGAGAGGAACCAGTTCGCGACAGTCTTGCCCCTGTGCCTGTTCTTCTGGGCAAGTGGAAGGACCGACGAAGCCCTGGCGCTGATCGACGAGGTGCTGGCGGGCGATCCCGGCCACCCGGAGGTCCGGATCATGCAGGCTGACCTGCTGGCCCACTCCGGCCGACTGGAACCCGCCCTCGCGCGATACCGAACCATCATTGAGGGCGATCCCGAGGATTCGCGGGCATGGTTCGGGCTCGCCGAGGTCAAGAAGCGCAGGGGCGACCTGGCCGGCGCAATCGAAGCGCTCCGCAAGGCCTACGAGCTCTCCGACGAGGCCGCCGGCGTGGAAGCGCTCATGGCGGCGCGGACCGAAGCGGACTACGAGCGGGCTGAGGGGCTGGCGGCGCGGGCGCGCCTTGCCGCGTTGCAGGAACTGGCCCGGGAGAGATACGTGTCGCCACTGACCACCGCGCGACTCCATGCCCAGCTCGGCGAACGCGAGCCGGCGTTCGCCGTCCTCGAGGCGGCCTTCGCGGAGCGGTCCCCCGGTCTTGTCTTCCTCAAGGTGGACCGTGCCTGGGACCGGATCCGCGACGATCCGCGCTTCGCGGAGCTCGTGCGGCGCGTTGGGATTCCATGAAGACAGATCGATCGCTGCCGGTTCGCGCCTGCCTTTCTCGCGTGATGGGATAGATGACGTTTGACCGCACGGAGCCCGCGATGCTAGGGTCGTGTTCGGAAAGCCCTTCAGGTCAGGAGGTTGCGATGAGGAACCGACGCCGGCTTGCTGCGACCGTGGCCCTGGTCGGCCTGCTCGGCGCGGGCGAGGCATTCGCCTGCGGGGACAAGTTCCTGGTGTCCGGGCGAGGCACCCGGTACCAGCGACCCAAGACGGCCCGCGCGGCGTCCGTGCTCATCTATGCCAATCCCGCGTCGGGCCTCCCGAGCGCGGTCGGCAAGCTGCCGCTCGAGTCGGTCCTGAAGCGCGAGGGTCACCGATCCACCACGGCCGAGAGCCTCGAGCAGCTCGCGGCGCTCCTGGCCGGTGGACGCTACGACATCGTCCTCGCCGCCACCAGCGTCGTCGACGCCGTGGCCGAGCTGCTGGGCGGCGAACCCGACGCGCCCGTCGTCGTGGCCTTCTGCCCCAAGGGTGCGGGAGCGGCCAAGGATGTGCGGTGCGTGAAGACCCCGGCGAAGGAGGGGGCCCTGCTCGAGGCCATCGACAGGGCGGTCGCGCAGCGCGACGGCAACGTCCGGAGAGCCCGGCACAGCGGATAGGAGACCAGCGTGGGCCCGCGGCTGCTCCGCCTGCTCGGGACGGCGGGAGCTCTCGGGCTCGCCGTCGCGGCGCCGCCCCTCTGGGCACAGGCCTTCACGGCTCCCAAGGGCCTGGGCTCGGTGACGCTGGCCTGGCAGTACGTGGACAACACCGGCCACATGATGAGCGACGGGTACCTCCTCAAGCGTGGCGAGAGCGTGACGACGAGCGCGCTTCTCGAGGCCGAGTACGCCGTCACCGACCGCCTGTCCGCGAGCTTCGGGATCCCGTACGTGTTCGCGAAGTACACCGGCGCCGTCCCGCCCCTCTCGGGGTTGCCCCACGACACCTGCCGATGCTGGAACTCGTCGCTCCAGGACTTCGGTTTCTCGGTGCGGTACCGCCTCGGCGGCGAGGACTGGGCCGTCACGCCCGTCCTGCGCTACGGCCTCCCGAGCCATGACTACACCTACCAGGGGGAGGCCGTCGTCGGGCGCAACCTGCAGGAGGTCCAGCTCGGTGCGCTGGCGGGCCTGAAGCTCGGCTTTCTGCCCAAGGCGACCGTCCAGGCCGCCTACACGTACGCTTTCGTCGAGAAGCCCCTCGACGATACCTCCATCGACCGGAGCCAGGGCTTCTTCGACATCGGCTATTCCGCGAGTCGCCGGCTGTACGTTCGGGCCGCAGCGATCTGGCAACGGACGCACGGAGGCCTGAGGGCGGGATCCGTGACCGGGAACCCGTTCCCGTTCCCCGGCGAGCTCAACACTCCCGAGCGGTACTCGCAGCGGGACCGGGTGCTGCGGTCGCACTACTGGCAGCTTGGTGGAGGGCTTTCGTATTCCCTGGGTTCCGTGGACGTCTTCGCGTCGTACTCGAACTACGTCTGGGGACGCGACTCCCACGACGGCCAGGTCTTCGGCGCCGGCGTGACCTGGTATTTCGGACTCCCGGAGTAGCAATCGTTCAGGTCGGGGCGCTCCTGCCCCCGACGTGCCGGATCTCGCCTCCGCTTCTCGCGTGAAGAGGTGAGCCGGCACGATTCAGCGCCGGCCGAGGGGGACCGATGACTGGCCGCAGAAGGCCCGAATGGGCACGACGCGTTTCGGACCGCCGGCAGTTCACCGTCGAGATGGCGATGGCCCTGCTGGGCGGAGCGAGCATCACGATCGCCTGCGGCGGCGGGGGAGGGAGCCCCGGCTCTCCGACGGCCCTCCCGACGCCGGCGCCCACGCCAGAGGGCCAGATGGCCGGGGTCATCGCACAGAACCACGGCCACGAGGCGCTCATCACGTCGGCGCAGCTCCAGGCGGGCGCCGCGCTCAGCCTCCAGATCCAGGGCTCCGCCGGACATCTGCACAGCGTGGAGCTGTCCGCCGATGACGTGGCCCGGATCCGCGCCGGCGGCAGGGTCGAGACGACGTCGACGGAGGGCGTCGGACTGTTCGGCCCGCACGATCACCGCGTCATCTTCAACTGAGGCTTCGTGGCCTGGAGGCTCGCGGCCCTCGTCGCGGCGGCCGCGCTCGGGGCGGGGGGATGCGGCGGCGACATCCCCCCGGCTGCGCCCTCCGGAGCGGAAGGCCCCCGGCTCGTCCCGCTGTCCGCCGTTTCAGTGCCAAGTCCCGTCGGGAGCGACGTCGTGGACGTGGCCGCGGCCGTCCGCCTGGGCAAGGTCCTGTTCTGGGACGTGCAGGTCGGCTCCGACGGCCGAACGGCGTGTGCGACGTGCCACTTCCACGCCGGTGCCGACAACCGGCTCGAGAACACGATCCACCCTGGACCGAACGGCGCGTTCGAGAACGTTCCCGGACCGGGCACCCTGTTCGCTGGGGGCTCCCTGCGCGGCGACGATGCCGTCGGCTCCCAGGGTGTGGTGCGCGCTCTCTTCGTCGCCCTACCGGCGTCGTCGCAATCCGCGGCGGACGAATGCCGGCAACAGTCGGCTCCGCCCTTCGGCCGCTCCCGTCAGGTCACCGCCCGGAACTCACCGACCGTGATCGGCGCCGTCTTCTACCGGCAGAACTTCTGGGACGGCCGCGCCCACGACGTCTTCAACGGCGTCGATCCCTTCGGGACGACCGGCAACGCAGGCCCCACGCGGACGCGCATCGGGAACGCGAGCCTGGCGTCTCAGGCCGTCGGCCCGCCGAACAGCGAGGTGGAGTCCGCGTGCTCCGGAAGAGCCTTCGACGGTCCGGACGGCCTGGGAGCGAAGCTGCTAGCTCGCCCGCCGCTGCAGTTTCAGGTGGTCGATCCGTCGGACGCCGTCCTCGGCTCGTACTCGAACGCCCCCGGAACGGGCCTGCGCTGCCCCGGCGGCACGGCCTGCACCTACGCGCAGCTCATCGCCGAGGCCTTCGGTCCGGCCCTCGCGGCGGACGCGGAAGGGCAGTTCGCGCGCATCTGGGGGCAGGCCGTGCTGGCTTACGAGTCCACGCTCGTCCCCGATCAGACGCCGTTCGACCGCCACCTGGCCGGTGCGCCGGACGCCCTCACCGAATCCGAGCATCTCGGCTTCGAGGTCTTCCAGGGCAAGGCCGCGTGCGCCGAGTGCCACGCCGGCCCCGAGCTGTCCGACGCCACCGTGGACTTCGCGGCCCGCAACGGGCTGCGCAACCGCGACGGCGGCGATCAGGGCTTCCACAACATCGGTGTGCGTCCGAGCGAGGAAGATCTCGGCCGGGCGGCAGCGGGGCCGCGAGGGATCCCGTTCTCCTTGAGCGGCTCGCCGGGCGACCGGGGCGCCTTCAAGACGCCCGGCCTCAGGAACGTCGCCCTGACTGCGCCCTACTTCCACAACGGCAGCAAGGCCACGCTCGCCGATGTCATGGAGTTCTACGTGCTCGGCGGAGAGTTCGCCAACCCGGAGCGATCGAGCCTCATGCGTCCCTTGAGCCTGAACCGTGCGGAGATGGAGGGGCTGCTCGCGTTCATGACCCATGCCCTCACGGACTGCCGCGTGGAGCGGCAGCGCGCTCCCTTCGACCACCCGTCGCTGCCGTTCCCGGACGGGAGCACGCTGCCCGCCGTCGGCGCCGCCGGCACCGGTCCCTGCCCGCGCTGACGTCCGCTCACCGCGCCGCGCGCTTCGCGGCCCGGGGCAGGAGCTCGGCCAGGAACTGTCCGGTGTACGACTCCTTCACCCGCGCCACGTCCTCGGGCGTGCCGGTGGCGACGATGCGGCCGCCGGCGTCGCCGCCCTCCGGCCCGATGTCGATGATCCAGTCGGCCGTCTTGATGACGTCGAGGTTGTGCTCGATCACGACCACGGTGTTCCCGGCGTCCACGAGCCGGTCCAGGACGCCCAGCAGCTTTTTGATGTCGTCGAAGTGCAGGCCGGTGGTCGGCTCGTCGAGGATGTAGAGCGTGCGGCCGGTCGAGCGCTTGGAGAGCTCGCGGGAGAGCTTCACGCGTTGCGCCTCGCCGCCGGACAGCGTGGGCGAAGATTGGCCGAGGGCGATGTAGCCCAGCCCCACGTCGGCGAGGGTCTGCAGGGCCCGGACGATGTTCGGGTGGTTCTTGAAGAGCTGGATCGCCTCGTCCACGGTCTGATCCAGGACATCCGCGATCGAAAGGCCGTTGTACTTGACCTGGAGCGTCGCCTCGTTGAAGCGCCTGCCGTGGCAGACCTCGCACGGCACGTACACGTCGGCCAGGAAGTGCATCTCCACGCGCTTGACGCCGTCGCCCTCGCAGGCCTCGCAGCGGCCGCCCTTGACGTTGAACGAGAAGCGGCCCGGCGTGTAGCCGTGCATGCGCGCCTCGGGCAGGAGCGCGAAGAAGTCGCGGATCAGGTCGAAGAGCTTCGTGTAGGTGGCCGGGTTCGAGCGCGGCGTGCGCCCGATCGGGCTCTGGTCGATGTCGATGACCTTGTCGACCTCGGGGAGCCCTGCGAGGCGCTCGTGGGCTCCGACCACGGCGTCGCTGCCGTGCAGGGCGCGCGCCACGGCCGGGTAGAGGATCTGGTTGACGAGGGTGCTCTTGCCCGCGCCGGAGACGCCCGTGACGCAGATGAACAAGCCCAGCGGGAACTCGGCGTTCACGCCCTTGAGGTTGTTCTCGCTGGCGCCGACGACCGCGAGCTTGCGCCCGTCGCCCTTGCGCCGCCGCTCGGGCACCTCGATGCGCAGCTCCCCGGACAGGTAGCGGCCGGTCAGGCTGGCCTTGGAGCGCCGCACCTCCCCCGGCGTGCCCGCGGCGACCACCTCGCCGCCGTGGCGTCCCGCCCCCGGGCCGAAGTCGATGAGCCAGTCGGCCTCCTCCATGGCCTCGTGGTCGTGCTCGACGACGACCACGGTGTTGCCGATGTCGCGCAGGTGCTGGAGCGCTGCGAGCAGCTTCTTGTTGTCGCGCTGGTGCAGGCCGATGGACGGCTCGTCGAGGACGTAGATGACGCCCGTCAGCTCGGAACCGATCTGGCTGGCGAGGCGGATGCGCTGGCCCTCGCCGCCCGAGAGCGACGGCGCGGGCCGGTCGAGGGTCAGGTAGCTCAGGCCGACGTCGAGCAGGAAACGCAGCCGCGAGCGGATCTCCTTGAGGAGCTCCGCGGCGATCTTCGCCTCCGCGCCCTTGAGCGCCAGCTGGTCGAAGAACTGGAATGCGCTGGCGACGGAGTACGCGGTGACCTCGGCGATGCTCCTGTCGGCGATCTTGACGCCCAGCGCCTCCTTGCGGATGCGGCGGCCCTCGCAGGCCGAGCAGGGCCGGCTCGACAGGAACTTCTGGTAGTACTGCCGCATCTCCTCGGAGTGGGTCTCGCGCATCCGCCGCATGAGGGAGTTCATCGCGCCCTCGTAGCGCATGCGGAAGGCCCCCGAGCCCCAGGATCCCTTGAGCTGGATGCGCACGCGCTCGTCCCCGGTGCCGTAGAGGATGACCTTGCGGTGGGCGGCCGGGAGCTGCCGCCACGGCCTGTTGAGGTCGATGCCGTTCTCGCGGGCCACCGCCCGCACCACGTCGGTGCCCCAGCCCGTGCCCTCGCCGACCGCGCCCAAGGGCTTGACGGCTCCCTCGTTGACGGTGAGGTCGGGGTTCGGGACGACGAGGTCGGGATCCATCTCCATGCGCGTGCCGAGGCCGGAGCACTCCGGGCACATACCCTGGGGCGAGTTGAAGGAGAAGAGCTGCGGCGTCGGCTCGGGGAAGGAGATGCCGCAGTGATGGCAGGCGCGGTGCTGGGACATCACCTTCTCGGGCCGGCCCTCCGGCGCCACGATCACGATGCCCTCGCCGAAGCGCAGCGCGGTCTCCACCGAGTCGTGGAGGCGCGTCTTGATCCCCGGCTTGGCGACCAGCCGGTCCACCACGGCGTCGATGGTGTGCTTCTTCTTCTTGTCGAGGCGGATGTCGTCCTCGGAGGAGAGCACGATGCCGTCCACCCGCACGCGGGTGAAGCCGGCCTTGCGCACCGAGTCGATCACGTCCCGGTGCTCGCCCTTGCGCTCCTTCACGAGCGGCGCCAGCACGAGGAACTTCGTGCCCTCGGGCAGCTCGGCGATCTCGTCCACGATCTGCTGGGAGGACTGCTGCGACACCGGCCTGCCGCAGTTGTGGCAGGTCAGGCGGCCGACGCGCGCCCACAGCACGCGCAGGTAGTCGTGGATCTCGGTGATGGTGCCGACCGTCGAGCGCGGGTTCGAGGAGGCGGCCTTCTGCTCGATGGAGATGGTGGGCGCCAGGCCGCGGATCGAGTCGTAGAGGGGCTTGTCCATCTGCCCGAGGAACTGCCGGGCGTAGGCGTTCAGGCTCTCGATGTAGCGGCGCTGGCCCTCGGCGTAGAGCGTGTCGAAGGCCAGGCTCGACTTGCCCGAGCCCGAGACGCCCGTGATCACGACCAGCTTCTTCTTGGGTATCTCGACGGTGACGTTCTTGAGGTTGTGCTGCCTGGCCCCTGTGATGACGATGCGGTCCAGTTCCATCGCGAACCTTCGATCTTAGTCGGGAAGCGGCGGCGGGTCGAGGGTGGGTTCATTGTTGGATGGCCTGGGCGACGCCTCCTGGGCTCAGTCGTCCTTGGCCACCAGGGCGAGGAGCGTCACGTCGTCCGCCTGGGCAGCCCCGCTCGTGAACGCCTCCAGGTCGCCGAGGACGTGGGACACGAGGGCATGGGCGCCGGCGGGGGCCGCGCCCACGGCGGCCTCGAGGCGCTCCGCGCCGTACATCGCGCCATCGGGATCCTCGGCGTCGCCCACGCCGTCGGTGTGCAGGAGGAGCGCGTCGCCCGGATCGAGCACGAGCACGCGGTCGGCCAGGCCGAGGTCGTGGGCCCGCAGGCCGAGCGCCATCCCGCCGAGAGGCAGCGCCTCTACCCGGGACGCGCCCCGTCTGCGCAGAAGCGACGGATTGTGGCCGGCGCTCGCCCAGTGGACCACGCGACGGGCCGGGTCCAGGAAGGCGAGGAACACGGTGACGAACAGCCGCGCGGTGGACTGCTCGCGCAAGGCGGCGTTCACGGCCACGAGGGCTGCCGACGGCCCGTCGCCGTGCTCGGCCGCCGCGCGGAGAAGGCTCCGCGCCATCGCCATGTAGAGGGCGGCGGGTGGTCCCTTGCCGGAGACGTCGGCGATGGCCAGCGCGTAGCGGCCGCCTGGGATCGGGAAGACGTCGTAGAAGTCGCCCGCCACCGTGCGGGCCGCGCGCCACTCCGAGGCGACCTCGAACCCGGGGATCGCCGGCAGCCTGGGGAGCAGGTGCGACTGGACCACCCTCGCCATCTCGATCTCGTCCTCGAGCTCGCGCCGCCGGCCCTCGGCCTCGTCGTAGAGACGCGCCCGCTCGAGTGCGCTGCCGAGCAACGGGCCCGCGGCGGAGAGCAGCTCGAGGTCGGCCGCGGCCAGGAGCTGCCACTCCGCGGTGGCGAGATTGACGATGCCGAGCGGCCGATCGCCGACCACGAGCGGCAGCGTCGCGTGGAACAGGAGGCCCCGCGTGTCTCCAGCCTCGCGCGCGGCGGTCCGCAACCGCGTGCACTCGACCACGTTCACCGCGCGGGTGAGCCGGCCGGCGCGGAAGAGCTCCTGGCAGTAGCAGGCGGGCGGCGAGTCGAGATGGCGGCGCGCGTCGGCCTCCAGGCCGGGAGGGAGGCGGGCCGCCGAGGCGGTGACGAACCCGTGTGGGGGCGCCGTGCCGCCGCTCGCGAGCCCGCTGTCGGCCAGCACGAAGGCCCATCCGGAGGGCAGCTCCAGCACCGAGCCGAGCGCGTCCAGCGCCGCCCCCAGGGCCGCGGCGGCGTCGCTTCTCCGGTTGAGCTCCTCGGCGAGGTGGTGGAGAGCGCGCAGGCGGGCGAGCTCGCGCTGCTGCGGGTCGCCCGAGAGGCGCTCCTCGCGCCGCCGCACCTGCTCAGGCGAGAGCACCGGGCGATCGAGCTGGAAGGTGACGAAGGGATCGCGCTCGACCGCGCCCTCCGCGGCCGCCCAGCCGTAGAACCTCCGCAGGGCTGCGAGCCGACGGCCGAGCTCGGGTGCGGCGAGGCCCTGCGCGCGCTGGACGAGCAGGTACGCGCGCACGTCGACGTCGTCGGCAGGGCCCGGTACCCACCCGTCCTCGGGCCGGCGCAGGAAGCGCACAAAATGCCGGACCACCTCGACTTCCTCCGGAAGACCCACTGCGGCGAAACGTCCGATGAGGGTCAGCCCCAAGGGCCGCTCCGGTTTCGGGGTCCTCGTGGACGTCTGAGAGACATCATCAGGGCATTGTGCGCCATGGCCGACGCAGAAGCCTCAGGCGGCTCGCGCGGGGGCTGAAGACCGTCGCCGAGCCGCACGCCGTCTATGGCGTGGCCTCGAGCGGTCGCTGACCAGCGCGCACGATCATGCCGCCCTTGATCACCAGGACGACGCGCTCCAGGACCTCGATCTCCGCCAGCGGGTCGCCATCGACGGCGACGAGGTCGGCGTAGTGCCCCGGCGCGAGGGAGCCGACGCGGTCCTTCCAGCCCAGCAGGTCCGAAGCGCGAAGAGTCGCGGCCCGCAGCGCCTCGAGCGGCGACAGTCCGAGGTCGGTCAGCGCGCCGATCTCGCGCGCTCCGAGGCCGTGAGGAACGACGGTGGCGTCGGTTCCCATCGCCACCTGCACGCCGAGAGCGATCGCCCGGCGCTGACGCTCACGTGCCCGTCGCATTTCGGCGGCCGAGCGCTCGAGATCGGCGGCGGGGGCGCCTCTGGCCAGCGTCCGCTCGTGCCGCCAGCGCTGGCGGTAGTAGGTCGGGACCAGGAAGACGCGTCGCTCGATCATCAGCTCCGCGGCGGCCTCGTCGAGCAGCCCGCCGTGCTCGATCGAGTCCACCCCGGCCCGCACGGCCGCGCTCACCGCGACCGGCCCCTGAGCGTGGGCGGCGACCCTCAGGCCGAGGCGGTGCGCCTCCGCCACGATCGCAGCGAGCATGCTGCTCGGCATCTCGAGCGCGGCCTCGTCGTCGGCTCCGGGCAGGACGCCGCCGCCGGCGCAGAGCTTGAGCCACGAGGCGCCCGCCTCGGCGATTCGCCTGACGTGCGCGAGGGCCTCGAGCTGGGTCGACACGACCCCGTGGCCCGGAAAGACCTGCGCGCAGACGCCGCCGGTGACGCCGAGCGGCGCGGCGGCGGCGACGATGCGCGGGCCCACGATCTCTCCGCGTTCGACAGCGTCGCGCAGTACGAGGTCCGCTCCCTCGGGCGCGCCGCAGCTACGCACCGTGGTGAACCCCGCAGCCAGCGTCGCGCGAGCCGCCTCGCGCGTGGCTTCGGAGCGGCCGTCGTCCCAGGTGAGATGCACGTGGACGTCGATCAAACCCGGCAGGAGAGTGGCGCCAGGGAGCTCGATCAACCGGGCTCCGGGCGGCACCGCGACGCGGTTCGCTGGCCCGATCGCGGCGATCTGGCTTCCTTCGACGCGCAGCGCCCAACCTTCGTGCCGTGCTCCGCTCTCGACCTCGAGCAGCCAGCGCGGCCGCACCACCAGCGCTACATCACCGTCGCTCCGGGCCGGCGCGCCTGTCGGCGCCAGCGCGAGCAGGACCCTTGCGACGCTCAGCACCGCGCGCATCGAGGAGGCATCGCTTCGGCACGGCGATCCTGCCACAGCCTGGGGCAGGTTGGCAGATCCAGTCGCGAGGGTGCCGATCAAGCCACCTCAGCCTGGCGGTCCGGCGCAACGCGATCGCGACGGGGTAGGCGACGCGCGTGACCGGCGTGATCGCCCAATTCCGCACCGCACTTGCATGACCGCATCGCGCATCCCTAGCGGCTGCCGTCCTCGGCTGCACACGGGTCGACGAACGGCCCCTCGGGCTCCGGTGCGCGGGTCAGCCCGAGATAGGGATAGACCTCTCCGGCGCGCAGGGTGTCGGGCAGCAGATCGACGTTCGACGCCACGAAGCCGACGCTCGCGCCTGCCGTGGCCCCGCCGTGGGTGCCCTTAATGTCAGCGAGCGCGTCGAAGAGGCCGCTGCCGTAGTGCCAGCCGTCCTTCAGGCTGGCGATCACGCTCGCCGGGTGGACGACGTGGCTCCGGAGGCCCTCCTCGACGCGGGCCCGCAGGTCGGGGTAGCGGTCTTCCGGCCGCTCGAGAGGATCGGGCAGACCGTCGCCGGACACGGCCCGAACCTGGCCACCCTCCCGGTAGGCTGCGAAGTCCACGGCCGGCGCGCGGGCGATCGCTCGGGCGACCGCGGCCTCCTCGCCGCAGCGCACGTAGATGGGGATCGCGCCGACGAGCCCATAGGCGGGGGCCACGACGTCGCCGGGCCGCTCGAGCCGGGAGCGCAGCCGGAAGCCGCCCGCCTTCAACGCGGCAGCGAGGTCGAACTGCCGGCTCGGGACGGCCGTGGTCCCGTGGTCCGACAAGAGCACGACGCGACGGTCCGCTCCGCCCGCAGCCAGGAAGCCCCTGACGACCTGGTCCACCAGTCGCAGGCACTCGTCGAAGCCCTTCCATCCGCGCACGTGCCCGAGCGCGTCGGTGCCGCCGAAGTAGAGGACAAGCTCGTCGTCGTCGCTCGCGTGGAGGATCTGCTCGATCCTCCGCAGCTCCGCGCGAGAGGTGGTCATCGGGAAGTAGTAGATCGACACGCCCCACAGGTGCGGAGGCTCCCAGTCGAACACGTCGTGGAAGGGGGCGACCGCCTTGTAGCGGTTCCGGAGCCGGTCGAAGACCCCGCCGCCGACGCGGTTCGTCGCCGGGTCGAAGTACTTGTCCTCGTAGCCGAGGCCGCGGCCGGTCTTGAGGATCGCGGTGTATCCCACGTTGGTCAGCGACGGGAAGGGCGCGATCAGGCGCGCGGCGGGGAAGAACTCTCGGAACAGGCCCTCGCGCTGCAGACGCGCGAAGACCGCGAAGGGGACGGCGTCGATCGCGATTACGACCGTTCGTGACGGGCGCGATCCCGGCGCCGGGGCGCGCGCGACCCGCCGGCTCCCGCCTGGGCCGGTCGTCTCGATCTGGTCGACACGGGCGTCGCCGTCGAGGTCGAGGCCGACCGCCGCCGGCGTTCGACGCAGTCCCGTGGCGCACGCCGCGGCGAGGGCGATGGCCGGCGCGAGCGCGAAGCGGAACCACCGCCGACGCGGGCTCATGGGCCTCCTCTGATCCTCTCGCCGACCGTCACCGAGGGTCAATGCGCGCGGCGCGAGGTAGGCATAAGCTCTGCGGTCAGCGGGCGCCAGCCACCCGCTTCGAAAAGCGAGGCCATCGATGAGACAGGCGTTGCTCGCGCTTTCCGTGCTCGGCTGCTCCGGTCCGCTCCTGGCCCAGGAGCCCGTGACGCAGACGGGTGCGGTGGAGCTGACCGCGACGATCGAGGCGATCGACAAGACCGTTCGCCTCGTCACGCTCAAGGACAGGTACGGCCAGACCAAGACGATCTACTGTGGGCCGGAGGTGAAGCGGTTCGACGAGCTGAAGGTCGGCGACACTGTGACCTTCCGCTACTACGAATCGACCGTCTTCGCCATCCGCAAGCCGGGACAGCCGAGCGCGTCGGCCACACCGACGGGCCCCAAGCTCGTCTCGGGGAAGGGGCCTCGGCCGGGCGGGACTTACGCGCAACAGCAAACGGCGACAGTGACGATCGAGGGCATCGACGCGGCCGTTCCGTCGGTGACCGTCCTGACCGAGGACGGCCGCACGGTGAGCCTCCGCGTCGAGGACAAGAGGAGCCTGATCGACGTGAAGGTCGGCGACAGGGTGGAGGTCACGTTCACCCAGGCCGTGGTGATCACGGTCAAGTGAGCGGCGGCCGGCCGCTAACCGACAGCTCCCGCTTCGGGCAACGCCGGTTTGACTCCCTCTCGGATCGGACCTAGAGTCGCCCGTTCCGTCCCAGAGAAAACCCATAGGAGGCTCAATGTTCAGCGTTCGGCTGTCGTGTCTCGCCGTGGCCGCGGGCCTGGCCGTGTCACCCGCGTTCGCCGAGGATCCTGTCATCAGCCGTGTCGTGGTCATGAAGGTCAAGGCTGGCACCGAGGCAAGGTTCGAAGACGGGCTGAAGAAGCACAACGCCTTCCACGCGAAGAAGGGCGACACCATGTCCCACAACACGTACGTGGTGACGAGCGGCCCCAACACCGGCGACTACCTTCGGGTCGCGGGCCAGCGCAACTGGAAGGACTTCGACGCCGAGGCGGCCTGGCAGAAGGAGGACCAGGCGGACTCCGCGCTCAACTACGACGCCTACGTCGAATCGGCCGTGCCCAGCTACTACCGGCTGCGCACCGACCTGAGCCGCATGCCGCCGGGAAACACCCCCATGGCGCTCTACTCCCTCGTCTTCCTGCGCCTCAAGATCGGCAAGGTCGACGACTTCGAGCAGGCTCTGAAGCAGTCCAAGGAGGCCGCCGACAAGGCGAAGTGGCCCCGCTATTCGCTCGTCTTCTCCCTGCTCAACGGAGGTGACGGGCCGACCTGGGTGATCTCGCAGCCCCGCGAGAAGTTCGCGGACTTCAATCCGCCCGAGGGCAAGAGCTTTGCCGACATGCTGGAGGAGCAGCTCGGCAAGGACGCGGCCCGCTTGCGCCAGGAGCTGTCCGACTCCAGCGTCGCCAGCGTCTTCACGCAGATGTTGGAGTATCGCGCCGACCTCAGCTACGTGCCGGCCAGGAAGTAGCGGCTCCTGGACACGGCGTCCCGGGTCGGCCGGGACGCCGTGATAACCTCGGCGGCTTCGATGCGGCGCTCTCTCTGTGCCCTGGCCCTGCTGCTTTCCGGCTGCCACGCATCCCAGGAAGCCGCGCCGGGCCCGGGGGCTCCGCCCACCCGTGCTCAGGTCCAGCTCCACGAAGGGTGGCGCTTCCGGGCCGCGGCCGGCCTCGCCGGCGCCGAGGCGCCCTCCTACGACGACGCAGGCTGGGCCGCGGTCTCGATCCCGCACACCTGGGCGAAGCAGGATCCCCGCACGCATCGGGCCGCGTGGTACCGGACGCGCTTCCGGCTCGAGGCGGCCGACCTGGCGGGCCGCGTCTATCTGTACTTCGAGGGCGTCGCCGTCGTCGCGGACGTCTACGTCAATGGCACGCACCTGGGCCAGCATCGCGGCGCCTACACGCGCTTCGTATTCGACGCCACGGGCAGCGCACGCGAGGGGGAGAACCTGCTCGCGCTGCGCGTCTCGAACGATCCCCAGGACACGGCCGACTGCCTGCCCTCGGGCGCGTCGAAGCGGCAGCTCTACCGCGTGTGGGGCGGCGTCCACCGCATGGTCCACCTCCTGAAGACCGGGTCGCTCCACGTCGATCCCACCGACCACGCGGCCCCGGGAGTGTTCGTCACGCCGCGCGACGTCAGCGCCGAAGGCGCGAGCCTCGAGGCCCGCGTGCTCGTGCGGAACGCCGCGCCGCAGGGCGCCCGGTACGAGGTGCGCGGGCGGCTCCTGGATCCTGGCGGCCGCGAAGCGCTCGTCCTCCGAGCCCGCGACGAGGCCGGGCCGAACGAGCGCCGCGAGGTCGCCCTGGCGGGCCGGGTCGCGAAGCCCCGGCTGTGGGCGCCGGGCGCGCCGGACCTGTACCGCTTCGAGGTGGAGCTCCTCCGCGACGGCGCGATGGCCGACAGCGTCGTCCAGGAGATCGGCTTCCGCGACTTCCGCGCGGACGGCCAGGGGTTCTTCCTCAACGGCCGGCCGATCCTGCTGCGCGGGGTGAGCAAGCATCAAATGAGCGAGCGCAACCTCGCGGCCGTGAGCGACGACGACATCCGTGCGGACTTCGAGGCGCTCGCCGAGCTGGGCGTCAACGCCATCCGCCTGGCGCACTACCCGCACTCCGACCTCGCGTACAGCCTCGCCGACCGAAAGGGCATCCTGGTGATCGCCGAGAACGGCCACACCACCACGGAGAGCGCGGGCACCACCGGCGAGACCATCACCCGCGAGATGGTGCTCCAGAACTACAACCATCCCTCGATCGTCGCGTGGTCGGTCGGCAACGAGGCCGGCTACGTCAAGGTCTTCCGTTACGCCCGCCTCGTGCGCGAGAGCGATCCCCTGCGTGCCATCACGTATGCGTCGAACACCGGCGTGCTGCGCAGGAAGCAGGACGACCTGAGCTTCGTGATGCACAACCGTTATCCGGGCTGGTACGCCACGTCTCCCTGGGACTTCGAGTTCAAGGCTCTCGACATGCGCTTCATCTCCGAGGCGGGCGGCGGCGCCGTGGTCTCGAACCACACCGACTACGCCAAGGCACGCCACGTGGTGGACGCCTTCGAGCCCGAGGAGTATCGGCAGGTCCTGGCCGAAGTGCAGACGCAAGTGGTCTTCCGCCGCCAGCCCGGGAAGGTGCCGCTCTACCTGACCTGGGTCCTCCGAGACTTCCCCATCGACAAGTACAAGGGCGTCCTCAACACCAAAGGCCTCCTGACAGGCGGCGGCCTGCGCAAGGACGCGTTCTTCCTCTACAAGGCCTTCCTGCGCCCCGACACCCCGGTCGTCCACGTCACGAGCCAGACCTATTTCCTGCGACGTGGCGATCCAGCCAACGGCGTGAAGGCCTACTCGAACCGCCCGGCGCTGACCTTGTTCGTGAACGGGGAAGCGCGGGGGACGCTGCGGAACGGCGAATTTCGACAGGGTGGCACCGGCACGAGGATCGACAACGTCTTCTACTGGCGCACGCCGCTGCGGATTGGTCGCAACGAGCTCTTGCTCGCCGACGGAGAGGGCAACGAGGATCGCGCGGTCGTGTACGCGGCGCCCGGAGGCGCCGCCTGGCCGGACGAGCCGGGCGCGCCGATCCGGCGCCTCACGTCCTCGAACCCCGGAAACCGGGCCTACTTCATCAACGCCCCGGCCCGCGAACAGTGGCCCTTCTACTACGACCTCGACGGAACGGCCGACAACACCTTCGACGCGCTGCCCGAGGTCGTGCGGGGGGCGTCGTGGATCGCGACGCGCCGCCTGAGCAAGCCGGAGAACCGCACCGAGCTGCGCTTCGAGGCGGCCGCGTCCGCCCGCGTCCTCGTGCTCCGGAGCTCCGGGGGGCCGAAGCCGGCGGCGCTGCTGGAGGCCGGGTTTGCCGCGTCCGACGCCCGGGGCGAGTGGCGCGACGACGGCCTGCGGCTCGTTCCCTTCGAGGTCTTCGCGCGGGACGTGGCGCCCGGCGACCGCGTTCGCATCCCGGCCGAGACCCGCGACTACGTCGTGCTGGTGAAGTAGGGAATCACCGCCAGGGGTCCCAGCCCTTGCGGATGCGGTCCAGGGCCCAGAGCGCGACGAGCAGCCAGTTCCAGACGGCGCCCAGCAGCATGAACGCCGTGGCCCCGGCGAGGGCCGCGACCGAGGCCCGGGCGGCATCCAGGCAGAGGCCGAGCCCGACGACGAACAGGCCGGCCAGCTCGAGGAAGGCGCGTCCGCCGAAGGACTCGCCGAACCACCATGCGTACCAGGCGCTGTTCAAGTACCAGAGCAGCACGAAGGCGCCCAGGTAGCCGCGAAGGAGCGGATCGGTGAAGCCGTCGCGGCGGACGCGCAGAACGAGGCCGAGCGCCGCCAGGAGGAGCACCGGCGACCAATAGAAGAGCCCGTGGCGCGAGTGGAACAGGGTGTGAAGGAGATACGGCCGGTTCCAGTTCGTGAAACCCTCCGCTGGATAAGGATCGAGGAGCGCGGCGCCGCTCATCGCGCGCCAGGTCAGGAGCTGAAGCGCCAGCGGCAGCAGACCCGGAGCCGCGGCGGGCAGGGCCCGGGCGAGCCTGCCGAGCTGGCCGGTCCGTCGCGCCTCGAGGACGACGCCCGCGAGGAACGGCGCCAGGACCAGGTTGGACGGCCGGCACACGAGGGCCATGCTCGTGACGGCGGCGAGACGCAGCACGAGACCGGGCTCGAGCTCCCTCGAGAGGCGCTCGTGGAGGCGCACGGCGAGAGCGGCGGCCGACGTCACCCAGAAGGCCGACACGACATGGGCCATGAACGGCTCGCGGAACGAGTAGTAGGCGTAGTTCGAGCCCACCCAGAACGACGCGACGGCGGCCGCTGCGCACCAGCCCGGCACGCGGAACCGCTCCACGAGCCACGCGTCCGCAATGGCGACGGTGCCGAAGGCGTAGGCCAGGATCGCGGCCAGGCCCAGGCACTGGTAGGGAGGCGAGAAGCCGTCGGGAGCGACGAAGGCGCTCCCCGACACCGCATGGAGCGCGAGGGCGAGGGCGTGGCCGGCGAGGAACGCGGGCAGGAGCGAGAGCGCAAGGCCGATCGTGTACTTGTTGAAGACCAGGCCCGTCGGCGTCCGGTTCTCGGGGCTGAGCGGGTTGAACCCGACCCGCCACAGCTCCATCTGGTTTCGGAAGTCGAGGTCGCCGTCCAGGATCAGCGACGGGAGGTACACGTAGTAGGCGCGGCCGTCGGCGTGGATGAAGTTGAACTCGCCGTGGCGCAGCGTGCCGGCGAGGGCGAGCAGGAAGAACCCGAGCGCCAGCAGGGCGTAGACGCGCAGTCGGGTGCCCCGCTGCTCGAAGGCCTGCAGCAGCGCTGGCACGCGGCATTATAGGGTGCGCTATCATGGCCGGATGGCGCGGCCCAATCTGTTCGGCATGGGGAAGGACGCCCTCGCCGCCCTGGCGGACGAGCTCGGCGAGCCTTCCTTCCGCGCCGGCCAGCTCTACGGCTGGCTCTACAAGAAGCGCGTACGCGACCTCGGGGCGATGAGCGATCTCGGCAAGCCGCTGCGCGCACGCCTCGGCGAGCGGGTCGAGCTACGCTGGCCTCCCGTCGCCGAACGCGCCCGCTCGCAGGACGGGACCGTCAAGTACCTGTTCCGCCTGGACGACGACGCGACCATAGAGGGCGTCTACATCCCCGAGGCGCGGCGCAGGACGATCTGCATCTCGACCCAGGCCGGCTGCCCGCTCAAGTGCGCGTTCTGCCTGACCGGGGTCGCCGGTTACAGGCGCAACCTCGGGGCCTGGGAGATCCTCGGGCAGGTCGCGACGGTCATGGCCGAGGCGCCCGTCTCCGACCCGGACCCGCCCGGGCGCCCGCGGAGCTGGAACGTGGTGGTGATGGGCATGGGCGAGCCGCTCCTCAACTACGAGGCGACGGCGGCGGCGCTCCGCATCCTGCTCGACCCCGACGGCTTCGCGATCGCCGCCAAGAAGCTGACGCTCTCGACGGTGGGGATCCTGCCCGCGCTCGAGAAGCTCATGCGGGAGCCGGTGCGCCCGAACCTCGCGATCAGCCTCCACGCGCCGAACGCCAGGCTGCGCCGCGAGCTGATGCCCATCGAGGAGAAGTACCCGCTCGAGGCGGTGATCGCCGCCGCCCGCCGCTACCCGATCCCGCGGGGCGGCGTCGTGACCTACGAGTACGTCCTGCTGCGCGGCGTGAACGACTCGCTGGCCCACGCCCGCGAGCTGGCCCGCCTGCTCTCGGGGAGCCGCGCGAAGGTCAACCTCATCCCCCTCAATCCGGCGCCCGAGATCCCGTTCGAGGCGCCCGCCGCCGAAGCCGTCGACGCCTTCTGCGGCGTCCTCGCCGGCGCGGGCCTGATGGTCTCCGTGCGCCGCCCGCGGGGCCGGGACATCCTGGCCGCCTGCGGCCAGCTCCACCTCAAGAAGGGGCCTGCCCTGGCGCCCCTCGCCGCGGTCCGCTGAACCCGAGACTGTCCTTCGGCGCCCGTGTCGGCCTCGTCCTGCTGGGGGCCGCCTGCGTGCTCTTTCCGGCCCTCGGCCGGGCCGGCCTGGAGCGCGCCGAGATCTACTTCCTCGACGCGGCCCGCGGGATGGTGGAGAGCGGCGACTGGCTGGTGCCGCGGTACCGGGGCGAGCCGTTCTTCGACAAGCCGGCTCTGGCGTACTGGCTGATGGCCGCGGCCATGAAATGGCTCGGGCCGACCGCCGCGGCCGGCCGCGCCGTGTCGGGGCTCGCGGCTCTGGGCGTGCTGGCCGCCACCGCGTGGCTGGGCGCGCGCCTCGTCGGCCGGGACGCGGCCGTGGCCGGGGCCATCGTGCTGGCCAGCACCGCGGCGTTCATGTCCTTCGGTCGCATCGCGATGGCGGACATGCTGCTGGCGCTGTTCACGACGCTGGCCGTCGCCCTGACCGTCCGCGCCTGGCAGGCGCCCGCGACCTGGGTCGTGCCCGCCCTGGGCCTGGCGCTCGGCCTCGGCTTCCTCGCCAAGGGCCCGATCGCCCTGCTCCTCGCGGGCCTGGGGCTCGTCCTGTACTCGTGGCAGAGCCGCCGTGAGCGCTGGCCCGTGACGCCGCTGGGCCTGGGGCTCGCGGCGGTCCTCGCGGCCGTTGCCGGCCTCGGCTGGTTCGTCCTCGTCTACCTGCGCCTGGGTGCCGAGCCGCTGGCCCACTTCTTCCTGCGCGAGAACCTGGAGCGCTTCGCGACGGCGACGTACGACACGGGCCGCGGAGCGCTCTTCTACCCCGCCGCCTACGTCGCCGTGGGCGCGCCCTGGTCGTTGCTGCTCCCCCTCGCGGCCTGGCGCGCGCTCCAGCCGGGGCCGGGAGACGCCGGCACGAAGGGAGCGCGCTTCCTGCTCCTGTGGGCGGGCTCGATGCTCGTGCCGCTGAGCCTGTCGCGGGGCAAGCTGGACTACTACCTCTTGCCCCTCCTCCCGGCGCTCTCCCTGGTCGTCGGGCGGCTCTTCGCGACAGGGGATTGGACGCGCGGCGAGCGGAACGTCGCGCGGGGGGCGCTGGCCATCCTGGGCGCGGCGATCCTGGCCGCGCCGCTGCTCCTTGCGCGCGTGGATCCGGCCTGGATCTCGCCGGTCCGCCGCCGGATCGCCGTGGCCGCCGCCGTGGCGGGCGGGCTCGCGCTCCTGGGCGCGGCCTGGCGCGCGCGTCCGCGGGGCGTGCTGGCCGCCCTCGGCCTCACGAGCGGCCTCGTCGCGTTCGTCTTCGCGGCGGTCGTCGTGCCGGGGTTCATGGCCGACCAGCCGAACCGCAGGATCGTGCGCGACGTGTCTCAAGCCCTCAAGCGCCGCCCGACGGCCCGGGTGATCGTGTGCGAGGACCCCACGCGGGTGCAGCGCGACATCCTCTTCGAGGCGCGCAAGGCTGTGGAGGAGCGCTGCGACCTGTGGGCCGTGGTGAGCGAGCGCCGGCCGGTCATCCTGCTCGTGCGCGACGGGGAGGCCTCCAGCCTGCGCCGTGCGCGGCTTCGGGTGCGGGGACGGTATCGCTACCTGCCGGCGACGGCGCTCGGCCTCGAGGCCGCGGGCGGCGTCAAGTCAGGACGCCTGGTGCTGCTCACGAACGACGTCCGGCGTGGGCACGCGCGGTCCCGGCTCGGCGCCGCGAGCGGAGCGCGCCGCGGCTCGAGGCAGAGGGGAGGCTCCTAGTTCCTGAGGGCGCGCAGCGCGGCCTCGGCGGCGTCCACCGTCTCGTCGATGTCGCCCTCGGAATGGGCCAGCGACACGAACGCGGCTTCGAACTGCGCCGGGGGGAGGTACACGCCGCGCTCCAGCATGCCGTGGAAGAAGCGGCCGAAGAGCGCCGTGTCCGACGTCTTCGCCGAGGCGAAGTCGGTGACGGGGCCGCGGCAGAAGAACGGCGTGAGCATGGAGCCGACGCGGTTGACCGTGACCTGGACCTCGGCCGCCTCCGCCGCACGGCTCAAGCCCACCTGCAGGCGCGTGGTCAGGGCCTCGAGGCGCTCGTAGGCGCCCGGCTGCTGGAGCGCGTCGAGGGCGGCGCAGCCCGCGGCCATCGCCAGCGGATTGCCCGAGAGCGTGCCGGCCTGGTAGACGGGCCCGAGCGGCGCGACGTGGCCCATGATCTCGGCCCGGCCGCCGTAGGCAGCGCACGGGAGTCCGCCGCCGATGATCTTGCCCAGGCACGTCAGGTCGGGCTTCACGCCGAACGCCTGCTGGGCGCCGCCGCGGGCCAGCCGGAAGCCCGTCATCACCTCGTCGAGGATGAGCACGGCCCCGCAGTCGCGCGTCAGCCGGCGCAGGCCCTGCAGGTAGTCGGGGTGGGGCGCCACGCAGCCCATGTTGCCGGCCACGGGCTCGACGATCACTGCGGCGAGGTCCGAGCCGTGCGCCTCGACGATGCGCTGTACGGCACCGATGTCGTTGAAGGGCGCCGTGAGGGTGTCGGCCGCCGTGCCCTGGGTCACGCCCGGCGAGCCCGGGATGCCGAGGGTCGCGACGCCCGAGCCCGCGGCCACCAGGAGGCTGTCGGCGTGGCCGTGGTAGCAACCCTCGAACTTGAGGATCTTGCGGCGGCCGGTGAAGCCGCGGGCCAGGCGCAGCGCGCTCATCGTGGCCTCGGTGCCGGAGTTCACGAAGCGCACGCGTTCGATGGCCGGCATGCAGCGCACGACGCGCTCGGCGAGCTCCACCTCGGCCGCGCACGGCGCGCCGAAGGACGTGCCCCGGGCGGCGGCCTGCTGCACGGCCTCGACGATGGGAGGATAGGCGTGGCCGAGGATCATCGGACCCCACGAGGCGACGTAGTCGATGTAGCCGCGGCCGTCGGCGTCCCACATGCGGGAGCCCTCGGCCTTGCGTATGAACAGGGGGGTGCCGCCCACGGCCTTGAAGGCGCGGACGGGGGAGTTCACGCCCCCGGGGATCGAGCGCTGCGCCCGGGCGAACAGCTCCTCGGACTGGGTCATGGCGCGGGTACTCTAGCAGACCGGTCGGGCTACGCCGTCCAGCGGGCGAAGTCCTTGGCGTGGTAGGTGAGGACCACGTCCGCGCCTGCCCGGCGGATCGCCGTGAGGGTCTCGATCACGATCCGCTTCTCGTCGATCCAGCCGCGCTCGGCGGCGGCCTTCACCATCGCGTACTCGCCCGAAACGTTGTACGCCGCGACCGGCCGGTCGACGCTCTCGCGCACGGCGCGGATGACGTCGAGGTAGGGCAGCGCGGGCTTCACCATGACGATGTCGGCCCCTTCCTCGACGTCGAGGCGCACCTCCTTCAACGCCTCCCGGACGTTGGACGGATCCATCTGGTAGCCGCGGCGATCCCCGAACTGGGGCGCCGAGTCCGCCGCCTCGCGGAACGGGCCGTAGAAGGCGGAAGCGTACTTGGCGGCATAGGAGAGGATGAGGACCTCGCTCATTTCCTCGGCGTCCAGGGCCCGGCGGATCGCAGCGACGCGCCCGTCCATCATGTCCGAGGGCGCGACGACGTGGGCGCCTGCGCGAGCGTGGCTAACGGCCATCCTCGCGAGCAGCTCGAGGGTCGGATCGTTCCTGACCTCGCCGTCCGCCACGACCCCGCAGTGCCCGTGCGAGGTGTACTCGCAGAGGCACACGTCGGTGACGACGAGCAGCTCGCGGCACTCGGCGCGGATCGCCCGGATCGCGTCCTGCACGACGCCGTCGTCGGCGTAACCCTGGCTGCCCAGCGGGTCCTTGCCCTCGGGCAGTCCGAACAGGATGACCCCGCCGATGCCGAGCGCCTCCACCTCCCGCGCCTCGCGGGCCGCCTCGTCGGCGGACAGGTGGAAGCAGCCCGGGAGCGAGGGGATCTCGCGTCTGAGGCCGCGTCCCGGCGCGACGAACATGGGGTAGATGAGCTGCGGCGGCGCGACGCGCGTCTCGCGGACCATGGCCCGCAGGCGCTCGGTGCGCCGCAGGCGCCGGGGGCGTTCAGAGGGAAAGGGCACTGGCGCTGACGCGGCTCAGCCGGCGTCTACTCCTCGTCGTCGCCGAAGAAGAACTGGTCGGAGCAGCGCCTGGAGCAGAAGACCCGCCCGAAGGCCTTGAAGCCGCAGTTGTCGCACGCCAACTGGAAGCAGATCGGACACTTGTTGAGACGCGAGTCCTGGTCGCTCGTGTGGCAAACGACACACTCCATCTTCAGCGCACCGTAGGTGGTGCGAGTATAGCATCCGTAGTACACTCGCTCGGGGACGTGGTTTGCGGCCCTTTCGGGGGGTTTTTCGCCCATCGGCGGTGTAGCTCAGTTGGTTAGAGCACGCGGCTCATATCCGCGGCGTCCGGGGTTCGAATCCCTGCACCGCCACCATCCACCCCCGACGGAGGCAGACACAGGCACCTCATGAGGATGACGTCGCTGGCGGTCGCGGTCGTCCGGTCCTTGCGGGGCCTCGGGACGCCCCGCCCTGGCGAGACGATCGTCGCAGCGCTCTCCGGAGGGGCGGATTCCGTGGCGCTCCTCGACGCTCTCCTCGAGACCGGGCGCAGGTGGGGATTCCGCGTCGTGGCCGCCCATCTCGACCACGGCCTGCGGTCCGCCTCAGCCTCGGACGCCGAGTTCTGCCGGAACCTCTGCGCCCGTCTGGGCGTCCCACTTCATGTGGGCGCGGCCGACGTGCGTGGGCGGGCGAGACGCGACGGCGCGGGACTCGAGGCGGCGGCGCGGCTGGAGCGGCATGCCTTCCTGCGGCGCATCGCCGAGGCCGAAGCGGCCGCCGCGATCGCGGTCGCCCACACCCGGGACGACCAGGCCGAGACCTTCCTGCTGCGGCTGCTCCGCGGCGCCGGCAGCGCGGGCCTCGGCGCCATGCGCCCGCGGGCCGGAACCCTGATCCGACCGCTGCTCGACGTGGGCCGCCGGGACGTGCTCGAGCATCTGCAGGCCCGCGGCCTCGAGTGGCGCGAGGACGAGACGAACGCCGACCTGCGCTTCGCGCGCAACCGCGTGCGGCACGAGCTCCTGCCCTACCTCGAACGGCACTTCAATCCGAGCATCCGGGAGAGCCTGGCGCGCACGGCGGCGCTCCTCTCGGACGAGCACGAGGGCGTGGCCCAGCGCGCGCGGGAGCTGTACGGTCGGGCGGCGCGCCGCGGGTCCGGGGGCGTCGTCCTCGACGGCACGGCCCTCAGCCAGGCGCCACGGCCCCTCGCGCGGCAGGTGGTCCGCACGGCGCTCCTGGAGGCCGGAGGCCTCGAGCGCGTGGGCGCCGCGCACGTGGAAAAGATCCTGGAGGTGTCGGGGCGCTCCGGGCGCTCGGGCCGGCGGCTGCCCCTGCCGGGCGGCCGCGAAGCCGTGTTCCGGTTCGGCCAGGTACGCATCGGGGCCCGGCCCGACCGCGCGGAGGCGCGGACGTGAGCTTCGCGCCCGCGGACGCGCTCTTCAGCGCGGAGCAGATCAAGCAGCGCGTGGCCGAGCTGGGCGCCGAGATCACGGCCGCCTTCGACGGCCACGACCTCTCGGTCGTCACGCTGCTCAAGAGCGGGATGGTGTTCATGGCGGACCTGATCCGCCAGATCCCCCTCGACACGACCTGCCACTTCCTGCGCGTCGCGTCCACGCGGGACGAGGGCGCGGTGCGTACCGACATCGTCTACTCCACGGAGATCCGCTACGGCGGCCGCCACGTCCTGATCGTGGACGACATCGTGGACACCGGCATCACCCTGGCGTTCCTCCTCGACCACATCCGGCTGCAGAAGCCCAGCAGCCTCAAGGTCTGCGCCCTCATCGACAAGCCGGGTGAGCGCAAGACCGACGTCCATCCCGACTGGGCGGCGTTCACGATCGCCGAGCCGGAGGCGGACCGATTCCTCGTCGGCTACGGCCTCGACTACGCCGAGCGCTACCGCGGTTTGCCCTACATCGGCACGATCCCGCGCCCGGCCACGCGAGCCGCGGTTCCAGGAGACCTTCCGGGAGTGTTTAGAAAGTGAACTCGACGTTCAAGACGGTCATGCTGTGGATGTCGCTGCTCGCCGTGATCTTCCTGGCCTGGCACTTCGCGCAGATCCAGAAGAAGGAGACCTCGCTGAAGTTCAGCGAGTTCATGCAGCAGGTCGAGGCGGGCCAGATCGCCGAGGTGACGATCACCGGCAACGAGATCAAGGGCAAGACCACCGCCCACGAGTCGTTCCGGAGCGTCGCTCCCGTCGGCTACGACAAGCTGGTGGACTCGCTGCTCGCGCGCCGCGTCTCGGTGAACTACCAGTCCGACCAGAGCTCCGCCTGGGCGACGATCCTCATCAACTCGGCGCCCTTCGTGCTGCTCATCGGCTTCTGGATCTTCTTCATGCGCCAGATGCAGAGCGGCGGCAACAAGGCGCTCAGCTTCGGCAAGTCCAAGGCCAAGCTGCTGGCCTCCCAGCAGAAGAAGGTCACCTTCAAGGACGTGGCGGGCGTGGACGAGGCCAAGGAGGAGCTGCAGGAGATCATCGAGTTCCTGAAGGAGCCGCAGAAGTTCCAGAAGCTCGGCGGCCGCATCCCGAAGGGGGTGCTGCTCATGGGCCCGCCGGGGACCGGCAAGACGCTGCTGGCTCGCGCCATCGCCGGCGAGGCCAACGTGCCGTTCTTCTCGATCTCGGGCTCGGATTTCGTCGAGATGTTCGTGGGCGTGGGCGCGAGCCGCGTGCGCGACCTGTTCGAGCAGGGCAAGAAGAACGCGCCCTGCATCATCTTCATCGACGAGATCGACGCCGTGGGCCGCCACCGGGGCGCCGGACTCGGCGGAGGCCACGACGAGCGCGAGCAGACCCTGAACCAGCTCCTCGTCGAGATGGACGGTTTCGAGAGCAACGACGGCGTGATCCTGATCGCGGCCACCAACCGGCCCGACGTCCTGGACCCGGCGCTGCTCCGGCCCGGCCGCTTCGACCGCCGCGTGGTGGTCTCGCGCCCCGACGTGCGCGGCCGCGAGGGCATCCTCCAGGTGCACACCCGCAAGATCCCGCTCTCCGACGACGTCGACATCCAGGTGCTGGCGCGCTCGACGCCCGGCTTCTCCGGCGCCGATCTCGCAAACCTCGTGAACGAGGCCGCGCTGATGGCCGCGCGCAAGGGGCAGAAGTTCGTCACCATGCACGACTTCGAGTCCTCGAAGGACAAGGTGCTGATGGGCGCCGAGCGCAAGAGCATGATCATCACCGACGCCGAGAAGAAGGTGACCGCCTTCCACGAGGGCGGCCATGCGCTGCTCGCCGCGCTGCTGCCCCACGCCGACCCGCTCCACAAGGTCACGATCATCCCGCGCGGCATGGCGCTCGGCGTGACCCAGCAGCTCCCCACCGAGGAGAAGCACAACTGGACGCGGGAGCAGCTCGAGGACCGCATCGCGGTCTGCATGGGCGGCCGCATCGCCGAGGAGCTCACCTTCAGCCAGATCTCCACGGGCGCCGCCAACGACATCGAGCAGGCCACCGAGATGGCGCGCAAGATGGTCTGCGAATGGGGCATGAGCGACACCCTCGGGCCGCTCACGTACGGCAAGAAGGAGGAGGCGATCTTCCTCGGCCGCGAGTTCAACCGCCACCAGGACTACAGCGAGGCCACCGCGCTGAAGATCGACGCCGAGATCAAGCGCATCGTGGAGAAGGAGTACGAGCGCGCCCGGGTGCTGCTCACCGAGAAGAAGGACGTGCTCACCAAGGTGGCCGACGCGCTCCTCGAGCACGAGGTGCTCGACGCGCAGCAGCTCAAGCAGATCCTGAGCGGAGAGCCTCTCGAGACGCGCCCGAAGCCCGCGCCGGCTCCGGCCCCCGCGCCGCGCGAGGTCAAGGTGGAGGAGGGCGAGAAGAAGGGCGGCATCCTGCCGCCGCCCTTCGCGGCGCCGAAGCCGACCGCCTAGAGAGCCCGGGCCATCCCGGGGCCTCGACGCCTCTGTTTCGCGCCGCATCGGGGATACTTGGAGGGGATGGCGAGCACGGCGCTTTCGACGGCGCGGTCCACGTTCCGCCTCGAGGTGCGGGGGCGCGAGCTCGTCCTGGGCGTCCGCACGCTGCTCATGGGCGTCCTCAACGCGACGCCCGACTCCTTCTCGGACGGCGGCCGGTTCGCCGAGCCCGACGCGGCGCTGGCCCACGGCCTGCGCCTCTTCGAGGACGGCGCCGACATCGTGGACGTGGGCGGCGAATCGACCCGTCCCGGCGGGACCGGGGTCGGGTCCGCCGACGAGGTCCGGCGGGTGGTGCCGGTCGTGGCGGGCCTTCGACGGCGCGGCCCCGGCCTCGTCTCCGTCGACACCTGGAAGGCCGAGGTGGCCCGCGCCGCCCTGGACGCAGGCGCCGACCTCGTCAACGACGTCAGCGGCTTCCGCTTCGACCCCGCCCTCGCGCCCCTCGTCGCCCAGCGCGGCGTCCCGGCAGTGCTGATGCACCTGCGCGGCGACTTCGCGAGCATGCACCAGACGCCGAGCTACCGCGACGTGATGGGCGAGGTCCTGGCCGAGCTGCGCGAGAGCGTGGCGATCGCCGCGCGGGCGGGGGTTCCCGTGGAGCGGCTGGTCGTGGATCCCGGCATCGGCTTCGCCAAGGACGCCGGCCACAGCCTCGAGACGCTGCGGCGGCTGCCGGAGCTGCACGCCCTGGGCCGGCCGGTCCTGGTGGGGCCGTCGCGCAAGAGCTTCATCGGCAAGGTCCTGGACCTGCCGCCGGGGGAGCGCCTCTTCGGCACGGCTGCGGCGGTGGCGGCCGCGGTGCTGGCCGGAGCCCACGTCGTGCGCGTCCACGACGTCAGGGAGATGGCGCAGGTGGCCCGGGTGTGCGACGCGATCCTCGCGGGCGCCGCGTGATCCTCGACCGCCTGCACGCGTTCCTGGTCGCCACCGAGTTCAACTGGTGGGACGTCCTGGACATCCTGATCGTCGCCTTCATCATCTACGAGCTCCTGCAGTTCATCCGGGGCACCCACGCGGTGCAGATGGCCCTGGGCGCGCTGCTGCTGGTGGTCCTCTACTGGGTCTCGAAGCTCTTCGACCTCGAGACGGTCAACTGGATGCTGCGCACGTTCATGCCCTATCTGGTGTTCGGCGTGATCGTCGTGTTCCAGGCCGAGATCAGGAAGGTGCTGGCCCACCTCGGCAAGACGCCGCTCCTCGGCGCCTTCACGGCCGAGCGCGGCGAGGAGGTCATCGACGAGACGGTGCTCGCCGCGACAGCCCTCGCCTCCCAGCGCACGGGCGCCCTGATCGTGATCGAGCGAGAGATGGGGCTGCGCAGCTTCATCGAGACCGGCATCGCCCTCGACGCCTTCGTGACCTACGACCTGCTGATCAGCATCTTCAATCCGGGCACGCCGCTCCACGACGGCGCCGTGATCGTCCAGGGCAACCGGGTCGCGGCCGCGGCCTGCTTCCTGCCCCTCACCGTGAACCCCGCGCTCTCGCGGACGCTGGGCAGCCGGCACCGCGCCGCCATCGGGATCACCGAGGACACGGACGCGGTGGTGGTGGTCGTCTCCGAGGAGACGGGCACGATCTCGCTCGTGACCGGGGGGCGCATCCGCCGCGAGTACGACGGCCCGGCCCTGAAGGCCGCGCTGCTCGAGTCGCTGGGCATCGAGGAGGCGCGGCCGGAGGAGACGAGCGCGCCCCAGACCGCATCCGCGCGGGACGAGTAGCGTGCGCCCGCTCCTGCTCCAGAACATGGCGGTGAAGCTGGTGAGCCTGGCCCGGGCCGCGCTGCTGTGGTTCGTGATCGCGGGCGAGAAGACGTCGGAGATGGGCCTGACGGTGCCCG
>DASSJI010000272.1:0-5259 GCA_035691285.1 Vicinamibacteria bacterium | reverse complement strand
AGCGGGGGCGGGGCCCTGGTTCCCGAGCGTCTGGTACCCCTCGTCCTGCTGCTCCCGCTGGCCTGGGCGACCTCGGGCAGCGCCCCGGGGCTCCGGCACGCGCGCCGGGCCGCGTGCGCGCTGCTGTGCGTGGCCTTGGTTCATCGCGGCATCCAGTACCGCGACTGGGGCGCGGTCACGCTGAAGCTGGCCCGCGAGCAGCCGCGCTTCGAGCCCGGCTCGCTTCTCGTCGCGGCGCACCCGCTCCAGGGCGGGGACGGGGCGGCGAACCCGCTCCTTCACGTCTGGGGCCGGATCGCCGTCGACGCCAAGGCGGTCGCTCTCGACGACTACGAGGCTGCCCTGCGTGGCCTGTTCCCGGTGACGTTTCGTCAGGAGACGTTCGCCCTGGCCATGCGGTCGCGCTCCGACATCGGCAGGCGTCCCCCGCCGGGCGTCACGGTGTTCGGCTGGGCCGAGAGCCCGCCGTCGAGGCCGGGTCGCTGAAAGCGGGTGCCCTGCGCGCGGCGGGCGTCCTCCTCCCGCTGGCGGCGTTCGCCCTGCAGTCCCAGTCCTTCATCCGGAACAGCGCCACGACCTTCGACGAACCGAACCACCTGCTTGCCGGCTACCGGGCTCTCCGCTGCGGCGACTTCGGGATCAACCCGGAGCATCCGCCGCTCGCGAAGCAGATCGCGGCCCTGCCGCTCGTCCTCTCGGGTCGGGACTGGGCCGCGGCGGGCGACTGCGGGGGGCGGCTCACGTCGACGCGCACGGCGTATCTCCAGGGGCAGGCCTTCCTGTACGAGAACGACGCGGACCTCATGCATCTGTGGTCCCGGACTGCGGTCAGCGTCGTCGCGCTCTGCCTCGCGCTCCTGGTCGGGGCGGCCGCCCGAGAGCTGTTCGGGGATCTGGCCGGCCTGATCGCGCTGTGGCTCTTCGCCTTCGAGCCGAACCTGCTGGTGCACGGCAGCCTCGTGACCACGGACCTCGCCGTGTGCGGCGGGTACTTCGCAGCCGCCTACGGGGCATTTCGCCACGCCGCGGCGCCGTCGGCGTGGCGTCTCCTGTCCGTGAGCCTGGCCTGCGGGGTGGCCGTCGGCTCCAAGCACTCGGGTCTGCTGGTGCTGCCGAGCGTCGCGGCGCTGCTCGCGCTCTCGGCGTGGAAGGAGAGGGGTCGCGCCCGAGCGTGGGCGCGGCTCGCGGCGGAGCTCGTGGCCGTGACCGTCGTCGCGTTTCTCGTGCTGTGGGCCGACTACGGCTTCCGCCGGTCCGCGCTTCCCGGCGGCGTCGCGGCAGAGCCGGCCTTCCGCGCTCTCGTCGGCCAGGTGGCCGCCGGCAAGGGCGAGAGCCGCCTGGCCGACGCGGCCATCGGAGCGGCGCGTGCCGGGCTCGTCCCGGAGGCCTACGGCTGGGGCCTGGCCTACGTCGCCTACGACGCGATCGACGGCCGCCCCGTCTGGCTCCTCGGGCAGGCGCATCCGACGGGCCAGTGGTACTACTTCCCCCTGGTCATCCTCGTCAAGACGCCGCTGCCGCTGCTCCTGCTGGCGGCGGCCGCGGCGCCCGTGGCGCGGCGCCGGCGCGACGAGTGGCAAGGGCTGCTGCCGTTCCTCCTCGTTCCGACCGCGCTCTGGCTGGCCGTCAGCGTCGCCACGCCCTTGAACATCGGCGTTCGCCACGCTCTTCCCGTGTTTCCCTTCCTGATCGTCGCGGCCGCCGGCGCGGGCGCCGCCCTGGCTCGCTGGAACGGAGCGGCGCGCGCCCTCGTCGGATTGCTGCTCATGGCGCAAGCAGTGTCGGTGCTCCGCTCGGAGCCGCACCTGCTCGGCTATGCGAACGAGGCCTTCGGCGGCAGCGCCCGTCTCCACGGACTCGTCCGGGACTCCAGCGCCGACTGGGGCCAGGGGCTGAAGGCCGTCCGGGCGTGGGAGCTGGGCCACCCGAGCGGCCCCTGCTGGTTCGCCCCGTACGGCACCGGCGACCCGGTCTACTACGGGATCTCCTGCCGCCTGCTCCCGATCGGGTTCTCACTGTCGCCGGCTCCCGGAACGCTTCTCGATCCGCTGCCCGAGATGCTCGAAGGGACGCTCCTCGTGAGCGTCGGTTGTCCGCTCCGTCCATTCTGGGCTCGTGAGCCGGACGAGGTGATCGCGGGAGGGAGCGTGCTCGTGTTCCGCGGGCGGACGGACGTCCGCCGCCTCGCGGCGTCCGTGGCGTGGCAGCGCGCACTCCAGCTCCTGTCGCTCGGCCGGCCCGAGGATGCCCTCACGGAGGCGAGAAAGAGTCTGGCCCTCGATCCCGGCGATCCGCGTGCGCACCTGGCGCTGGCCCGCGCGCAGGCGCGCGCGGGCTCGCAGGACGAGGCTCGGCGCGCGTACGCTCGCGCCCGCGCCGTCGCTCTCGGCGCCGACGAGGTCTATCTGAAGGGCGTCCGCTCGGCGATCGATTCCGAGCCCGAGGCGTGGGGGGCCTCGCCGGACCCGGAGCGGCTGTCGCGCCGATAGGCGCAGTCGCGGCGGTCGCAGAAGCCGCAGATCGAGACGTACTTGGAGTGGGCCACGCGCCGTCCGATGCTCACCGCAGCCGAGATCGACTTGCGGGGCTCCATGAAGAGGGTCGGCGTGAGGCGCACGCCGCTCAGCCGGCTCGGCAGCAGCGCGAAGATCTCGGCCTGGCCGCTGATCGGCCAGCCGCGGTATCCCGGGCTGATGCGGCGGTTGGTGAAGACGCCCGCCTGGCCGACGTCCCGGCAGATCTCGGCGTTGATGCCGTCCGTGACGCTCTCGACCGTGGCCGAGCCGATCGCATCGAGGACGAGGGCCCGTAGCGTCTCGCCGCGGCGGGCCAGCTCTGCGACCCGGCCCTCCAGCCGGCCGCCGATCGTCGACACGCTGAAGGCGATCTGCTCCGCGCCGCGGAACGGACCCTCCGCGGGAACCTCGTGGAGGCTCGTCACCGTGTAGCAGGCCCGAGGCTCGATGAGGGCTCGCGATTCCTCGATCATCTCCTCGATCCGCGCGAGGACCAGGGGCGTGGGCCGGCCGCGGCTTGGCGGATAGCCCAGCAGGCGCCAGACCTCGCGCGTCTCGAGGCGGAACGGCGCCCGCTCCACCACGCGCGGCTTCACGCCTGGGCCTCTCGCGGCGGCTGCTCGGCCAGCTCGGCGAGCGCCGCGTCGACCCGCGCCGGGAGCGGCGGGACCTCGTGGGACGCGAGCAGGCGGCGCGCTTCCTGGGCGGCGCGCCCGCGGTCGTCGGCCCCGATCCGGCGCAGGCCGAGGGACTTCATGTGCTTCAGGGTGTGGGGCCGGGTGAGGAAGTGGCCGCCGGGCGCCGCGTCACGAATCACGTCGACGGCCAGCGCGTCGTCGTCGAGCGCCGGCCGCAGGGCGGCCTGCCGGCACTCGCGCAGCGACGCCGCATCGAGGACCATCTGCTCGTACGCCAGCACGGTCGAGGTCTCGACGAGCCCGCCGCCGCTGACCAGGTCGGGCCCGGCCAGGAGCGACAGGAGCCCGCCGCTCGAGAAGCACGGCACGCCGAGGCCCCGGCCGAGCTCCGCGACGGCCGCCGCGGTCCAGGGCGCGCGCGGGTCGTCGTAGTTGGTCGCCCCCGTGCGGGGATCGGCGTACGACGCGAAGGAGCAGTAGATGACAGGAGCGCCCGGGTGCACGGTCTGGAGCACCGTGATCAGGGCGAGGCTCTCGGCGTGCGCCTGGAGCACGTTCCCGGCGGGCGTCGCCGGAGCCGTCACCCCGGCAATCGTCATGCTGCAGCACACCACCGGCAGCCCGGCCCCCGCGAGGACGAGGGCTGCCTCGGTGCCGTCGGGATCGAGGCGCAGCGGAGACACCACGCTGACGAGCGCCGAGACGGCCGGCCCCTCCACGACGCCCGCGTCGGTCAGGACGCGCGCCATGCTCGCGACCTGCTCCGCCTCGAGGGAGCGCGCGACGTCGATCATCTGCACGTGCTTGGCGGTGTTCCGGAGGGCAGTGAGGTACCCGGCTGCCACGCGCCGCTCGCGGGGCACGTCCTGGGCGCTCACCATGCTCCAGTAGACGTCGAACTCCGGCAGCGCGTCCGCCAGGCGCGCGCTTCGGGCGACGTCGGCAAGCGTCGAGGGCCGCGGGCTCTCCGCATCGAGATCCCGGACCTTCGCCGCGCAGCCGTCGGTGGCCGCCCAGGTGCGTCGGCCGTCGAGGAGCACCTCCCGGGCAGCGTCCCTGGCCCCGAGGCGCACGCTGCGGGGGGCCGCCTGGAGGGCTCGGGCCACGCCCGCCGGCGCGAGCCTGAGGCGATCGCCTGCCATCTCCCCGGCTCCGGCCTCCGCCAGGCGCCGACCCAGCGCCGGCGGCGCCTTCACGCCCGTCTCCTCCAGGAGCGCGAGGGCGGCCGCGTGGATGCGCGCGCGCTCCTCAGCGCTCAGGGCCTCGAAGGACATGGCTCCTCTTCGCCGGGCGCCGCCAGCGCCTGGAACAGCCGCATCGCCGTGAGCCCGTCCCGGGCGAAGCCGTCGGCCCCGATCTCCTGCGCATACTCCGACGTCACGGGGGCGCCTCCGATGACCACGCGCACGGCCGAGCGCAGCCCCGCTGCGGCGAGCGCGTCCACGACCGTCCGCATCTCCGGCATCGTCGTGGTCAGGAGCGCCGACAGGCCGACGAAGCCCGCCCGCTCCTCGCGGACGGCCGCCACGAAGCGGTCGGCCGGCACGTCCGTGCCCAGGTCCACGACGCGGAAGCCCGCTGCCTCGAGCATCGAGCCCACGATGCTCTTGCCGATGTCGTGGATGTCGCCCTTGACCGTCCCGAGCACGCAGCAGCGCGGCGCAGCCGGAGCGCCGCCGCGGCGCTGGATCTCCGGCTGCAGGACGGCGAGGGCGGCCTTCATCGCCTCCGCCGCCAGGATCATCTCCGGCAGGTACAGATCGCCCGCCTCCCAGCGCTCGCCGACCCGGCGCAGGGCGGCCGTGAAACCGTCCTCGAGGACGCGGAGGGGATCCTCGCCGGCCTGGAGCGCCTGGCGCGCCAGGGCGCTCGACCCCTCGGCGTCACCGTCCGCGACCGTCGCGTCGATCCTGGCGAGCAGGGCGTCGTCCATGGCGCACCTCGACCGATTCCTCCGACCTGCCCTAGCAGCCCGTGGTGAAAGTGGTCTTCGCGCGGGCCTTGCCTGACAGGTGCATGGCGTAAGGTTGGTGCATGTCAATGGGCCAGCGCAAGGACGTTCAAGAGCCGCTGTGGGTGACGGCGAGTGAGCTGCCGCGGAGCCC
>DASSJI010000271.1:0-5920 GCA_035691285.1 Vicinamibacteria bacterium | reverse complement strand
GCTCCCGCCTTCCGCGCGTCAGCAAGGGCGGTCTCGGCCGCGGTCATCTCGCGGGTCGGCGGCTGCTCGCAGCCCACGAGGAGAAGGACGGCCAGCAGCGGGAGCGAGCCTCGGAACGCCGCTCGTGCCATGGGGCGGCGATGCTATGCGGCGGGTCCAGCGCTTGTCAACGGGCGACGTCGCGGCGCGGCGAGTGCCGCCGCCGCGCCGAGCAGCAGGAGATCGCCTGCGATCAGCCTGAGGCCGGCCGCACGGCCCGTTCCGGTCACGGTGAAGCAGCCGCAGTTCTCGAGATCGATGCCGCGGGCGAGGGCCGCGCCCACGGCCGCGACGAACACCAGCAGCATCACGGCCGCGACCGCTGCGGCCTCGCGCCGCCACAGGCCGGTCGCGAGCAGCAGGCCCACGACCAGCTCGATCCAGGGCAGGGTGACGGCGAGGAGGTTCGCCGGCAGCGGGCCGAGGCTCCGGCTCGGCCCGATGAGCTGGTAGTGGTAGACGATGCGGGCGAACTCGGACGGGTTGAGGATCTTGTCCCAGCTCGCATAGATGAAGACCGCGCCGAGCAGCAGACCGAGGGCCCACTGGACCGGCCTCCGGTCGAGGAAGCTCAAGGCGCGCGGCCCGCTCGGACCGGGTAGCCGGCGTCCTCCCAGGCGGGCCAGCCCTCGTGGAGGATCGCCGCGGGGATCCCGCGCTCCTTGAGCTTGCGGGCGACGATGTGGCTGGCCTCGCAGCCGAAGCCCGCGCAGTAGACGATCACCTCGAGGCTCTCGCGCAGCCGGGGCTCGAGCCTGGCGAACGCGCCGTCGAACTCCTCCTCGGGCAGCGGCAGCGCGCCGGGGATGTGCGCCATCTCGTAGAACTCGACCGGCCGGGCATCGAGGAACAGGGCGCCCTTTTCGAGGCGCTGTCGCGCCGCGGCGGCCTCGACGATCTGGTCGCCGTCCTTCACGAGCACGTTCCGGTCGAGGGCGAAGCCGCGGCCCGAGAGCTGATTCCAGGACAGGCCGAGACCGGTTCCCGCGGCGACGATGAGAAGGGCGCGGAGCGCGAGCTTCACCCTCCGAAGCTAACACGAGAGGCGCCGCGCCGTCTCACTCGATCCGGGTCTCGCGCGCCTTCTTGAATCCAGGGACGCGGAACGGCGGCCGCGTGGCGTCCGCGGCCGCCTCGTGCTAACTTACGCGGTCCGCGAAGCACGCCGTCTCTCCCGAAAGATGCCCATGGTCGCCTCGGACGCCCTGGTCCTTCGCTCGTACAAGCTGGGCGAGTCGAGCAAGGTGGTCGTGCTGCTGACCCGGGAGCGCGGAAAGGTGCGGGCGGTGGCGAAGGGCGCGCGCAGCGGCCGGAGCCGGTACCAGTCGGCCCTCGAGCCGTTGAGCGAGGTTCGCGTGTCGCTCTACGGGCGGCAGGGCGCGGAGCTGCTGAGGCTGGGAGGGTGCGAGCTGCTGCGCTCGGCGTTCCCGGCCGGTGGACGGGGCCTCGAGTGCGCGCTCGCGCTGTCGTACTTCGTCGAGCTGATCGACGCCTTCGCCCAGGAGGGCGAGGCGGAGGACGCCGTCTACCGGCTCGCGACCGCCGTGGTGCGGGCCGCCGAGGAGGGGAAGGACGTCGTGGCGCTGACGCGTTATCTCGAGGCCTGGCTGCTCCGGCTCCACGGGATCTACCCGCCCCTCGACCGCTGCGCGGGCTGCGGGCGCGCGCTCCCCAAGGGGACGCTCCTCTACCACGAGGCGGCACACGGCTTCGTCTGCGGGGACTGCGGCCCGGCCACCGGCCCGATCCTCGGACGCGAGGCGAGAGCCTTCCTCGAGCGGACCTTCGCGACCCCTCCGGCGGGCGTGGAGGCGCCATCCCCGGAGTGCCTGGCGCTCGAGGGCTTCCATCAAGACCTGATCCGCCGGCACCTGGAGCGCGACCTCCGCTCGGTGCGCGTCCTCCAGGACGTCCGGAGGACCGCTTCGTGACGCTCCAGGAGATCCTGTTCGCGCTGGAGCGCTACTGGTCCGAGCGGGGCTGTCTCATCCATCAGCCGTGGGACGCCGAGGTGGGCGCCGGCACCATGCACCCGGAGACGTTCCTCCGCGTGCTGGGCCCGAAGCCCTGGCGCGTCGCCTACTGCCAGCCGTCGCGGCGGCCTGCCGACGGCCGCTACGGCGAGAACCCGAACCGGCTGTACAAGCACGAGCAGTTCCAGGTCGTCCTGAAGCCCGCGCCGGCCGCCGTCCAGGACGTGTACCTGGGGAGCCTGGTGGCCCTCGGCATCGACCCGGCGGCCCACGACGTGCGCTTCGAGGAGGACAACTGGGAGTCTCCGACCCTCGGCGCGTGGGGAATCGGCTGGCAGGTGCTGCTCGACGGCCTGGAGATCACCCAGTTCACGTACTTCCAGCAGGCGGGCGGGATCGACCTGCAGCCGATCTCGGCGGAGATCACCTACGGCCTCGAGCGGATCGCCATGTACCTTCAGGACGTGGACGACGTGTACAAGGTGCGCTGGTCGCGCGATCGCCTGTACCGCGACGTTCGGCACGAGGAGGAGTACCAGCTCTCGCGCTACTCGTTCGAGCTGGCGGACGTGGAGCTGTTCCGCGAGCTGTTCGACAAGTACCTCAAGGAGGGCTGGCGCACCCTGGAGGCGCCGGGCGGGCGCGCGATGCTCGCCGCGTACGACTGGTGCCTGAAGAGCTCGCATGCGTTCAACATCCTCGACGCCCGCGGCGCGATCTCCGTCAGCCAGCGCGCCGGGATGATCCTCGGCATCCGCAAGCTGGCGTGCGCGATCGCGGCGGCATACGTGGCGCCGCCCAGGGCCGAGGGCGAGGCCGCCCGTGGCTGAGTTCCTGCTCGAGGTCGGCTGCGAGGAGATCCCGGCGCCCTGGCTGCCTGGCCTCGGGGAGCAGCTTCGCGGGCGCTTCGCCGAGCTCGCCGCCAGGGAGCCGCTTGGCGCCGCCGAGGTCCGCAGCTTCTGGACCCCGCGGCGCCTCGTGCTGGTGGCCGAGGTGCCCGCGCGCCAGGAGGACCGCGAGGAGACGGTCTTCGGTCCGCCCCAGAGCGCCGCCAGGGACGAAGGCGGCGCGTGGACGAGCGCGGCGAAGGGCTTCGCGAAGAAGGTCGGGCGTGCGCCCGAGGAGCTCCTGGCCCTGCCGAAGCCGAACGCCGGCGAGGCCCTCTACCTCGCCCATGTCCGGCGCCTCGAAGGCCGTCCCGCTTGGGAGGTGCTTCCCGGCCTGATCGCCCAGACCCTCCGCGCCCTCGCCTTCCCGAAGCGCATGAGCTGGGACGCCTGGCTCGAGGACGGCAAGGGCGCCTTCCCGTTCGGGCGGCCGATCCGCTGGCTCGTCGCGCTGCTGGACGGTGAGGTGGTGCCGTTCACGGTCTACTCGCTGGACGCCGGGAAGAAGGGCGCGCCCGTCGTGGAGAGCGGACGAAACACGTTCGGCCACCGCTTCCTGCCCCGTGGGGAGGCGGGCAAGCCGGTGCCGGTGGCGTCGTTCGCGGAGCTGCGCGACAGGCTGCGCGAGCGCTTCGTCCTCCTCGACCCGGAGGAGCGCGCCGCGCGCATCCGCGAGGGCCTCGCCGCCCAGGGCGGCCGCGTCGGCGACGACCGCGGCCTGCTCCAGGAGTGGCGCGACCTCGTCGAGCACCCGGCGGTCGTCCTCGGCAGCGTTCCCGGCGAGTTCCGGACGCTGCCGCGCGAGGTGCTGGAGACGGTCCTCGTCCATCATCAGAAGTACCTGCCCGTGGCGTCGGGGGGCGCGGTCACGCGCTTCGCCGCCGTCATCAACGGCGACGGTGGAAGCGCCGAGGGGATCGTGCGCGGCATGGAGCGCGTGGTCGTGGCCCGCCTTCGGGACGGCCGCTTCTTCTTCGAGGAGGACCTCAAGCGGCCCCTGACCGACCGGGTCGAGGACCTCTCCGGCGTCGCCTTCCACCAGAAGCTCGGGAGCTACCGGGAGAAGGCCGAGCGGATGACGCGGCTCGTGGACGCCATGGGCGCCGAGATGGGCCTCCTCACGAAGCCCGAGCACGAGGCGGCGCGCCAGGCGGCGCTCCTGGCGAAGGCCGACCTCACTACGCTCATGGTGCGGGAGTTCCCGGAGCTCCAGGGCGTGATGGGCGGGATCTACCTGCGGGCGCAGGGCCTGGGCTGGGAGGGCGTCGCGAGCGCCGTCCAATGGCACTACCACCCGGTCTCGATCGAGGAGGGGAGCGCGCCGCTGAACGCCCTCGCCGGCGCGGACGCGACGGTGTTCGGCGCCGTCTCCCTGGCAGACAAGCTCGACACCCTGGCCGGCTACTTCGGCATCGGGCTGATGCCGACGGGCAGCAGCGACCCCTACGGCCTGCGCCGCGCCGCCCAGGGGGTCGTCCGGGTGCTCCTCGATTTCTGGAGCGCCGCGCAGGGCGAGGAGCGGCCCAACCTTCGCCGGCTGGTGGCTGCGGCCGTGGCGGGGTACGGAGCCAGCGTGCCGCGGAAGGCGGCGGAGGTCGGCCCGGAGCTGGAGAGCTTCCTGCTCGACCGCCTGCGCTACGTGCTCGTGACACGGGGCTATCCCGCGGACGAGGTCGAAGCGGTCCTCGGCGCCCGGGAGCCCGACGCCCTCGAGGATCCCCACGAGGCCTGGGTGCGCCTCAGGGCGCTGCACCGCGTCCGGCAGGAGGCTCGGGAGGACTTCGAGCACCTGGCCGTGGCGTTCAAGCGCGCGCGCAACATCCTCGGGGAGATGCGGGCTGGCCGGCCCGACGCCGCGCTCTTCCAGGAGGAAGCGGAGCGGCTGCTGGACCGGGCCGTGGCGGCGCTCGGCGGCCGCGACGGCGGCTACGAGGCGCGGCTCAGGGCGCTCGCCTCGCTGCGCGCTCCCGTCGACCGCTTCTTCGACGACGTGCTGGTCATGGCGGAGGACCCGCGCCTCAGGGAGAACCGCCTCGGCCTCCTGGCCCGCACGTTGTCGCTCTTCTATCGGATCGCCGACATCTCGAAACTGGGAGGGCAAGCGTGAGTCAGCACGTCTTCTTCTTCGGCGGCGGCAAGGCCGACGGCCACAAGGACATGAAGGACATCCTCGGCGGCAAGGGCGCGGGCCTCGCCGAGATGACGAACGCCGGCCTGCCGGTGCCTCCTGGCTTCACGATCTCGACCCGCGCCTGCATCCTGTACCAGGAGCGGGGCGGGTCGCTGACGCCTGCGATCGAGGCGGAGATCGAGCTGAACCTCGAACGCCTCCAGGGCCTGATGGGGAAGAGCCTCGGCGACGCCCGGGATCCCCTGCTCGTGTCGGTGCGCAGCGGCGCGAAGTTCTCGATGCCCGGGATGATGGACACGATCCTGAACCTCGGCCTCAACGACGCGTCCGTGCACGGGCTCGAGTCCAAGACCGGCAACGGCCGCTTCGCCAGGGACAGCTATCGCCGCTTCATCCAGATGTACGGGAACGTCGTGCTCGGCATCGACAAGGACCGCTTCGAGCACGAGCTCTCGGCGATCAAGCGGAAGCACAAGGCGGCCGCCGACGTGGAGCTCGGCGAGGCCGCCCTGGACGAGGTAATCGAGCGCTTCAAGGGCGTGGTGAAGGCCGAGCGGGGCCGGCCGTTCCCGCAGGATCCCAGGGAGCAGCTCAAGGGCGCGCGGGACGCCGTGTTCGAGTCGTGGAACAACCCGCGCGCGATCACGTATCGCCGCCTCAACGACATCCCCCACGACCTCGGCACCGCCGTGAACGTCCAGACCATGGTGTTCGGGAACATGGGCGAGACCTCGGCGACCGGCGTGGGCTTCACCCGCAACCCCGCGACGGGCGCCAGGGAGTTCTACGGGGAGTTCCTGCAGAACGCCCAGGGGGAGGACGTCGTCGCGGGCATCCGGACGCCGCGGCCCATCGCCGAGCTCGAGAGCGTGATGCCCGAGGCGTACCGG
>DASSJI010000270.1:0-3730 GCA_035691285.1 Vicinamibacteria bacterium | reverse complement strand
CCGCTGATCGTCTTCGCGCTCCTCGCGATGCTCGCCCACGTGAGCGTCGCCCCGGTCGGCGGCTTCGCGCTGACGGCGGCCGAGGTCCTCCTCGCCGCCGTCACGATCTACTACCTCACTCTCGACTCGGCCCTGGCGCTTCTGATGCTGCTGGTCTCGGCGGCGTTCGTCGCGGCCGGCCGACACGTCCCCGTGCTCACTGCCGCAGGCCTCTTCGTGCTGGGCTGGATCCTGCAGTTCGTCGGCCACTACGTCTACGAGAAGAAGTCGCCGGCCTTCTTCCAGAACCTGACGCACCTTCTCGTGGGGCCGCTGTGGATCCTCGCCAAGGCCATCGGCCGCGCCTGATCGGCGCGGCGGCGCTCGTCGCGGCCGCCTTCCTGCCTGGATGCGGCGATCCGACCGCGACGCCCTCGCCCTCTCCCAGTCCCGACGGCTGCGGCGGGGGCGCCCCCGTCCAGGGCCAGCCGCCCCTCGCCACGCAGATCCTCGCGGGCGGGCTGGAGGCGCCCACCGACCTCCAGAGCGCGCCGGGCGACCGCTCCCGGCTGTTCGTCCTGGAGCAGGCGGGACGCATCCGTCTGATCCGCGACGGCGTTCTCCAGGGCGCCGCCTTCCTCGACATTCGCGACCGCGTGGGCTCGGGCGAGGAGCGCGGCCTGCTGGGCCTGGCGTTCCACCCGCGCTACGCAGACAACGGCCGCTTCTTCGTCAACTACACGAACCGCGCGGGGGACACGCGCGTCGCCGAGTATCGGCGGAGCGCCAGCGCCGACGCGGCGGACGTCTCGAGCGAGCGCGTGCTGATCGCCCAGGAGCAGCCGTTCCCGAACCACAACGGCGGCGGCCTCGCCTTCGGCAACGACGGGCGCCTCTACGTCGCCCTCGGGGACGGCGGCTCCGCCGGCGACCCGTTCAACAACGGCCAGAACCTGTTCACGCGCCTCGGCAAGATCCTGCGGATCGAGGTGGACGCCGGCTCGCCCTACGGGCTGCCCGCGGACAACCCCTTCGCGAACCAGCCCGGCGTGGCCAGGGAGGTCTGGGCGCTCGGGCTGCGCAATCCGTGGCGGATCTCCTTCGACCGGGCGACCGGCGACCTGTACATCGGCGACGTGGGCCAGAACCGTCGCGAGGAGATCGACGTGGGCCTCGCGGCGCGGGGCGGCGGCGAGAACTACGGCTGGCGCATCACCGAGGGCACGCTGTGCTTCAACCCCACGTTCAACTGCGGCACCGCGGGCCTCACGCCGCCCACGGTCGAGTACGACCACGGCCTGGGCTGCGCCGTCGCCGGCGGCTACGTCTACCGGGGCTGCCGCATGCCGGGCTACCAGGGCACCTACTTCTACGGTGACGTCTGCACGAGCATGATCCGCTCCTTCCGGCTCCAGAACGGCCTCGCCACGGAGCAGCGGGACTGGTCCTCCTCGCTCTCCCGCGGCGTGGGCTCGATCAGCGCCTTCGGGATCGACGCGGATGGCGAGCTTCACATCGTCGACCACGACGGCCGCGTCTTGAAGGTGGTGCCGGCGAGCTGATGGGCCACGCCAGGGCTGTACCTTGACCAGCCCTGGGATCGGCAGCTAGACTCCCACCGCTCCAGTTCCTCAGAGTCCCGTTCCCTCCGTCGTCGGAGGTTCATGGCACAGATCCGTGTCGCGATCGCCAGCGACACGCAGCTCTTCGCCGAGGGCTTGGCCCGCATCCTGGCGGGACAGGAAGGGATCACGCTGCTACCCGGCTGGAGGCCCGAGCCGACCTCGGCCGCTCCGGCCCGCGGGCACCCGGACATACTGGTAGCGGACGCTCGGATGGAGGGCGCCCTCGCGTTGTGCGCCGCGGTGCATCGCCGAGGCTGCCGGCCGCGCCCGATCCTCGTCGGCATCGAGTCCGACGGCGGACGGGCCCTGCAGGCCCTCGAAGCCGGCGTGCGCGGCCTGCTGGGCCGGGCCTCCAGCTCGATGGACCTCCTGAAGGCCATCCGCGTGGTCCACGAAGGGCAGGTGTGGGCGGGCAGCGCGACGATCGCGCACGGGCTCGATGAGCTCGCCAGCCTGCGGGAGACGACGAGGCCTGCCGAGTCCGCCCTTGCGGCCTTGAGCCCGCGCGAGCGACAGGTCGCGCGCTACGCGGCGACGGGCCTGACGAACAAGGACATCGCCGCCCGACTCGACATCAGCGAGGGGACGGTCAAGGCCCACCTGAGCCGCGTCTTCGAGCGCCTGGGCGTCCGTGGACGGGCGGAGCTCGCGGCGCATTACCACCACCTGGCCGCCGACACGCCCGGCGACACGCGCTAGCTACTCCCCGGACGGTCGTACGACCAACGGCCTAGGGGCTAATCTTTGGTCCAATTGACTCCGTCTCCGCTGCCCATGTCCTAATCGGGCCGCCATTCCTCCCTCCAACGAGGAGACATCGTGGTGCCTGGCGCCACGGAGCGCTTGGAGCCTACGCGTAGCTCGTCCGCGTCTCACGCCCCTTCGCCTCTTGGTGATCGGTCCCGCGAATCGAAGAACCGAGGTCGCATCATGAAGATACGTCTGCTCGCGTTCAGTGCTGCGATCACGCTGCTTCCTGTGCTCGCTAGCAGCCAGGCGTTGTTCATCAGCGACGTGACGGTCACGGAAGGCACCGGCGGGACGACCAGCGCCGTCTTCAACGTCGTGCTCAACCCGGCCAACCCGACGAAGACGGTGACCGTGAACTTCGCCACGGCGGCGGGGACGGCGCTTGCCAACGTCGATTACCAGACGATCAGCGGGACGCTCAGCTTCCCTCCCGGACAGGCGCTACGGCAGGTCACGGTCCAGGTGATCAACGACGCGCTGAACGAGAACACCGAGACGTTCTTCGTGAATCTCTCCTCGCCGAAGTTCGCAAGCATCGGCGACGGCCAAGGCGTCGGAACGATCACAGACAACGACCCGATGCCAGCGGTCTCGATCATGGACCTGGGCTTGAGCGAAGGCACGCCGCCGCCCGCGAGCGGCACGACACGGTTTGACTTCAGCGTGATGTTGTCGACGCCCTCGGGGCGCAGCGTCACGGTCCCCTTCTCGACGAGCGACGGCTCGGCGCACGCACCCGGCGACTACACGGCCATCGCCGCGGGAACCGTGTCGATCCCCGCAGGGCAGATCAGCCGGCCCGCGTCGGTCTTCGTGAACAGGGACGGCGCCGGCGAGCCCAACGAGACGTTCCTCGTCAACCTGGGCCCGCCGTCCGGCGCGACGCTCAACGACGGGCTGGCCGTGGGCACGATCGTCAACGACGACGGTCCGCCGCCCACGCTGTCCATCAACGACGTCAGCGTCCTCGAAGATGCCGGGACGGCGACCTTCACGATGACGGCATCGCCGGCTCCAGCTCAGACGGTCACCGTGTCCTTTGCGACCCAGGATGGCACGGCGGTGGTGGACAGCGACTATCAGGCCGCGTCCGGGACCTTGACCTTCGCGGCGGGCCAGACAAGCCGGCCAATCACCGTGATCATCCTGGACGACGAGGTGATCGAGCCTAACGAGACCTTCACGGTCAACCTCTCATCCCCCGACAATGCCGTGATCAGCGACCCGTCGGGCGTCGGCACGATCACGAACGACGACGCACGCTGGGGGGTGACGCCCATCTTCAGCGGCATCCCGGATATCTCCGGCCCGGCCGGATACGTGGCCGGAGACCTCGACGGCGATGGCGATCTGGACCTCGTCGCGTCGGGCGACGA
>DASSJI010000269.1:0-6922 GCA_035691285.1 Vicinamibacteria bacterium | reverse complement strand
AGCGCCTGCAGCGCGCGCTCCGGAGCGGGCGCGAGCATCTGGCCGAGATCGCGTCGTCCTATAATGGCTGCGGCGCCGGCCATGCCGCGGACAACGAGGCGTACCTGCGCCGGTGCATCGTGTACGACTTCGGCGAGGCGGAGCAGGCCGGCCTGCGCGAGTTCTACCGGAGGGCGCACGCGCTGGGACTGATCCCGAGACGCCCGGAGCTGCGATTCCATGGCGATCCCTGAGACGATCGAGCGCAAGGTCCTGGCCGGCGAGCGCCTTTCCCGCGACGAGGGCGTGGCGCTGCTGCGCGAGGGGGAGCTGCTCGAGCTGGGGCAGCTCGCCGACGCGGTCCGCGAGCGCCTGCACCCCGAGCGGATCGTCACGTACATCATCGACCGCAACATCAACTACACGAACGTCTGCACGGCCCAGTGCGCCTTCTGTGCGTTCTACCGCGACCTGCCCTCGCGGGAGGGCTACCTGCTCTCGAAGCAGGAGCTGGCGCAGAAGATCGAGGAGACGATGGCGCTCGGCGGACGCCAGCTCCTGCTCCAGGGCGGGCTGCACCCGGACCTGGGGATCGAGTACTACGAGGGCCTGTTCCGCTGGATCAAGACGACCTATCCCGAGGTGTGGATCCACGGCCTCTCGCCGGCCGAGGTGAACCACGTCTGCCGGGTGTCTGCGCTCGATCTGGAGACGACCCTGCGCCGTCTGATGGCGGCCGGGCTCGATTCGATCCCGGGCGGCGGCGCGGAGATCCTGTCGGACCGCGTGCGCGCCATCATCGGGATCGCGAAGGGCACGACGAAGGACTGGCTCGACGTCATGGAGGCGGCCCATCGGCTCGGCATGCGGACCACCGCCACGATGATGTTCGGCCATGTGGAAACCCTCGAGGAGCGCATCGACCATCTGCTCCATCTGCGCGGCCTGCAGGACAGCACCGGCGGCTTCACCGCCTTCATCGCCTGGACCTTCCAGCCCGAGAACACCGCCATGGCTGGGGAGGAGCTGAGCTCCTTCGAGTACCTCAGGACGCTGGCCGTCGCCCGAGTGATGCTCGACAACTTCCCGAACGTGCAGGCGTCCTGGGTGACCCAGGGCGGGAAGATCGGCCAGGTGTCGCTGCGTTTCGGCGCCAACGACTTCGGAAGCCTGATGATCGAGGAGAACGTCGTGTCGGCCGCCGGGGCGCACTTCCGCCTGACCGAGGCCGAGATCGCCCGCAACATCCAGGACGCCGGCTTCGTCCCGAAGCGCCGCACGATGCACTACCAGATCGTCGGCGATCCGTTCTGCTGGAGCCACGCCGTGCCGGCGCTGCCCGCGCGGCACGCCGAAGCCACGTCCCTCGCGGGCTAGCGAGCGCCGGGCTCCAGCGCCTTCGGGTCAACCTCCGCGGGAAAACCCTGTGGGAAGCGCGCGTAGGGCGCCAGCTCGCGCCAGTTCGGCCCGCGCACGCGCTCGACGCTCGACTTCTCGAGGGACATGGCCGAGAGGCCGCCGAGCAGGAGCCACGTGAGGCCGACGCCCAGCCCGACGCGACCGCAGCTCTCGTTGTCCTCGACCGACGCGCAGCTCGCCGTCAGGGCGCCTCCGGTGGCCAGCGCGCCGAGCACCGTCCAGGTCCATGCCCGCTTGCCGCCCCAGTCGTGACGCTTGACGCGGACCTGCTCGACGCCGGCCAGCGGCAGCGCGCGGATTCCTTTCGGCTCCATGACCAGGAGCCGCTCGGGCTCGACGGCGAGGAGCTCGCCCTCGGCGGCGTCCTTCCCTTGGCCCGAGACCGGCCGCACGTCGACGTGCCGCCCGACGACAGGGACCATCGGGCCTGTCGTGGCGCAGCCGACGGGGCTCCAGGTCAGCACGACCGCCAGCACCCTCCTGAACCGGACCCGCATCGCTTCACCTCCGGAAGCGGCTCGCCCAGAAGGCCTGCTCCGCGCCGGCCTCGGCGGCCTTGAACGGCCCGGCGAGGCGCCGCAGCGCCTCGTCGGGGCGTGCCACGACGAGGGCGGCCATCGCGGGGTCCTCCTCGGCGAGCCACTCACGCCGCATCCACTCGTAGTAGTAGCCCTCGCTCTCGAGGAACAGCTCGGCAGGTGCGACGGGCACGCGGAAGGAAAGGCGATAGGCGTCACCCGGCTGCGTCACCAGGTGCCGACGACCCTCGCGGAGGCGCGCGAGCCCCGCCGCATCGACCCGGCCGTCGCGCTGCACCGAATCGAGCGGGACGACCTGCGCCTCGACCGGGGGCCGGAGCTCCGCGAGCGCCGCCCAGCCGATTCGCCAGTGACCCTTCGCGGAGCGCAGCCGGACGCGCAGCGGCGCGCGGCCCCTCGACGGCTCCAGGGGAAACACCGCCACGTCCCCGGCGATCGGCCCGGCCTCCGCGAAGGTCCCGAGCGTGTGCCAGCCGCCCTCTTCCGCTACCGCGATCTCGATGCCGCCCAGCAGGCGCTCCATCCCCATGAGGCTGCGCGCGTCTTCGCGAGTGCCGCGCTCGACGCTGGCCAGCCAGTCGCCGGCGTTCGCGCCCAGGTAGGCGAGGGTCTGGTAGAAGAGGAAGGTCGTGAGCAGGCTCTGGCGCGCGGCGATCACGAGACCCGACGGACCCGTGGGCCGGTCGAAGCGGAGCTCGAGGTCCTCGCGGGTCGCGAGGTCCTCGGCGTCGGCGGCGCTCCTCCGCTCCAGGCCGTCGTCCCGCGTCACGGCGGCCAGGCAGTCGCCTTCCGGACCGCCGCAGGCCAGGGGCGGGTGCAGCCGCGAGGCAGGATGGAAGCGTCCGTCGGCGCCGGCGAAGACGCGCGTGCCGGCCGGCTTCGGAGCTGCGAGGAGCCGGACGCGGCGCACCGCGTGGGTCTCGAGCGCCTCGTTCCGCATCCAGACGACCAGACGGTCTCCGCGCGGGCGCGCATCCGGAAGGGCGTCGACGTCCCGGGCCTCGAGCACGCGAGCGATGCTGGACGAGAAGCCCTCGGCCCGCGGGCGACCCGGATCGTCCTCCAGGTAGAAGGTCGGGCACGAGCCGAAGCAGGACTTGGGATTGGCTGCGCAGTAGACGCTCGCGCCGCCCCAGAAGACCGTGAGGGCCCCGAGACCCGCGAGCCCGAGCGACCCCGCGACCTCGCGGTCGTTCGTCTCCAGGAGCGCGATCGCGTCCACGGGCAGCGAGTATTCGCCGGACCCCCGCTGCTCGCGGCCGGCCGAGAAGCGGTCTCCGTGCCCGTCCAGGACCTTCCCCTCGGGATCCAGCGTCCACGTGTCGAACACGTAAAGCTCGCCGGAGACCATGTGGACCTTCAACCCGCGGGCGCTCGGCGCGAGCCGCGGGGTCTCGGCGACCGGATGGAGACGAGGCACCAGGATGGCGGGCCCGCAGGCGAGAGCCAGCAGGGCGAAGGTCGCGGCCGCGACGGCCGACGTGCGCCTCATGCCTTGCGCGGTTAGCAAGACGGACGCCAGGCCGGGACGGGCAGCAAGTCGCGCCGCTGCCGCGAGCGCGGAGGCGCACGCCGCTCAGTGCAAGGGCAGCTTGCGCAGCCGGTGGGCGGTGCTCAGCCGGAGCGCGGGAAGAGGGCCAGCATCGCGCCCAGCGGGACGAACGCCCCGTAGATGCCGTAGTCGAGGGTCGAGAGGAGATGGGCGACTCCCGCGAAGACCGCGCCGGACTCGAGGATGGCGAACGACGCGATGCGCAGGCTCCGGCGCCTCGACGCCTCGGCCTCGCCCGCCATGGTCTGGAGCAGGACGGCGGTGACCGTGGACAGCACGCACCAGGCGAGCGACATCCAGGTCAGGACGCCGAGGCCCTCGGCCTGCTCGAGGCGCGGGCGGAGGAACAGGGCCACGCCGAGAAAGACCAACATCGAGGCCAGCAGGGCCGCCCAGACGACGGGAAGCGTGACTTCCTGGCGCACGCCGGGATTCTACCGCGCCGCACTTATACTGGCGCGCCGTGGCGGAGACGCTGGTGTTGCGGGCCGACTGGGTCCTTCCGATCGTGGCGCCGCCGATCCGCGACGGCGCCGTGGCCGTGGCGGCGGGACGCATCCAGTGGGTGGGGGAGGCCGCCTCTCCCCTCCGGCCGAAAGGGCAGGAGCGCGACCTCGGGTCGGGAGTGCTGCTGCCGGGCCCGGTGAACGCCCACGCGCACCTGGAGCTTTCCGCCCTCGCGGGGCGCGTTCCGGCCGGCGTGGGCTTCACGCGTTGGGTCGAGGCCCTCGTCGCCGCGCGTGACCGCCTGACGCCGGGCGAGGCCCGCGCCGGGATCGCCGCGGCGCTCGCCGCGCTGGAGGAGGCCGGCACGGCGGCCGTGGCGGACGTCTCGAACGCCCTCGACCACCTCGACCTGCTCGAGGGGGCGCCGTTCGAGTCGGTCGTGTTCTTCGAGCAGATCGGCTGGGACCCGGCCCGCGCCGAGGAGGTCCTGGAGCGCGCGGACCGGCGTCTGCGAGAGCTGCCGGCCGGCCGCACGGCGGTCCATCTCGCCGCGCACGCGCCGCACTCGGTCTCCGCCGCCCTGATGCGGGGCCTCGTCGCCCGCGGCGGCCCTCGAGCGCTGCACCTCGCGGAGTCCGCGGACGAAGTCCGCTTCCTGCGCGACGGCCGCGGCCCGTGGCGGGCGTTCCTGGAGGGGCGTGTCGGCGAGGTGCCCTTCGTGCCTCCGGCGAAGAGCCCCGTCGCATACGTCGCCGAGCTGGGCGCCCTGAAGGCCGGTCTGGTCGCCGCGCACTGTGCGGAGGTCGAGGCGGCGGACGTGCGCAGGCTGGCCGCCGCGCGCGTCAGCGTGGTCGCGTGCCCGCGCAGCAACCGGACGATCGGCGAAGGGGTGCCACCGGTTCCCGACCTGCTCGCCGCCGGCGTGAACGTCGCCCTCGGCACGGACAGCCTCGCTTCCACTCCGAGCCTCGAGGTCCTCGACGACGCCGTGGCGCTGGCACGCGAGTTCCCCGAGCTGGCACCGGCGACGATCGTGCGCATGGCGACCACGGGGGGCGCCCGGGCCCTGGGCCTCTCCGACCTCGGCGGGCTGGCGCCGGGCCGCCGCGCGGCGCTCGCGTTCGCGGCCGCCTCCGGCCCGCTCAACGAGCCGCATCGCTTCCTGCTCTCCGGCGCCGCCCGGCTGCGGAGGGCCGTGTGAGCGGCCTGGCGCGGGTCGTCGCCTACGGCCGCATGATCAAGTTTTCCCACTCGGTCTTCGCCCTGCCCTTCGCGCTCGCCTCGGCCGTGCTCGCCGCGGACGGGGGCGTGCGCCCGACGCAGATCCTGTGGATCGTCGTCGCCATGGTCGGCGCCCGAAGCGCGGCGATGGGGTTCAACCGCCTGGCGGACCACGCCATCGACGCCAGGAATCCCCGCACGGCGGCCCGCGAGCTGCCCCGGGGCGTGCTGGCGCGGGCCGAGGTGTGGGGCTTCGTGGCCCTCTCCTCGGCGGCGCTCATCCTCGCCGCGGCGATGCTCAACCCGCTGTGCCTCGCCCTGAGCCCTGTCGCCCTCGCCGTCGTGTTCGGCTATTCGTACACGAAGCGGTTCACGGCGCTGTCCCACGTTGTCCTCGGGATCGCCCTGGGCATCGCCCCGGTGGGCGCCTGGCTCGCGATCCGCGGCCGCTTCGACTTCGTGCCGATCGTGCTCGCGTTGGCCGTCGTCGCCTGGGTCGCCGGCTTCGACACGATCTACGCGTGCCAGGACCTCGAGTTCGACCGCCGCGAAGGGCTCAAGTCGCTGCCGGCGCGACTGGGCGTCGCCAGGGCCCTGGGAGTCGCCCGGGCGCTTCACGCTGCGTGCGTCCTGCTGCTCGCGGCCGTGTACCTCCTGACGCCCCTGCATCCCGTCTACCTGCTCGGGATCGCCGGTGTCGCCGTGCTCCTGGCGTACGAGCACTCCCTGGTGAGCGCGGACGACCTCTCCCGCGTGAACGCGGCCTTCTTCGCGGTCAACGGCTGGGTCAGCCTGGGCTACCTCGGCACGACGGCGGCCGCGCGATGGCTGACGCTATAATCCGCGCGGTGATGCGCGCGTGAGCGAAGCCGCGATGGCCGGGCCTCTCGCCACGCCCACCCCCGGCGCGCCCGAGAAGAGGGCGGTCCGCTCGATGTTCGACCGGATCGCTCCGCGCTACGACCTGCTCAATCGCCTGCTCTCGGCCGGGATCGACGTGCGCTGGCGGCGCCGCGCCGTCGACCTCCTCGGGCTCGGCGGGAGCGGGCGCGTCCTCGATCTCTGCACCGGGACGGCGGACCTCATGATCGAGTGGCTCGAGCGCGGCCCCGGTTGCAGCGGGATCGGCCTCGACCTTTCCACCGAGATGCTGCGCCTCGCGGCCCACAAGTTGCGGGCGCGCTCTCACCCTCTGCGCGGCTTTCTCCTCGGCGGCGACGCGGAGCGCCTGCCGTTCCGGAGCGCGAGCTTCGATGGAGCGATGGTGGCCTTCGGCATCCGGAACGTGGGCGACGTGGACGGGGCGCTGCGGGAGGTGGCCCGGGTCCTGCGGCCGGGCGGGCGTCTCGTGATCCTCGAGTTCGGGATGCCGTCGGGCGCCCTCGGCGTCCTGTACCGCCTCTACTTCGCCCGCGTGCTGCCGTTCGTCGGCGGGCTCGTGAGCGGCGACCGGGGCGCCTATCGCTACCTGCCGGACTCCGTGCGCCGCTTCGACGCTCCCGAGGAGCTCGCGGCGCGCCTCCTTCGGGCCGGCTTCGGCGCCCTCGAGGCCCGGCGGCTGACGCTCGGGATCGCGTGGCTCCACGGGGGAGCGAAGGCGTGAGCGACGCCCTGCGGCGCGCGTTCGCCGCGCTCGAGCCGCACCGGGCCGCGCTCCACGCCGCGTGCGAGCGAGAGGTGGCGGCCGAGGCCGCCGGCCGCGAGCCCGAGGCGATCCGCCTCGTCCGCCGGGACGTGGAGCGGTTGTTCGAGCGCGTGCCGCGCG
>DASSJI010000268.1:0-19179 GCA_035691285.1 Vicinamibacteria bacterium | reverse complement strand
CGTAGTGGCGGTGCCAGGGACGCTCGTTCACGGGTGCTTCTCCCGCGGCCGCCGCAGGAGGCTCGCGCGCGTGAGCGCGTCCTCCCCGAAACGCTCGGTCACGCGGTCGCGCAGCCGGTCGCCCGGCGCGGGCTCCGGCGCGAACAGGTCGAGCTGGCCTCGCCCGCCGAAGCCGGAGGCGTAAATGCCGAGCAACCGCACGGGCTTGCGGCCGTGGACGCCCTCGAACAGGCGCCAGGCCACGGCGAACAGCGCGTCCCCGCGGTCGGTGGGCGTGCCGATCGTCTCGTTGCGCGAGCGCGTGGTGTAGCTCGCGTCGCGGTACTTCAACGTCACGGTGCGCCCGCGCAGGCCATGGTGGCGGAGGCGCGCCGCGACGCCGTCGGCCAGCGAGAGCAGCGTGCGGCGGAGCACGTCGAGATCGCTCTGGTCTTCGTCGAAGGTCGTCTCATGGCCGAGGCTCTTGGCCTCGGAGGCCTCGGCCAGCACCTCGCGGTCGTCCTCACCCCGGGCCAGGCGTCGCAGGTCGTGGCCGTGGGTGCCGAGGCGCCGCTTCACGGCCGTCTCCTCGAGCCGCGTGAGGTCCCCGATCGTCTGCACCCCAAGCTTGGCGAGCTGCTCCTCGAGCTTCGGGCCCACGCCCCAGAGCCGGCGCACGGGCAGAGGCGCGAGGAACGCGGCCTCCTCGCCCGGCGGCACCACGACCAGGCCGTCGGGCTTGCGCAGGTCCGAGGCGATCTTGGCCACGAGCTTCGAGGTCGCGACGCCGACCGAGGCCGTGAGCTTGAGCTCCGCGCGGACCTCGTGCTTGAGGCGGCGCGCGATCTGCTCGCCGCTGCCGAAGGCCCGTGCGCTGCCGGTCACGTCCAGGAACGCCTCGTCGATCGAGACCGGCTCGACCACGCTCGTGAAGCGGCGCAGGATCGCCATGACCTGCTTCGAGACCGCCGCGTACTTCTTCATGTCCACGGGCAGGTACACGCCCTTCGGGCACTGGCGGAAGGCCACGGAGATCGGCATCGCCGAAAAGACGCCGAAGCGGCGGGCTTCGTAGGAGGCGGTGGAGACGACGCCGCGCCCCCGCCCGCCTTTGGGATCGGCGCCCACGATCACCGGCTTGCCGGCGAGCTCGGGGCGGTCGCGCTGCTCGACCGCCGCGTAGAACGCGTCCATGTCCACGTGCAGCACCGTCCGGGGGGCCATGGATGAAGCCGAGACGGATGCTAGCACGCCGCGCGGCCCGCCCCGGTCCGCCGTGCTAGGATGCGCAGACCCATGAGCACACGCCTCGGGCTCGCGGCCCTGGCGCTGCTCGCCGTCTCCTGCAAGCTCGGCGAGCCGAAGGCCACGCGCGAGTCGGTGACCCCGGCCCTCCAGCAGGAGGCCCAGAAGCTGAAGGCCGAGGGCGAGCGGATGCCCGACCTGGGCGTGAAGGCCACCTGGAACGTGCTGGCCGTCGAGGTGAGGGAGCAGAAGGGCAGCGCGGACCAGCCGTTCGCCGGGACGATCCGCTTCCGCATCGACTCCTCGACCCATGCCCTCGAAGGGCCGTCGACGCAGTCGTTCGAGAAGAAGTTCGATTACGTGTACGACGCCGCCTCGAAGCAGTGGCGGTTCCGCCCGTAGCCGCGCTGCTCGCGGCCGCGTCAGCCGCCGTCCCCGCGCAGTACGACCTCGCGCCAGGCGACCATCTGGTCTTCCGGCAGAGTCTCGAGCGCGAGGTGCGGTCCCCGGGGGCGAGCGCCACCACGCGCTTCGCGTGGACGAGCCACGTCCTGCTGCTCGAAGTGCGCAACGGCCGCGCCCTCGTCGGCATCCAGCGGAACCGCGAGCCCGGCGAGCTCGTGCGCTACTCCGAGGGGGGGCGCGACCGGACCGAGGCCGAGCGCAAGGACTTCGCCCTCGAGCTGGAGAAGCGCGGCCGCGCGTTCGCCGAGGCCAACCGCTTCACGGCGCGCGGCGAACGCCTGTTGCCCCACTCGGTCGTGCGCGAAGGCACGAGCGAATTGCTGCCCCAGGTTCACGAGCTCCCGCCCTTGCCTCCCCCCGGTGCGGCCGCCTCCTGGCTCGAGCCGGAGCTGTTCGGACTCACGCTGAGCGCGGCCAGCGATGCGGGCTGCGTGCGGATCTCGGGCGCCGAAGGCAGGCTGCGCCTCGCCTACTCCGTCTGCGGCGGCGCCCTCGAGTCGCTGGAGTTGTCCGCGGGCTACGACACGCCGGTGAACAGGCGGGTCGAGGAGCGCCTGCGCCTCGACCGCGTGGACCGCCAGAGGGGCGAGAGCCCGGCCGCCTGGCTCGCGAGCGTGGACACGCGCGAGGCGGTGCTCCAGGCGCTCATGGTGGCCGAGCAGCGCGCCCCGCCGGAACTCCTGGCGTGGCGGAGCGGAGAGGCAGCCTTCGACGGCCGGCTCGCGAATGCCGCGCGCCGCTTCGACGCGCCCGAGCGCCCCGCCGATCCGGAGGACGCCGCCCTCGCGCCGGTGGTACGCGAGGCCTTTGGAAGCGGCGCGGCGCCGGAGTGGAACTGCGCGGTCCCGGATCGGGCGGAGCGGGGCGTGCGCCTGCGTCGGGCAGACGCCCAGGTGCCCGGGACGACGCTGCGCGCGATGCGCGCCGCGCCCTTCGCGGGCCGTCCCTACCTGCTCCACGTGCCCGAGAGCTATCGGGGCGATCGTCCCTACCCGCTCCTCGTGCTGCTGGCGGGCGGGCCGGGCCGTGCCGTGCCGATGGCCCAGGGGCTTCGCGCCACGCTCGCGGAGGCCGAGATGCTCGCGCTCATGCCGGACGCTCGAGGCGAGATGTGGTGGGACGACGCGCCGACGCGCGCCGTTGCGCCCTTGCTCGACGAGGTGTCCTCGGAGCTCAACGTCGACCCACGCCGCATCTTCCTCGCGGGCTTCAGCAACGGCGGCACGGGTGCCTTGCTCTACGCGACGCTCCTGCCCGACCGCTTCGCCGCCATCGCGCCGCTGATGAGCGCCGGCGCTCCGTTCTTCGAGGGAGCGCGGACGCTCCTCCTCGCGAACCTGACGCGCCTCCCGACGCTGCTCGTGCACGGCGATCGCGATGGCGTCATCCCCAAGCGCGCGTCGGAGAACACGGTGAAGGCCCTGCGCCGGCTCGCGGCCGACGCCCCCGTGACGCTCGACATCCTCAAGGGGCGAGGTCACGACCTCAACGTGGGCACCGACGACGGCCGTACGTTGGCGTTCTTCGCCGACAAGGAGCGCCCGGCCTTCCCGCGCCGCGTCCTCTTCGAGACCCGCGACCCCGCCCGTCGCGACTGGGTCGAGATCGTGCGCAAGAAGGACGGCGTGGCCCGTGTCGACGCGGAGATCTGGAAGGACGGCCTCGTGCACGTTCGCACGGAGCGCGTGCTGGCCCTGAAGCTGCTGCTCCGCCGCGAGCTCTTCGCCGGCGATGGCGATCTCGTGGTGGAGATCGACGGCCGGCGCCGCTACGCGGGACCGCTCCTGGAGGACTGCGGCCGGCTCCTCGAGAGCTGGCGCCTCACGCGGGATCCGTACCGCGCCTGGGCTACGGAGCTCGCCTTCGACGTGGGTCGGTAGGCGCCTCGAGCCGGGACAGGTCGCCGTCCGGAGACGCCGGCGCATATGGCCTCTTCGCGGTCATCCGAATCCGATGCTCTTCGCCGAGCTCGCGATGTCAGGAGCCCACGCGAAAAGCTCGCGTGCCTTCCGCCGATACACAGGGATCCTTTCGACCGCATGCTCGTCGCCAAGAGCCGCGCCGAATCCCTCGTCCTCCTGACGAACGACGGGCGGCTCGACGACTACGGTGAAGGCGTGAGAGTCGTGTGGGGCTCTGCTACCCTTGGAGCGCGCCGGCGCCCTGCGGGCCGCCTCTCAGGCTGCTCTTTAGTGCCCCAGCGTCCGGCACTGGCCGCTCTGGACGCAGGGTCGACCGGGATCGAGGCAGCAGCGGCCGTCGGTCGAGCCGCTCGGGACGTCGAGCATCGAGTGGCTCGGGTGGACGATCGTCACGCTGACCACCGCGAGGGCCGGACGCGCCGGGGCTGGCGTCGGCTCCCCCGGAGGCGCAGCCGCGCGGCCCAGCTCGGCCATCACCTCGTCCGAGAGCTGCTTGATGCGGGCGTCGTCCACGCGACTACTCTAGCCCTGGAGGTCCACGGCGTCGACCACGCCGACGACGGCCGCGTCCACGGCGGCGGTTCCCTTGTCGAGGACGAGCTGGGCGGCGCGGCCCTCCTGCACGAGCAGCACGCGGTCGCCCGGCCCGGCGTCGGCGCCGTCGATGGCGAGGATCGCCGTCCCGCGGTCCTTGCCGTCGAGATCGAGGGGCTGCACGAGCAGCAGCTTGCTGCCTTCGAACTTCTCGTGCTTGCGCGTCGCGACCACGTTGCCGACGACGCGGCCGATCAGCACCGTCAGGCTCCAGCGGAGATACGGTCCACGATTCCGACGATCGTCGCGTCGGCCGGCACCTCCGCGGGCAGGAACGGGAAGGACGCCTCGCGGCCGCGCACGTAGAAGACCTCTTCGGCCGCGCCCGCCCCCACCGAGTCCACGGCGACGAGCGGCTTGCCTTCCGGCGTGCGGTCGGGCTTGATCGGCTGGATCACGAGGAGCTTCGTTCCCTGGAGGCCCGTGTCCTTGCGGGTGCACACGACCGTGCCCACGACCTTCGCGAGGAGCACGGCTACTCCTTGACGTCCACCGTGTCCACGACACCCACGATCGCGGCGTCCACCGGGCAGTCCTTGAGGCCCGAGGCCATCCGCGCCGACGAGCCGGTGACGACGAGGACCTTGTCGCGCGCGCCGGCGTCCACGGTGTCCACGGCGACCATGTACGCGGCTTCGTCCTTGCCGTGAGGGTCGACGGTGCGCACGACCAGCAGCTTCGCGCCTTGGAGGCGCTCGTCCTTCCGTGTGGAAACCACGGTGCCGACGACGCGGGCGAGCTGCATGGCGGCTCGGGGCGGCGGAGGCGGCCGCCCCCAGGCCTACTTCGCCGTGCCCTTGCCGATCGGCAGCACGCCCTCGAGGTTCGCGTGGGGCCGGGGGATCACGTGGACCGAGACGAGCTCGCCGACGCGGCGCGCGGCCGCGGCGCCGGCGTCGGTGGCGGCCTTGACCGCCGCCACGTCACCGCGCACCAGGGCCGTGACGTAGCCCGAGCCGATCTTCTCGTAGGCCACGAGGTCGACCTTGGCCGCCTTCACCATCGCGTCGGCCGCCTCGATGAGGGCCACGAGGCCCCGCGTCTCGATCATCCCCAGTGCTTCGCCCATGAGGCCTCCCGTTTGCGACGGCCGATCTTACTCCAAGGCGTCTAGCCGCGCTTTCGATACGGGGCGGTGCCCAGGGAGAGGAGGGCCTCGACCTCCTCCCGCGGCAGGGGCCGGGCGCCGCCGACGAGGCGCGCCAGCAGCGAGACGCGGGCCAGGTGCTCGAGGGTCTCCATGCGCTCGAGGGCGCGGGGCAGGTCGTCGCCGAAGGCGACCGCGCCGTGGTTGGCGAGGAGCAGCGCCTCGGCGCTCTTCGCCGCCCGCGAGACGGCGCGGGCGAGGGCGTCGGTGGACGGGGCCTCGTACGGGACGATCGGGACCGGCCCCAGCAGCAGGACCGCCTCGGCCAGGAGCGGCTGGTCGAGGGCGACGCCCGCCACGGCGAAGGCGGTCGCGTAGGGAGGGTGGGCGTGGACGATCGCGCCGACGTCGGCGCGCGCGGCGTACACCTCGAGGTGCAGCGGCAGCTCGGACGACGGCCTGGCGGCGCCCTCGAGCAGGCGGCCGGAGAGGTCGCAGCGCAGGACCCCTTCGGGCGTGAGCTCTCCCTTGCGCAAGCCCCCCGCGGTGATGAGGATCGTGTCGCCGTCTCGTGCCGACACGTTGCCTTCGGTGGCCGTGATCAGGCCCTCGGCATGGAGCCGACGGCAGACCTCGAGGACGGCGGCGCGCGGGTCGCTCACGAGGCGCGTCGCGCCTCGAGCAGGGCCTTGTCACGGCAGGCGGTCGAGCAGAAGTGCTCCTCGCGGCCGGCCACGTCGGCCCTGACAGCTCGCTCTCGCGGGACGAAGGTGTTGCACACGCGGTCGCGCACCAGGTCGCCGGGCCGGGGCCGGCGCGCGCCGCCCCGGTCGCCCAGGCCGCGGTAGCCCTGCATCACGCCGATCGCGAAGCGCACGAGCAGCCGCACCACGATGAGGACGAAGGCGACCCTGACGATGAGGGCGAGGAGCTGCATCAGCCCTCCGCACCGGAGGGCAGGACTCCCGCGTGGCCGAGCCCGGCCAGTTTCCGCCTCATCGCTGCTCCGGCAGAACGTACCTCACGTTGCCGGGGCCCCGCTAGCCGCCGTGGTGATGCGCACGGGGTTACAATCACCAACGAGGATGATTTCTCTCAAGAGGATCCTGGTTCCCACCGACTTCTCGGAGAGCGCGCGCCACGCCATGGTGTACGGCTGCTCCTTCGCGCGGGAGTACCGCGCCGAGCTGCTGCTCCTCCACGTCGTGGAGGACATCGCCGTCAGCTACGCCAGCGACCTGTTCCCGGTGCCCATGGCCCACGTGTTCCAGGAGCTCTCGGGCTATGCCAGGACGGAGCTCGTGAAGCTCGCGGAGGAAGCGAAGGCGAAGGGCCTGCAGGCGCGGGAGCTCCTGGCCCAGGGGCGACCCTCCAGCGAGATCCTGCGGATCGCCAAGGAGGAGACCGTGGACCTGATCGTGCTCGGCACCCACGGCAAGGGAGTCCTGGACCAGGCCCTGTTCGGCTCGACGACCGAGCGCGTGGTGCGCAACGCGCCGTGCCCCGTGCTGACGGTGCGGCCCTCGGAACACGAGTTCGTCAAGGAGTAGGGGCAGAGCGGCCGCGGCCTAGCGCCACTCCACGCCCGACCAGCGCACGAGAGCCGTCCCCACCGTGAAGCCCGCGCCCACCGAGGCGAGCAGGAGCAGGTCGCCCGCCTTGAGCTTCTTCTCGTCGAGGGCCGTGGCCATCGCCAGCGGGATCGTGGCGGCGGTGGTGTTCCCGTAGCGGTGGATGTTCTTCACGACCTTCGCGTCGGGCAGGCCCAGGCGCTCCCGGGCCGCGTCGACGATTCGGATGTTGGCCTGGTGGGCGATGAAGCAGTCCACCTGCTCCACGGCCAGTTGGTTGCGGTCGAGGAGCTGCCGGCTGGCCTCGGCGAACTTGCGCACCGCGTACTTGAAGACGTGCTGGCCGTCTTGGCGCACGAAGTGCTCGCGCCGCTCCACGGTCTCGTGGGAGGCCGGCCGCGCGCTCCCACCCGCGGGCATCTTCAGGTGGCAGGCGCCGGAGCCGTCTACCTCGTGGTGGAAGTCGAGGAGGCCGCTGCCGTCGTCGCCGGGCTCCAGGAGCACCGCGCCGGCGCCGTCGCCGAACAGCACGCACGTCGCGCGGTCCTGGTAGTCGAGGATCGACGTCATGACGTCGGCGCCGATCACGAGCACCTTCCGGTGAGCGCCGTTCTTCACGAACTGCGCGCCCATGGTGAGGGCGTACAGGAAGCCGGAGCAGGCCGCGGACATGTCGAAGCCCCAGGCGCGGGCGGCCTTGAGCTTGTCCTGGACGATGCAGGCGGTGGCGGGGAAGACCATGTCGGGAGTCACGGTCGCCACGATGATCAGGTCCAGCTCGGCCGCCGAGACGCCGCGGCGCTCCAGGCAGGCCTCGGCCGCGCGGACGCACAGCTCGCTCGTCGGCGTGCCCGGCTCGACCACGTAGCGCTGCTCGATGCCCGTGCGCGTGCGGATCCACTCGTCGGATGTCTCCACGATCTTCTCGAGGTCCTTGTTGGTCATGACCCGCTCGGGCACGTACGTGCCGAGGGCCGTGATGCGCGCCCGCGTCTCCGCCATTGAGGTCTCCTGCTCCTTACTCCCGGCCCGGCATCGAGAAGCGTGCGTCGTCGAGCTGCGGATTCAGCTCGACCTCCGTGATCACGAGCTTCTGGCGCTCCCGCCCGCCCTTCGGGCCGTTCTCGAAGGCGTGGGCCAGGACGAGACCTTCCACGTCGCGGTAGTCCGAGACGAGGCTCTCTCCCACCACGGTCTCGCCGGCCACCCGGCGCCGCGTCTCGCTCTTCCGCTCCAGGCAGCTCTCGGCGTCGAGCCAGACCTCCTTGCTGCTGCCGTCGGGAAAGGCGATGCCGAGATGCCAGGCCGCCGCGTCGGCGAGGGTCTCCCGGGCGACGACCTTCACGTCCAGCCCCTTCTCCCTCCATCCGACGAGAGGACCGTCGAAATCGGACTGCGTCCGCACCGCCGCCGTCTCGTCCTCGGGCAGGCGCTGGGCCGCGTCGCGCGCCGCGTAGGGAGGCAGCTGCCAGGCCACCGTGCCGTCGAACGCCTGCACACCGGTCATGCCTTGCACCCGGAACTCGAGGCGCACCTTGTTGGGGCGCTTCATCTCGATGGTGACGGGGGCCTCCTGCCCGGGGCCCACGGTCATTGTGCCGGTCAGGCGCATGGAGCGCACGCTCGCGAGGCGCTCCGCGCCGCCACGGGAGGCGAGGTTCCTGGCCAGCAGCTCGTCCACGCTCGGCAAGGTCGGCGCGGCCTGCGCCGCGAGCAGAACGAGGGTGGGTACCCGCTTCAGCACGGGCCGATTCTGATATGGGAATCACTGCGTGTCCATGGCGGCGAAAGGGCTCAGACCGTGAAAGGGTCGATGATGTCGACACCGGCCTTCGCGAAGTCGATGTGGTTCCGAGTGACGACGACCAGGTTGTGGACGAGCGCGGTGGCGGCGATCAGGCTGTCCTTGATGGGCATGGCGCGGCCGGAAGCGCGAAGCTTGGCGAGCAGCTCCGCCCACCTCAACCCCGTTTCGACCTCCCATGGAAGGCACTGAATACGGCGAACGCCGGTGTCGAACCATCTCTCGAGCCGCGTCCGCTTCTTCCCCTTGCTCAACACGAGGATGCCGAACTGCACCTCGCCGAGAATGACTGGGTCGACGGCGATCTCTGGCTCGTTCTCTCGGAGCCACGCGACGACGTTGTCGTCGGGGGCTGGCCTCGTGGGCTCGCTGAGAACGTTGGCGTCGACCAGGAACCTCACAGCGTGTCGGTAGTTTCGGACTCGATGGGAACGAAGTAGCCCTTCTCCGGACAGGCGAGCAGCCAGTCGACCACGCCTTCGTTCGGTCGAGCCGATCGGCGCTTGAGCCGGTACTCTCCGCGGTCGAGTCGCTCGATCTCGAACTCCTGGCCCGCCTCGATCCGGTCCTGGCGCCGGATCTCGGCGGGGAGCACGATCTGGCCCTTCGACGAGACGGTCGTTCTCATGTTGGGTAAGATATCGTCTTACATCCTTCGGTTCAAGCAGATGTAGATGCCCTGGTACGGATTACAGTGCCGTCCGTGCGGCTCCTGCTGCTCCTGGCCCTGCGCAACCTGCTGCGCCACAAGAGGCGCACGCTGCTCACGACCGCGGCCCTCGGGCTCGGCATCGCGCTCATGGTGCTCGGGCGGGCCTGGACGAAGGCGATGGAGCAGGCCGTGGTCGAGCCCGCCCGGAGCGGCACGCTCGGCCACGTGCAGGTGTTCCGCAGGGACGCCGCGGCCGACGAGGGCGGCCGCGTCTCCTTCATCCTCCCGCAGAACAACTACCGGCTGATCCGGGATCCGCGGGCGCTGATCGGGAGCGTGCTCGCCGCCGAGCCGCGGCTCCTGGCAGGGCTCTCGCGCCTGATGGTGGGGGCGCTCTTGTCGAACGGGGACGCCTCGATGGAAGCCGTGCTCATCGGGATCGACCCCGCCGCACGGACGGCCGTCTACCCCGCGGTGGGCCTGCGCGAGGGGCGCCACTTCACCGACGGCGAGCGGGGCATCCTCGTCAACAGGGGCGTGGCGCGCAAGCTCGGCGCGGGTGTGGGCTCGACGCTCGTCGCGCTCTCCAACACGTCGGACGGCCGGCTCTCGGCCGTGAAGCTCCAGGTGACCGGGATCTGGGTCGTTCCCGGGCTCGAGGCCTACGAATGGGGCGCCTGCTACGTCGATCTCTCGGCGGTCCAGGAACTGATCGACGCGGGCGACGCCGCCGGCGTGCTGATCTTCCGGCAGCGGGACCCCGCCGCCCGCTCGGCCGAGATCGCGGCGAGCCTCAACGCGCGCTTCGAGCGGGAGGGCACGAACGCCGTGGCCTTCGGCTGGGAGGACATGGGCGGTCCGTTCATCGGCGGCATGCTGCTCACGCGCTTCATCGCGCGGATCATGGACCTGGTGATGGCGATCATCGTGGCGGCCGGCGTGATGAACACGGCCTTGATGGCGGTCTTCGAGCGCACCCGCGAGATCGGCACGCTGCGAGCCGTGGGCGCGCGCCGCAGCCGCATTCTCGGCATCTTCCTGCTCGAGGCGCTGCTACTCGGCGCCGCCGGAGCCGCAGGGGGCGCTGCGTTCGGCGCCCTGCTCGTGGTCTTCTTCGGCCGGGCCGGCATCCCGGCGTTCAGCGAGGCCCAGCGCTATTCCTACGGGGGCGACTACCTGTACCCGACCCTGAACCCTGCCGACGTCGTGTCGGTTCCCGCCGTGATGGTCGCCGTGTGCCTGGTCGCGGCCCTGGGGCCGGCCGTCATGGCCGCGCGCCGGCGTCCGGCCGACGCGCTGCGGTACGTCTGAGCGCGGGATCCTTCATCTGCGGCGCTCCACCCCGCGGATGAACTGGCGGATCACGTCGACGTAGCGATCGGTCTCCTCCACCATCGCCAGGTGGGAACTGTTCTCGAAGACGACAAGAGAGGATCCGGGGGTCAGCTCGTGGTAGGAGCGCGTCGTCTCCGGAGTTGCCTCGTCGAAGCGCCCTGCCGTGAAGAGGACAGGCACGCGGATCTCCCGTAGGCGAGCCGTCCGGTCATAGCTCCTGAGGTTGCCCGTGGCGTGGAACTCGCTCGGTCCCCACATGGTTCCGTAGACCGCGGGGTTGAAGCCGGCGAAGCTGTCCTCCACATCTTTCGGCCACGGATCCAATCGACACACGTAGCGCTTGTAGTAGGCCATCGTCACGGCCTGGTACTCCTCGGAGCTCGTGGTTCCGGCCTTCTCGTGGCGAGCCATGGTTTCCTGCATCTCCGCCGGGAGAGTCTTGCGAAGCCGGTCGGCGTCCTGGATCCAACGCGGAATGCTCAGGGCGGGGCTCGAGAGGACGACGCTCCTCACGCCGTTCGGCTTGGTGAGCAGGTAGTCGACCGCCAGTTGAGTGCCCCACGAGTGACCCAGAAGATGGACCGTCGACAGGCCGAGCGCCTCCCGAAGCTGCGCCAGCTCTTCGACGAAACGCTCCGCTCGCCAGAGTCCCACGTCCGCGGGTCTCTCCGAGCGGCCGGCACCGAGCTGGTCGTAGAAGACGACGGGCCGTTCGTCCGATAGAAGACGCAGGCGCTCCAGGTAATGACTGGTGAAGCCAGGTCCCCCATGGAGAAGGAGGAGAGGAGTGGCTCGCCCCGTCCCGACGACGCGGTACCAGACCTTGCCGCCGGTGACTGCGATGAGGCCCTCGCCCGGAGCGAGAGCCTGCCGATCGCTCGGCAGGGGAGCCAGCGCGAGGCTCGAGGCGGCTGCGAGGACAATCGCTCTCGTCATGATTCCCTCCTACGATCGCCCAACACTGAAGATACCCAACCAGGCTGGCTCGTGTGGACAGCTTCCCGTCGTGGGCTCTCCAATGCTACCCGTCACCAGAGCCGTCGACCACGAGTCGTTCACAGCGCACTTGCAGCGTTCTTCCGATGAGGTACCGTGAGGCTTCGCGCATGCTCCCCCTTCTCCCCATCGCGTTCCGCAACCTGCTGCGCGCGAAACGGCGCAACGCGCTGTCGGGCGGGACGATGGTGCTCGGCACCGCCGCGCTGATCCTGGGGAGCGGCCTCAGCGACGGCATCGCGCGGCAGCTCACGGCGAGCCTCGTGGCCGTGCAGACCGGCCACCTCCAGGTCGTGGTTCGGCCCGACGACTGGCAGCCGCAGAACAGTCCCTTTGACGCCTACGGCCAGGATCGTCTGCCTCATGGCGTCGAGCTGGCGCGGCGCATCGAGGCGGAGGGTGGGCCGCTGGGCGTTCTGCGTGCCGTGCCCTACCTTCACGCCCGCGGCACGGCGATCGCCGGCAACCGCTCCAGCCTGGCGGTGATCGTGGGCATCCAGCCGGAGCGCGAGCCGGAGCTCAGGACCGCGCTCCCGCCCGAGGCCGGCCGCTTCCTGCCCGAGGGAGACGCGCTGGCCGTGTACATCGCGGCGCCGATGGCGCGGAAGCTGCGCCTCGGCGTCTCCGACTCGGTCTCGTTCGTGCTTCAGACGCCGCAGGGCGCCATCAACTCCCTTGACGCGATCGTGTGCGGCGTGTTCGCCAAGGCCGCCCCCTGGTACGACAACACCTTCTACGTGCCCCTCGAAGCCGCGCAGGCCCTGCTCGACTGGCCGGGCGCCGCGACGAACGTGAAGGTCACGCTCCGCGACGGGAGCCTCGCGGCCGCCCGCGCGGCTTCTCCGGCGCTCGAGTCGATCGTGGCCCGCATGGGATCGAACACGGCCGAGGAGGGCGCCCGCATCCGCGTCGAGCCCCGCGATCGGGCGGGCCGCTTCTCGTACTCGATCATCGAGGCCAACCAGACGGCCCTCGCGATCCTCTCGGGGTTCCTTTTCGCCGCCGCGGCGGTGGGCATCGTGAACGCCATGCTGATGAGCGTCCACGAGCGCACCCGCGAGATCGGCACGATCCGCGCCCTGGGCCTGCGCCGCGCCGGGGTCGTGCGGCTGTTCCTCCTCGAGGGCTTCGCGCTGGGCAGCGTGGCGGCCGGCCTCGGGATCCTGGTCGGCGGCGCCGTCGTGGTCTACCTCGGCGCGCGCGGCATCGTGATGAACACGATCACGCTCGCCTGGATGGCCGGTGGGGACCGCCTGATCCCGGTGCTCGAGCCCGGGAGCGTGGCCCGCGCCGCCCTGGCCATCGTGCTGCTGTCGACGCTCGCGGCGGTCTATCCGGCGCGCGTCGCGAGCCGCCTCGAGCCCCGCGAGGCCCTGCAGCATGTCTAGCCTCGTGCTGGCGCTGCTGCTCGCGCCCACGGCCGACGAGATCGTCCGCCGCGCGGACCGCGCCGTGCTCGGCGAGGTCGCGACCTACACGCTCCGGATGACCGTCGTCCGCCCCGGCAGGAGCGACCGGGTCGTGGAGATGAAGGGCTGGAAGAAGGGCGACGAGCTGGGTCTCGTGCGCTACACCTCGCCGCCCAAGGAGCGCGGGACGGCGTACCTGCGAAACGGCGCGAGCACGTGGCTGTTCCTGCCCTCGGCCGAGAAGGTCGTGCGCGTGGGCCCGAAGCAGAACTTCGGCGGCGGCGACTTCACGAACGGCGACATCTTCCGGCTCTCGCTGATCAAGGACTACGAGCCGTCGCTCGCGGGCGAGGAGGAGATGCTCGGCGTCGGCTGCCACAAGCTCGAGCTCAAGGCCAGGGACCGCTCGGTGGCCTACGACCGGGTCGTCTACTGGGTGCGCACGGACGGCACCTTCTACCCGGTCCGCGCCGATTACCACACGCTCTCGGGCAAGCGGCTCAAGTGGCTGCAGCTCTCCAAGGTCGCGCGGCTGGGCGGGCGCGAGCGGCCCACGGAGCTCGTGATGGAGAGCGCCCTCGAGACGGGGTCCAGGACCAGCCTCGAGTTCCTCTCCATCCAGGACGACGCGAGGATCGACGACCGGACCTTCGCTCCGAGCAGCCTGGAGCGCGGCGAGTAGTTGCGGCGTCTGACCCTCGCCCTGCTCGCGGCGGCGGCGCCGGCCTTCGGCGACGGGCCCGAGCTCGAGCTGGGTGCCGAGAACCTCTACTACCGCACGGCCGAGACGCCGCTGAACTACGGCAACGTCCTGGGCCTCGATCCCGGCGAGGACCTCCTGCGCGGGAGCCTGAGCGCGAAACAGTCGCTCGGCAGCGCGCGCCTCGTCTTCCGCGGCTACGTCGAGCGCAGCCTCGGCGGCACCGGCAACGCGACGCGCGTCCGCGCGCGGCAGGCCTACGCCCAGTACGGCTTCGGCTCGGGCCTCCAGCTTCGCTTCGGCAAGCAGCGCATCGCGTGGGGCTCGGGCTTCGCCTGGAACCCGACGAACCGCCTCGAGCCGCCCAGGAACCCCGTGAACACCGGCCTCGAGCAGGAGGGGGCCTGGGCCGCCCGCATGGACGTCATCCCGGCGCCGTGGGCCGGCGTCGTCCTGGTCGCGGCCCAGGGCACGACGAACGTGGGGGACCTGCCGTTCCCGACGCGGGAAGCGGAGCGCACGAGCGGGGCGATCCGCGTGCGCTTCCTCGCCCGCGACACCGACCTCGCCTTCGTCTACCTCGGCGGCAAGAACCAGAAGACCCTCGTCGGCGTGGACGCGGCCCGCGACGTGTTCGGCCGCGTCTCGCTCCACGCCGAGGCGGCCTTCCACCGGGGCAGCGAGCTCGACCCGCTGCGCCAGGACGGGACGTTCTTCCGCATCGCGGCCGGCGCCCTGCACGCCGCAGGCACGACCTCCATCACACTCGAGTACTTCTTCAACGGCGAGGGCCTGGAGGACGCCGCGAACGACCGCTACCTCGCCTCCCTGGAGGCGAGCTACGCCGCGTCCCAGGACCCGCGCCTGCCGCCCGCGGCGCGCGAGGCGGCTCTCGGCCGCTACCTCGGCCTCGCCGCCGTGCCCTTCTCCGGCGGCATGGGCCTGCGCCGGCACTACCTGCAGGGCGCGTGGACGCGCGCCGGGATCGGGGGAGAATGGACGCTCGCTCTGCGTGCCGCGCTGGGTCTCGGGGACGGCGGAATCGCACTGACTCCGGGCATCACCTGGTCGCCGCGGTCGGATACGAGCTTCGGCCTCGACGGCGTCGTGCTCCTCGGCCCCGCGGACAGCGAGTATCGGCTGGCGCCCCTGAAGGGCGCGCTGCAGGCCCGCTTGAAGGTGGCCTTTTGAGCTCGGTCAAGGTCGTGGACGTGACGAAGACGTACGAGCTCGGACGCACGCACGTCCCTGCGCTGCGGGGCGTCAGCCTCGAGGTCGAGCCCGGCGAGTTCATGGCGGTGGCGGGGCCGTCGGGCTCGGGCAAGTCGACGCTGCTCAACCTGATCGGCTGCCTCGACCACCCCAGCTCGGGCAAGGTCTACGTCGAGGGCCAGGACGTGCAGAGTCTCGACGACGACGCGCTCTCCGACTTGCGCGCCTGCAAGATCGGCTTCATCTTCCAGACCTTCAACCTGATCCCCGTGCTGTCGGCCCTCGAGAACGTGGAGTTCCCCCTGCTGTTCCGCGGCGGCAGCCACGGAGGTCGCGAGCGGGCGCGGCGCGCCCTCGCAGAAGTGGGTCTGGAGGAGTTCGCCCATCACCGCCCCGACGAGCTGTCGGGCGGGCAGCGGCAGCGCGTGGCCGTGGCGCGTGCGCTCGTGACCGACCCGGTGATCGTGCTCGCCGACGAGCCCACCGCCAACCTCGACTCGGCGACCGGCGAGGCCATCATCGACCTGATGCTCGAGATCAATCGCCGCGACGGCACGACCTTCATCTTCTCGACCCACGACCCGAAGGTGATGCGGCACGCCCGGCGCGTGGCGCGCCTCCACGACGGACGCCTGGAGGGCGGCGGGCGATGAGCCATGACCGCGTCCGCCAGGTGCTCAGGACCTTCGAGGAGTTCTCGCCCTTCAACCGCCTGCTGGGCCTCAAGGGCGAGAGCATCGAGCCTGGCCGCGCGGTGATGCTGTTGCCGGTGCGCGAGGACTTCGTGGGCGACCCGCGTCGGCCTGCGCTCCACGGCGGGGTGGTGTCCGCCCTCGTCGACTCCGCGGGCGGCGCCGCTGCGTGGTCGGCCCTCGAGCACGGCGAGTCGGTCTCGACGGTGGACCTGCGCGTGGACTACCTGGAGCCCGCGGGCCTCGGCGCGCCGCTGCGGGCCGTTGCGGAGCTCGTGCGCAAGGGCAGCCGCGTCTGCCACGTCAAGGTCTCGGTCACCCAGGGCTCGCGGCTCGTGGCCGACGGCCGCGCCGTCTACAGCATCCACCGCCGGCGGAGCGAGGGCTAGCCTCCCCTCGACTGCGCGGCGATCGCCTTCACCACCTCCTCGGCGATGATCGCGTGGGCGGCGGGGTTCGGGTGGGTATCCACGAGCTCGGGCGGGTCTCCGCGCCAGTGCGCGAAGCGGCGCTGGTAGGCCTCCTTCGTGCCCTCGGGCACGAGGCGGTTGAGCGCCTCCTGGGCCCGCACGACCACGACGCCGCCCTCGTCCTTCAGGCCGCCGAGTGACGGCGGGCTGGAGTCCAGGGGATGGTTCAGCCGCACGACGACCATGAGCGAGCCCGACGCCACGCACAGCTCGCGGATCTCGCGATAGGCATCGAGCACGACGTCGTCCTGCTCCGGGGCCGGGGCCGGCACGCGCCCCAGGAGCCGTCGCGCCGTGAAGAGCGCCATGTTGGCGTCGTCGTGGAGGAACAGCGGACCGCCGGCGTTCCATACGAAGGAGGCGAAGTCCCGGAGGCCACCGCGCGGGTTGTCGAAGCGGGCCAGGGGAAGGTCGAAGAGCAGCGTCCGGAAGACGGGCGGCGCGACGCGCAGCTCGCCGTGCGGTCCGCGGGTGAAGTAGGGGGCCGGCACCTTGCCGAAGGTGGCCCGGGCGAAGCCCGAGAGGCCGCGGCCCACGAGCCACGGCGAGTGCTGCACGAGCACGTACTCGGGCCGGCGCCTCGGGATCAGCTCGCGCGCCAGGAGGAGCATCTGCGCGAGCCCGTACGCGCACTTCCCGGCGTTCAGGCTCGTGGCGTGGAGGCGCTCCGCCACGAGCCACGGGTACGTCTTCTCGGCCGGGCAACCGTCGCCATAGGTGTACGAGCAGCCGAGGGCGAGCACGAGGGGGCGCAGGAGCGGCCGCGCCGGCGACTCGTAGGCCGGGATCCGGAAACCCTGGTCGTCGTACCGCATCGGGAACGGCGGGCCGATCGGGAACGTGTGCAGGCCCTTCGCCCCCGGCACCGCCGCGAAGCCGAGCCACGGGTCGGCGCGGTGCACGGCGCCGTTGAAGCCGAGGTGCGGCCGCTTGAGGAAGGACCAGGCCTCGTGGGAGCGGACCAGGACGAAGAGCCCCCAGGCGCCTGTGACGCTCACGCCGGTGAGCCAGACGAGATAGAGAACGGTTCCTCGCCGGAGAAGGCTCACGGGCCGGAAGGATCAGCGACGCGTCGGCGCGGCCAGCACCGCGCGGAGCGTCGCCTCCAGCACGTCGCCGAACCGCTCGGGCGCCTCGAGCATGGGGTAGTGGCCCGTGCCGGGGAAGAGCGTCACCTGGTACTGCGGCGCGTGGCGCCGGTTGCCCTCGACGTTGGTCGGGTATTTCTCGCCGTTGATCGCGTGTATCGGCGCCCGAACGACCTCGAAGGCCCGAGCGGCGTCGTAGCTCCAGGTGCGGCGCACGGCCTCGATGGCCATCGCCTTCGGCGCGGCCCGGGCCTTCGCCACGACGCTCTCGATCACGGCCGGCGGCGAGGCGGGCACGAACATGTACCCGCGCACGAAGGCCTCGGCGGCGGCCGGGTAGTCCCGCTCGAAGGGCCGGAGGTACTCGTCGATCTGCGCCATGCTCATCGGCGCCTCGACGTCGAGCAAGGTGTCGACGGGGACGAGGCCGGCCACGCGGCCGCCGAGCCTCTGCGCCGCGGCCAGGGTGACGTGGCCGCCCATCGAGTGGCCGACGAGGACGACACGGCGGAGCTTCAGCGCGTCGACGACAGCCACCACGTCGTCGGCGAACGCCTCGATGGTCCAGGTCCCGCGCGAAGCCCCCGACTCGCCGTGGCCCGCCAGATCGAGGGCGACGACGCGCCGCGCGCGGGCGAGGCCCGGGACCTGGGCGTCCCAGAAGCGGCGGTCGCCGGTCCAGCAATGGACGAGGACGACGGCCGGCTCGCCGCGGCCCTCGGCGTGATACCGGATGTCGACTCCGTCCCTCGACTTGACGCTCGCGTCCACGGGAGCGGAAAGGCCCACGATCAGCACGAGCAAGGCCTGCACCGTTGCCACGCTAGCCGTGGTGATGGCGCCCGTCAAGGCGCCTGCGGCCGCCCTACAATGCGGCGGCCAATGGAGCCATCGCCCGCGACGCCGCCGGAGGAAGGGCGCGAGCTGCGCCGCGCGGGCTTCGCGCTCGTCCTCGTCCTCCTCGTGGTCTCCCCCTGGCCCTACGCGTGCGCGGGCGCCGAGGCCCGGTTCGCCTTGGCCGCGCTGCTGCTCGTGGCCTCCGCGCTGTGGAGCTTCGGTCGCAGCCGCTCCGGCGCTGGCCTTCCCGGATTGACGCTCCCTGCGCTCGGCTTGCCGGCCCTGGCCGTCCTCCAGCTCCTCCTGGGCCGAAGCGCCGCGCCATGGTGGACGGCCGAGGCGCTGCTCGTCCTGCTCGCAGTGCTGTCGGCGTTCCTGTTGATGAGCGAGGAAGCCCGCGACCGTGCGGCTGCTCGCTGGCTGGCCTCCGCGGTCCTTGCAACCTGCGGGCTGCAGGCCGCGTTCGGTGCGTGGCAGGCGTCCGTCACCCCAGGGCGCATCTACGGCCGCGCCACGCCCATCGTGACCGCGCCGTTCGGCGCGTACGTGAACCACAACCACTTCGCCGGTCTCCTGGAGATGGGCGCGCTGCTCGCCGCAGGGCTCTGCGCGGGGCTCGTGCGGCGGGGCGAGAGGCGCTCGGCAGCCGCGGTTCTGGCGGGAGGCCTGACGCTCGCCCTGACGGTGGCCCACCTCGCGAGCCGGAGCCGCGGCGGCCTCGTGGCGCTCCTCGCGGGCTTTGCGCTGTTGGCGGTCCTCGGCGGCTCGCGCGCCAGCGGCGCCCGCCGCGCGGCGGCGGCCCTCGCGCTCCTGGGGCTCGTCGCGATCGGGTTCGGCCTCTTCGCGATCCCGGCGGGCACGCGGCAACACCTGGCCACGCTCGTGAGCGGGCCCCGGGACGCCTCCGCGACCTACAGGCTGGACACCGCAGCCGCCGCCCTCCGCACGTGGTGGTCGGCGCCGCTCCTCGGAACCGGCCTGGGGGCCTTCGCCGACGCCGTGCCCGGGTTCAAGCGCGGCCACGGCAACGTGCGCACGACCCACGCCGAGAGCGACGCCCTCGAGCTCCTGGCCGAGGGCGGACTCGTCGGCGCCGGCCTGCTGGCCGCCCTCGCGGCGGC
>DASSJI010000267.1:0-2307 GCA_035691285.1 Vicinamibacteria bacterium | reverse complement strand
TCGAGTCCGTGCAGAAGGAGACGAGCGGGTGCCGCAGCGCGGCCCGCACGTCGTCCTCGCGCATCGCGAAGCTGACGCGAGCGGTGTTGCCCTCGTCGGCGACCACGAGGTCGAAGATGGCGTCGACCGGGTCCTTGCCCTGGGCCCGGGCGATCTGCTCGATGGTCTGGCCCTCCAGGGGCTTCAACTCGGGCTTCAGGACGCTCGTGATCAGGATGCGGGCGGCGCCGGCCGGCCAGTCCTCGTTCTCCGGGAGCTTCAGGAAGTCGGCCCGGGCCCGGGCGCGGGCCTTGGGATCGTGCAGCCGCGCGACCATGCTCTCGGCCCCGCCCTCGCGCACCCAGACCGGCAGGCTGGCGTCGAGGTCGTTGGAGCTGGCGGCCCAGGGATACTGGTCGGCGGTCACGTCGAGGCCCTCGCTCCGCGCCGCTTCGATGCGCCGCAGCAGCTCCGGCATGCGCCCCCAGCTCCGCTGGCCCGAGGCCTTGAGGTGGTAGATCTCGGCCGGAATGTTCGCCTCGCGGGCGACCCTGAAGACCTCCTCCATGCTCTTGTCGAGGCCGCCGGCGCCGTCGTCGCCCTCGTCGCGCTGGTGCGTGATGTAGCTGCCGCCGTGGCGGGCCGCCACCCTGGCCAGCTCGATGATCTCCTCGGTCGCGGCGAAGTGGTCGGGCACGTAGATCAGCGAGGTCGAGAGGCCGAGCGCGCCCTCGCGCATGGCCTGGTCGACGGCCGCCTTCATCTGCTCGAGCTCGGCGGGAGTGGGCGGCCGGTCCGCCTGGCCGATCACGAGGTCACGCACGCCGCCGGCGCCGACGAAAGTGCCGACGTTCACGGCGGTGCCGCGGCGCTCCAGCTCCTGGAAGTACCCGGCCAGGGTCGTGAAGGCCGGCGTCACGCCGTAGCGCTCGTACTTCGCGCGGTCCGCCTCGAGCATGCGCTCGTTGAGGGGCGCGATCGAGCTGCCCTCGCCGGTGATCTCGGTGGTGATGCCCTGGGTGATCTTGCTCGCGGCCCGGTTGTCGACGAGCAGGGCGTACTCCGACTGGCCCATCATGTCGATGAAGCCCGGAGACACGACCAGCCGGCCGGCGTCGATACGGCGCCGCGCCTGGGCCCCTGGCAACAGGCCCACGGCCGCGATGCGGTCGCCGACCACGCAGACGTCGGCGCGGAACCAGGGCGCGCCCGTGCCGTCCACCACGCGACCTCCCGCAAGTAGCAGGTCGCAGCTCTCGTCGGCGGCGCGGGCGGGGATCGTGAGACCCAGCGTCGCCGTCACCAGCAGGAGGATTCGCGTTGGCATGGGCATCGTCCGCTCCTAACCGAGATAGCCGTCCTTCTTCATCTGGCGCACCGCCTGGTAGGCCGGGATGCCGGTGACGCCGCCGCCGCCGTGGGTCGCGGAGCTGGCCTGGAAGAGGCCCCGGATCGGCGTGCGGAAGTCGGCGAAGCCCGGCGCGGGGCGCATGTGGAAGAGCTGCTCGGCCGAGAGCTCGCCGTGGAAGATGTTGCCGCCGACGAGGCCGATCTCCTGCTCCATGTCGTGGGGGCCGATCACCTGGCGGTGGAGCACGGCGCTCTTGAAGTTCGGCGCCAGCTCCGTGTAGCCGTCGATGACGCGGTCGGCGTAGGCCTCGAGCTCCGCGCGGTGCGGCTCCTTCACCCAGTCGCAGGGGACCCACTGGGTGAACATCGAGAAGATGTGGCAACCCTCGGGGGCCAGCGTCTTGTCCCAGTAGCTCGGGATCGTGCCGTCTACGAACGGCCGCGCCGAGGCGCGGCCCGCCTTGGCGTCCTGGAACGCCTGCTCCGCGTACTGCGTGGACAGGCACAGCTCGACGCTGCCGCTGTGGTGGTCCTGGGGCTGCGTCCCAGGGTTGGCCTTGAAGTCGGGCAGCTCGGCCAGGGCGAGGTTGATCTTCACCACGCCGCTGCGCGTCTTCCAGCGCTCGATGTCCGTCACGAAGTCGGCGGGCAGGTCCTTGCGCTCGAGGTGTTTCAGGAACGCGAGCTTCGGATGGACGGTGGTCACGAGCACCCGCGCGTGGAGCTCGTCGCCGTTCTTCAGCGCGACGCCGACCGCCTCGCCGTCTCTCACGAGCACCCTCTCGACCGGCGACGCGGTGCGGACCTCGCAGCCGAACGCCTTGGCCGAGCGCTCCAGCGCCGCCGAGACCGCCCCCATGCCGCCCTCTGGGAAGCCCCAGCTCCCGAGGTGGCCGTCCCCGACGTTGCCGATCGAGTGGTGGAGCAGCACGTAGGCCGTGCCGGGAGAGTCGGGGCCAGCCCAGGTTCCGATGATGC
>DASSJI010000266.1:0-55060 GCA_035691285.1 Vicinamibacteria bacterium | reverse complement strand
GCCACCGCGACCGCGTGGAGCGCCTCCATCTCGGCGCCGGTCCGGGCGTCGGTCTTCACCCTCGCCTCGATCGCGAAGCCGCCCCGCCTGGCAACGACGTCCACGTCCACGTGCTGCAGCGGCAGGGGGTGGCAGAGCGGGATCGCCTCGAACGTGCGCTTGGCCGCGAGCACGCCGGCGAGCCGCGCCACCTCGACCACGCCGCCCTTGCGAAGCTCGCCCCGCCGAGCCAGACGCATCGCCGCCGCCGACACGCGGAGGAAGCCGCGCGCGACGGCCGCGCGCGACGTCACCGGCTTGGCCGAGACGTCCACCATGCGCGCCGCGCCCCGGGCGTCCACGTGGCTGAGCCGCCTCATCAGGCATCCCCCTCGAAGAAGCGACGCAACAGCATCGCAGGCGCGTGCTCTCCGGCGGCGGCCTCGGTGCGGTCGGCCTCGAGGACGAGCAGCGCGTTGGCGGCGGCGTGGGCGAACACGTCGGCGGAGCCCGCCGATCGGATCGGCGTGGCGACGAGCCGCGTCCCGTCTGCCCGCACGCGGGCGGGCAGGTACGCCTTCCGCCGCGAGCGGTTGCGGAAAGGCGCGAGCAGCTCCACGTCCACGAGGGGACGCGAGGCGGTCCCGCGGCTGCCCTGCAGCCGCTCGAGAGCGGCGCGCACGAACACGTCGAAGGTCACCTGGGCCGACACCGGGTTGCCCGGCAGCCCGAACACGAGCTGGCTCCCGCGCCGGCCGAACACGAGCGGCGCGCCGGGCTTGATCGCGACCCGCTCGAAGAGGACCTCGACGCCGAACGCGGCCAGCACCGCCTCCACCAGATCGAAGGCGCCGGCGGACACCCCTCCCGACAGGACCAGCACGTCCGCGCCGAGGCCCCGCTGCACTGCGGCGGCAATGCGCTCCTCCGCGTCCGGCGCGACGCCGAGCGGCTCCGCGACGGCGCCGGCCTCGAGGATCTGGGCCGCGAGCGCGGGACCGTTGCTGTTGCGGATCTGGCCGCCGACCGGGCGCTCCGCCGGGTCGACGAGCTCGTCGCCGGTGACGAGGAGCGCGACGCGGGGACGCCGGCCCACGCGGACACGGGCGCGGCCCGCGCTGGCCAGCACCGCGAGCGCCGCGGGATCGACGCGTCGGCCCGCCTCGAGCACGACGTCGCCCGCCCGCGCCTCGCACCCGCGCGGGGCGACGTTCTGGCTCGGCTCCACGGCTTCGACGATCTCGACCTGGCCGTCGGGCAGCGCCCGCGTCTTCTCAACCTGCTGCACGGCGTCCGCGCCCGGCGGCACGGGCGCCCCGGTCATGATCTGGACCGCCTCGCCCGACGCGAGAGCGCGGTCCGGCTGCTGTCCCGCCCTGACCTGGCCCGTGACGCGCAGCGTCCTGGGAGCCCCTGCCGTGTCCGACGCCCGCACCGCGTAGCCGTCCATCATGGCGCGGTCGAAGGGCGGCAGGTCGAGGTCCGACCTCACCTCCTCGGCCAGGTAGCGCCCGCAGGCGTCCGGGAGGCTCACGTCCTCGGCTCCAATCGGGTCCGCCCTGGAGAGGACGATCTCGAGCGCGCTCTCGACGGAAATCACGGAGGGAGGGGGACGGCCTCAGCCCTTGCTGGGCTCTTCGTCCTCGTCGTCGAAGGCTTCGGGAAAGAGCGCCTCCTGGGCCTCCGCGCGCGACACGATGTCCTCGAGGCTGGGCTCGCCCGGCTGTCCCGCCGACTCCGCTTCCGGCGCTGGCTCCGCCAGGGCTTCGAGGGCGTGCGCCACGTCGGCGCCCCCCTGGGGCGCAGCCAGCGCGCCGCCCGGATATTCACCGACCACGACGCGGGACGGACGCACCACTCGCCCGTGGACCTTGTATCCCCGCAGCAGCTCCTTGATGACGAGGTGGTGGTGGTCGGGATCCGCGACGACCCGGGTCTCCACGGCCTCGCTGTGTGCGGGATCGAAGGGAAGGCCCAGGGCCGGGATGCGCTCGAGGCCCTGATCCTGCAGCGTCTGCAGCAGCTGCGTGCGCACGAGGATGAGCCCCTCGATCAGCGGATTGCCGGCGTAGGACTGCTCGGTGGCCTCGAGGGCGCGATCGAAGTTGTCGAGGATGTCGATGAACGCGACGAGCAGCTTCTCGATCCGCTGCTCGAAGCGCCTCTCGAGGTTCTTCGTGACGCGACCGCGGTGGGCCTCGTTGTCCGCCTTGAGCTTGCGGTAGGCCGCCAGCACCTCCGCCAGGCGGTCCTCGGCCAGGCGCGCCCGGCGGTGATAGGCCTCGGCCAGGCTGTCTCCGGGAGGCGCCTCGAGGGCGGCGGCCAGCTCGGGCTTCGCCCCTCCCTCGGTGGTCTGCTCGGTGGTCTCGGGCGATCCCTTGCCGACTGGATCGCCGCCGGCCTCCGGCTCGTCGGGCAAAGGCAACCTCACCGGTTCGAAAACGTGAACGCCGAGTATAGCCGCCCGCGGTCCGTTTCTCTACCGCGTCAGCCCAGGAGGAGCGCCGCCAGGTCCGCGACGTTCGTGCCGGTAGGCCCCGTGATTATGAGGTCGCCGAGGGCGGCGAGGAAGGCGTGCGAGTCGCTCTCCGCAAGGAAGACCGCGGCGGGCGGCAGGCCCAGGGCCGCGGCGCGAGCGACCGAGGCGTCGTCGACGACGCCCCCGGCGGCGTCCGTCGGGCCGTCGACGCCGTCCGTGGCCAGGCTGGCCACGACGGCCGGGCGCGGAAAGCCGTGAAGGGCGGCTGCGGCCGCGACGGCCAGCTCCTGATTCCTCCCACCACGGCCTCGGCCCCGCACGCTGACCGTCGTCTCGCCTCCGACGAGGATCGCGACGGGCGCCGGCTCGGGCCGACCGGACTCGGCGCACTCGCGAAGCACGGCGACGAGCGCGCGGGCCGCCTCCCGCGCCTCGCCCTCCAGAGACGTGGTCAGCACCAGGGCCCGCAGGCCCTGGGCCCTGGCCTCGCGCGCCGCGGCCTCGACCGAGAGGCGGCTCGAGCCCACGACGCGGAGAGAAGCGCGCCGGAACAGCGGGTCGCCCGGCTTGGGCGTCTCGGCTCGGTCGCCGCGGGCGCCGGCCTCCAGCCTCCTCCGAACGGACGGCGGCACCTGGTCCGCGACGCCGCGGCTCTCCAGGACGCCCAGGGCGTCGGCGAAGGTGGTGGGATCGGGAGCCGTGGGGCCGGAGCCGATGGTCGCGGGGTCGTCGCCGACGACGTCGGACAACGCGAGCGTGACGATGCGCGCGGGGGCCGCCAGCCGCGCCAGGCCGCCGCCCTTCAAGCGGGAGAGATGCTTGCGCACCGTGTTCAGCTCACGGATCGGCGCGCCGGCGCGCAAGAGCAGCGATGTCGTGAGCGCCTTGTCTTCGAGCGTGACGTCCGTGGCCGGCGCAGGCAGGAGCGCCGAGGCGCCTCCCGAGAGGAGGACGAGCAGGACGTCGTCCCTGCCCGTGTCGCGGAGAAAGGCCTCGACCTGCTCGCTGGCCCTCAGGCCGCGGCCGTCGGGAATGGGATGCCCGGCCACGAGGACGCGTGTACGACCGAGGGGTGAGCCTTCGACCGTGGCCACCGCCAGCCCCGAGGAGATCGCGTCGCCGAGCACGCGCTCCGCTGAGGCCGCCATCGCGGGCGCTGCCTTGCCCACCGCGAGCAGCAGCAGGCGGCCACGGCCCAGACGGTGCTCGAGCCCGGCGAGGCGGAGGACGCGGCCCCGGCGCGTGAGCTGCCCCGCGACGAGACGCCCCGGCTCGGCGGCGCGCAGGCCCGCTTGCAGGATCTCGGCGCAGGCGCGCCGCAGGCGAGCCCGGTCGAAGCGCCCGCCGGCGCGGGTCAATGACCGCGGCGCGGGTCGGTCTCGCTCAGGCGCGAGAGTGTGTCGAAGCGCTCGAGCAGCGTCTCGGCCAGCTCGGCCACGTCGGAACGCCAGCCGATGCGGTCGAGGTCGCGGAGGAAGCGGTCGCAGGCCACCTCGACTCGCGCCCGGTTGCTGTCGGTGACGATCCCGATCCCTTGCAGGTGATGGAGGTGCCGCATCAGCTCCTCCCGGTAGAACTCGATGACCACCCGGCGTTTCTCGGGATCCAAACCCCCTCCGCGACTCGTTCGGATGTCGATATTTCGACGATAGTCCACGGACGGAAGGCGTGTCAACCAGGTGACGCGCCCGACCGCGAGCTGCCGTCTGTGGACCTCAACGGCTCCAGGCCTGACGCAGCAGGTAGTACTCGTTGACGGGCCGGTCGTCGCTCAGCGCGGCGGCCCCCGGCGCCATCTGGAGCAGCTCAGAGACGGCGACCTCCTGGTCGAGGACGATCGCGAGCTGCTCGGACGCGCTCGTGGCCGGACCCCATTCCAGCAGGTCGGCGGCAGCGGCGGGAGGAAGGCGGGCCGCCAGCTCGGCGGGCGTCAGCGGCGGCAGCGGCCGGTCGCCTGCCAGGAAATGCATCCCGAAGCCACGCAGGGAACGGAAGGCCCGCACGCTGCGGAAGGACTCTGCCAATGCCCGCGTGAAGGAAGCGAAGACGAGGCCGTCGCCCCGGGGGAGCCACTGCTGCAGGACGCCACCCGGCCGCAGGCGGCGGCTCGCCAGAGCGTAGAACTCCCGCGAGTACAGCAGGCTCGAGCCCGCCGCCTCCACGGGCGGCGGGGGATCGACCGTGATCACGTCGTACTCGTCCCGCGTCCGCTCCAGGAAGCGCCGCCCGTCATCGACGACGATGCGCGCGAGCGGGGACCGCAGGAGCCGCGGGCCGTCGGGGTGGAAGTAGCCGAAGAGCCGGGGCACGCTCGGCACCAGCTCCACGGCCGTGCTTTCGATGTTCCAGGAAAGCATCGAGCGGAAGCTGGTGCCCATGCCGAAGCAGATCACCAGGCCGCGGCGCGGAGTTGCGTCGGAGAACGCGAGGGGCAGGTGCACCATGAGCTTCGTGATGGGCGTGAGGGACGTCATGCCCTTGCCGTTGACGAGCAGCCGTTTCGATCGGCCCTTCCCGGTCGCGATGACCGTGGCCACGCGGTCGTGGAGCACCTCGCGACGCCGGAAGGTGTTGGCGAAGTCCCGCGTGGCGCCGATGAGCAGGGCCGCCCCGACCATCGCGGCGGCCCAGGCCGTCCGGACCCGACCCGCCGCGGCGAGCTTCGCGGCGAGAGGGCCGGCGCCGAGGATGGGCAACGCCAGCGCTGCCAGGGCCCCTCGCTCTCCGAGCCGTGGGAGCAGCAGGAAACCCGCAAGGAGCGGACCGAGGATGCAGCCCAGCACGTTCACGGCATAGGCCCTTCCCGCTCGAGCGGGGTCCCCCCGCGAGTAGCGGTCGAGCAGCAGCGGTGTCACGAAGCCGAGCAGCCCGCAAAGCGGGCCGATGCCCAGGCTCACTCGTCCCACGCCGCCGAGAAGGCCCTCCATGGGAAGACGCGGGTCGGCGGAGACAAGCGGCAGCAACGCGCTCAGGGCGAGGGCAGGCCAGAGCCAGGCGGAGAGCCGACGGTCGTCCGCGTCGCGTTGCCACCGGCGATAGGCCCAGGAGCCCGCGAACGTGGCGCCAAGGTACAGGGCGACGATGGTGGCGAAGGCGTACACGACCGTGCCGAGGTAGGGCGTGAACTGGCGCACCCACACGACCTCCTGGCCCATGCTCGCAAGTCCCGTGGAGAAGAGGAGCCACAGGATGGAGCGAGGTGCGCCCGGGTCCGACGACGCCGCGCGGGCGTGCGGATCAGGAGTCCTCGAAGCCGCTTCGGAATGCGCGGCCCGGGACAAGCTCAAGCCCAGGGCCAAAGCCGCGAGCAGCGTGTTGAGCGCCGCCGCGAGCAGGCCGGTCCCACGGAAACCGAGCAGCTCGATGAGGACGTAGGCCGAAGCCAGCGTGCCGAGCGCCGCCCCCAGCACGTTGGCAAGGTAGAGGTAGCTGAAAGAGCGCGCCGCGAGAGCGAGCCGCAGGCGGCGAATGGCCCACATGGCGAGGGGGAAGGTCGCCCCCATGCAGCCGCAGAAGGGCATGAGGACCAGGGCCACGCACGTTCCGGAGGCGAGGTAATGGCGCAGTGATCCCCACGCGACGTCGGCGCTGCTCTCGAGCCAGTTTCGACCTACGACGAGGCCGTCGGGAACGACGGCGCCGCCCACGCCGATGCAGAGCTCCGCCAGCGCGTACAGGCGCAGCGGGAGGGCCGCCGAGACCTGCTCCCGACGCGCCAGGCGGCCTGCGCCCCAGCTTCCCAGCGCCAGGCCCGCCATGAACGTCGAGAGCACGATGGCGACCATCGGCGCCGTGACGCCGAAGCTCGCCATGGCCAGCCGCAGCCACACCACCTGGTAGACGAGGCTGCAGAATCCGGAGACGAGGAAGAACGCGAACAACGACGGGACGACGCCGGGAGTTTGAACTCGAATCCCCGAATTCGAGCTGGGCAAGGCGGCACTCTACCACCGGGCGAGGCGGCGATCAGAGCTGCGCGTGCGGCAGGCCGTTCATGGTCCAGTCGCCGCGAACACCGAGGCGGTAGTTCACGAAGCCGGCGGCGGCGATCATGGCGGCGTTGTCGGTGGAGAGCGCGAGGGGCGGCACGAACAGCGGCAGCCCCAGCTCGTCGGCTGCCGCCCTGGCCTCGGAGCGAAGCCGCGAGTTCGCGGCGACGCCGCCGGTGACCAGCAGGCTCCTCGGCCGGCGCTGCAGGGCGCCCTCGCGCAGGCGCCTCACCAGCGCCTGGACCACGGCCCGCTGGAAGCTCGCCACCAGGTCGCGGATCTCCTGGGACGCGCCCTCTTCGCCCTGGGCGGCGGCCACGCCCTCGCGGCGCACGTGGTAGAGCACCGCCGTCTTGATGCCGCTGAACGAGAAGTCCGGGCTGCCGTCCTTCATGCGGGCGATGGCGAAGTCGTGGGCCTGGTCGTCGGCGCCACGCGCCAGGCGGTCGATCACCGGCCCGCCGGGATACCCGAGGCCGAGGAGCTTCGCAACCTTGTCGAAGGCCTCGCCGGCCGCGTCGTCGCGGGTGCGGCCCAGCAGGCGGTAGGTCCCCTGCTCGGGCACCTCGAACAGGCTCGTGTGGCCGCCGGAAACGACCAGCGCCAGGGCCGGCAGGGGAATCTCGCCGCCAGCGGCCAGGAACGGCGCCTGGATGTGTCCCGCGATGTGGTGCACCGGGACGAGGGGCTTGGCGTGGACGTATGCGATCGCCTTGGCTGCCTGGATGCCAACGAGCAACGAGCCGATCAGGCCCGGCCCCTGCGTCACGGCCACCGCGTCCACCGCCGCGAAGCCGAGCTCCGCCTCGGCCATGGCCTGGCGGATCACCGGCGCGATGTTCTCGATGTGATGGCGCGAGGCCAGCTCGGGCACCACGCCGCCGAACGGAGCGTGCACGGCCGCCTGCGTCGACACGACGCTCGAGAGGATGCTGCGGCCGTCCTCGACGACCGCTGCGGCCGTCTCGTCGCAAGAGGTCTCGACGGCCAGGATCCTCACGGCGCCGCCGCCTGCAGCGCCGCCAGGGACCGGTCGTAGGGCGCACGCGCCACGCCGCGCTCGCAGACGATGGCCGTGACCAGGCGATGGGGCGTGACGTCGAACGCCGGGTTGCGCACCCCTGCCCCCACGGGAACGAGGCGCCGGCCGCCGTGGTGCGTCACCTCCTCTGGAGCGCGCTCCTCGATCGGGATGAGCGCTCCCGAGGCCATCTTCAGGTCGAAGGTCGAGACGGGCGCCGCCACGTAGAAGGGCAGGCCGTGCTCGCGGGCCAGCACCGCGAGGGGATAGGTCCCGATCTTGTTGGCCACGTCGCCGTTCGCGACGATGCGGTCGGCGCCGACGATCACGGCGTCCACGCGCCCCTGGGCCATCAGGTGGCCGGCCATGCTGTCGGCGATCACCGTGGTCGGGATGCCGTCGCGCAGGAGCTCCCAGGCCGTGAGGCGAGCGCCCTGGAGGTAGGGCCGCGTCTCGTCGGCGAGCACTTCGCGGATCTTCCCGTCGCGCGCCGCGGAGCGGATCACGCCCAGGGCCGTGCCGTAGCCGGCGGTGGCCAGCGCTCCGGCGTTGCAGTGCGTGAGCACGCGCGACCCGTTGGGCAGCAGCGCGGCCCCCAGGTCTCCCATGCGCCGGCAGGCCGCCAGGTCCTCGGATTCGATGGCCAGGGCCTCGGCGAGCAGCCCCTCGCGGACGGCGGAACGACCCTCGGGCAGGAGGTCCCCCAGCCGCCGGCGCATCCGGTCGATGGCCCAGAACAGGTTCACGGCGGTCGGCCGCGTGGCGCGCAGGAGCTCGCAGGCGGACTCGACCTCCGAACGGAATGCCTCCCCCTCGGCGGTCGAGCGCCGGGCGGCCAGGGCGATCCCGAGCGCCGCGGCCACACCGATCGCCGGCGCACCCCGTATCGCCATGTCCTTGATGGCTTTAGCCACTGCCTCGGGCTCGGCACAGCGGAGGTAGACCTCTTCGCCGGGAAGGCGGCGCTGGTCGATCAGCACGACGGCTTCGCCTTCGAAGCCCACGGTGGGGAGCACGCGCCCGCCTCCAAAAGCCCCATCGTAGCATCGGCGCCGCGGGCTCGGTTTGACGGCCTCCGGGGGGGTCCCTACAATCCGCCGCAAACCAGCCGGCGCGCACGGAGACCATGGCCCAGGAGAACCTGAACCCGTTCGACATCGCGCTGCGCCAGTTCGACGCCGCGGCCGACAAGCTGGGCCTCGACGACGGCATGCGCCAGGTGCTCCGCACGCCCAAGCGCCAGCTCACGGTGTCCGTGCCGACCTTGATGGACGACGGCTCGGTGCGCGTCTTCGAAGGCTACCGTGTCCAGCACAACATCGCCCGGGGGCCGGCCAAGGGCGGCATCCGCTACCACCCCAGAGTCACGCTGGACGAAGTGAAGGCCCTCGCGGCCTGGATGACCTGGAAGTGCGCGGTCGTCAACGTGCCCTACGGCGGCGCCAAGGGCGGCGTGGTGTGCGACACGAAGAAGATGTCCCGGGCCGAGATCGAGCGGATGACGCGGCGCTACGCCTCGGAGATCGCGCTGATCATCGGCCCCGACCGCGACATCCCGGCTCCGGACGTCTACACCGACGCGCAGACGATGTCGTGGATCATGGACACGTACTCGATGACGCTGGGCCATTCGGCCCTCGGCGTCGTCACCGGCAAGCCGGTCGAGCTGGGCGGCAGCGTGGGGCGGAACGAGGCGACGGCCCGCGGCGCGCTCTTCTGCGTCCGCGAGGCGTGCCAGGTGGTCCGGCGCCCCCTGCGCGGCGCGACGGTCGCCGTGCAGGGCTTCGGCAACGCCGGGTGCGTCGCGGCGCGCCTGCTGCACCAGGATGGCGCGCGCATCGTGGCGGTCAGCGACAGCAGAGGCGGCATCTACGCGAGCCGCGGCCTCGATCTCGCCCGCGTCGTCGAGCACAAGGAGCAGACGGGCTCGGTGGTCGGCTTCAAGGGCGCGGAGCGCATCACCAACGAGGAGCTGCTCGAGGCCAAGTGCGACGTGCTCGTGCCGGCGGCCCTGGAGAACCAGATCACCCTCAAGAACGCCTCCCGGGTGCGCGCCCGGATCGTCGCCGAGGCGGCCAACGGTCCGACCACGCCCGGCGCCGACAAGGTCCTGGGCGACAAGGGCGTGTTCGTGATCCCGGACGTCCTGTGCAACGCGGGCGGCGTCACGGTGTCCTACTTCGAATGGGCCCAGGACCTGCAGGGCTTCTTCTGGGACGAGGCCGACGTCAACCAGCGCCTGGAGCGCTTCATGAAGCGCGCGTTCCAGACCGTCCACGAGACCTCGAAGCGACACCGCGGCGACATGCGCCTGGGCGCCCACGTGCTGGCCGTCGCGCGCGTGGCCGAGGCCACCCGCGTCCGCGGGCTGTTCCCCTAGAACACGTACGCGAGCGCGAAGCCGATCTGGGCCACCATCATCATCCTGTACATGTGCGTCCAGGAGGGGTGGTTCTCGGTGGTCGCCAGCTCTTCGGGGTTCCGCAGCAGGAGGTACACGGTGTAGATCCCGTACAGGATCAGGACCGGGCCCAGGATCATCAGGAGCGTCGCGTTGCCGGTCAGGACGCCGCGCCACACGCCGACGGGGATCAGGAAGAAGGGCAGCACGAAGAACGGCGCGATCATCCAGGCCGCCCTGGTGACCCCGTAGAGGATCGGCAGCGTCTGGCAGCCGCCGGCCTTGTCGCCCTCGATGTCGGCGAAGTCCTTGGTGGACGCGGCGCCGAGCAGGAACAGCCCGAAGATCGAACCGATGTACCAGGGCTCGAGGCCCATGATCGTCTTGGCCGTCGACCAGCCCGCCACCTTCAGCAGCACGCCCCGGGGGATCGCGATCGTGATGTTGGCGAGCATGCCGCGGCGCTTCGTCCACAGGGGCGGGGCCGAATAGGCCCAGCACAGGACGCTCGTGAAGATCACGATCCAGAAGCACTCGTGGCGGCCGATGGGATCGGCCAGCCACGCCAAGAGCCACGCGATCAGGAACGTGACGACCGTGAAGCCCCAGGCCTCGCCCATCGTGAGCCGGCTGCTCGGCAGCGGCCGGTTCGGCTTGTTCACCCGGTCGATGTCGAGGTCGTAGATCTGGTTGATCGCGTTGTTCGCGGCGTTCAAGACCGCGGCCATCAACGTTCCCCACAGGACGGGCAGCGCCAGCTCCCACGTGATCGGCGCCTTGGAGTGGCCGGCGCCCCAGGCGGTCACGGCCCCCGAGAGGACGCCGAGGGCCGGCGGCAGCAGCGTGAAGGGCCGGGCGAACTCGGCGTAGAGCTTGAGCTTCGACAAGGGGGCCTCTCTCCTCAGGGAAGCGCGCGGGCGAAGAGCGCGGCGAAGCCCGCGCCGATCGCGGTGTTCAGGGCGTTGAGCTGGTCGTTGTCCAGCCAGCCGCGCCTCTCGGCGACCGTGCCGACGACGCTCTCGGCCAGGCTGCCGAGAAGGCCCGCGACGCCCACGACGGCCGCGGCCGGCCACTGGTACAAACCCGCCGCCGCGCCGACCGCGGCGATCGCGAAACCGCCGCCGAGGCCGCCGAGCGTCCCCTCGAGGCTCACCGCCCCCTCGGTGCCCGGCGGCACGGGCCGGAAGGTCGTGATCAGGAACGTGCGGCGGCCGTAGGCCTTGCCGGTCTCCGACGAGCAGGTGTCGGCGGCGGCGGTCGCGACCGACGCCGCGTAGGCGAGGACGAAGAGCCCGCGCAGCCCCTCGGGCGCCACGCCGGCGAGCAGCGCAAGCAGCGCCGGCACCCCGCCGTTGGCCCAGGCGTTCCGCCAGCCGCGGGCGCCGCCCCTCTCCTGCGCGATGCCGCGCGCGGCCTTGATGCGATAGCCCATCTTCGTGACGGCGCTGCCGATCACGAAGAAGGCCACCATGAGGGCGAGCCCCGGAAGGCCGAGGGTGGCGGTGATGCTCGCGCCGATGACGACGGCCGAGACCGCGCCGGGGAGGTCGATGGAGCGCGCCAGGAACGCGGGAGCGGCGATCGCGCCGTTGACCGCGAGGCCCAGGAGCGCGCGGCGCGGCAGATCGGGATCGAGGAGGAGGCGCGGCCACTCGGCCGGGGCGAGCAGGGCGAGGGCGACGGCGCCGACGAGGGGCACCGTGAGGTTGTCGTCGAGCGTGGTCGGCATCGTCTCCACGAGCGCGGCGAGGATCGCGACGGGCAGCACGACGGCGAGCAGCTTCGACGAGACGGCGGCGCCCAACGGCAGGCCGAGGGTCCACGCCGCGAGCACGCCGGCGCCCAGCGTCCCGAAGAAGGCGAAGGCGAGGAGCCCGGCCCAGCCCTTGCGCTCGTTCCACGGCAGGCGGGGCCCGCCGACGAGCTGGCCCACGAGGGAGGCCATGCCGTCGCCGAAGGCGAGCAGCCCCCAGACGGCGGCGGCCATCCAGCGGCTCTCTCCGGGAAAGACCAGGACGAGGGCCAGCACGGCCAGCGGATACAGCAGGATGCCCAGCGGGTAGCCCTGCGCGTGCTCCGGATCCCGCCAGAGCTTGCGCCCGCCGTAGAGCGGAAGGACCAGCCAGTTGTGGACGAAGGCGGCGGCGGCCAGCGCGATCGCGCCCCACCACGGCAGGTCGCGCAGCAGGAACGCGAAGCCGCCCACGCCGACGTGGACGAGCTTGCGCAAGAGCTCGGAGCGCGGGAGCCCCATCCGCTACGCGATGCCCTGCGCCCGCATCCACTCGACGGTGGCGCGCAGCCCTTCCGCCAGGGGCCGCGGGCGGTAGCCGAGCTCGGCCTCGGCCTTCTTCGACGTGTAGGCCCAGTGGTGGCGGAACACGCCGACCTCCCTGTGCGTGAACTGGGGCGGGTGTCCGGTGAGCTCGGCCCAGGTCCAGAGGCAGAAGCCCAGGGCCGAGGCCGCGGCATAAGGGATGCGGCGCCGGGGCGCGGGAACGCCGGCGATTCGCTCCAGCACCTGGAAGAAGTCGTTCATGGCGACGTTGTCGCCGGCCAGGAAGTACCGCTCTCCCCGTTTCCCGCGCTCGAGGGCGGCGGCGTGGCCGTCGGCCACGTCCTCGACGTACGAGTACGACCACAGCCGGTCTCCGGGGCCGACGATCCCCGGAAGCTTGCCCTTCAGGTGATCGCGGATCATCTGCACGACCAGGTTGCCGTCGGTCACGTCACCGGGACCGTACACGACACCCGGGTACAACATCACGATCTCGTCCCCTGCCGCCGCGGCTTCGCGCGCCGCCGCGTCCGCCAGCGCCTTCGTGCGTTCGTAGTCGTTCCGGTAGCCGCCGGGATGGATGCGGGCCTCGTCCGCCGGGCCGGGGCCCGCGGGCCCGATGGCGATGAACGAGGAGGTGTACACGAGCCTGGCGCCGGCGCCCTTGGAGGCCGCGAGCGTGTTCCGGAAGCCTCCGACGTTGATGGCGTCGTAGCGCTCGCGCTCGGGAACCCAGGACTTCACGAGGGCGGCCATGTGGAGGACCGCGTCGCAGCCCTGAGCCGCGCGCATCAGCGAAGCGGCGTCGGTGACGTCCCCCCGCGCGAGCTCGACGCCCTGGGGCAGGCCGTCGAGGTTGCTGTGCGCGCGCGCCAGGATCCGCAGCGCGTGACCGTCCCTCGCGAGACGGCGAGCGACGTTCTTGCCGAGGAACCCGGTGCCTCCGGTCAACAGGACCCTCACGAGGGGACGCGCTCCTCCGCGGCGACACGCTCGCGCCACGCGCCGAGCAGATCGCCGAGGGTGCGGTCGAGGGGGATCTCGGGCTCCCAACCGGTGGCGCGGCGCAGGCGGGTCGCGTCGCCGACCAGGTACGGGACGTCGACGGGCCGCAGCAGGGCCGGGTCGCGAACCACCTCGATCCGCGCGCTCGAGAGCCGGAGGAGCCGCTCGAGCACGTCGCCGATGCGGTAGCCCTGGCCGGAGGCGACGTTGTAGACCTCGCCCGGCTGGCCGGCCTCGAGGAGCGCGGCGTAGGCACGGACCACGTCCCTCACGTCAGTGAAGTCGCGGACCGCGTCCAGGTTCCCGACGGCGATCTGGGGCGGGCGACGGCCCGTCTCGATCTCGGCGATCTGCCGCGCGAAGCTGCTCTCGGCGAAGCCGGCGCCGCGGCCGGGTCCCGTGTGGTTGAAGGTGCGCGTGCGCACGACGTGAAGGCCGTGGGCGAGAGCGTACTGGAGCGCCAGGTGCCCCTGGGCCACCTTGCTGACGGCGTAGGGCGAGGCGGGCCGGAGCGGCGTGTCCTCCGTCAGCGGCTCGGCCGTGCCGGGCGCGGCGCCGTACTCCTCGGCGCTGCCCACGACCAGGACGCGCGGCCCGAGGCCCGCGAGGCGCACCGCCTCGAGCAGGTGCAGCAGGCCGAAGAGGTTGGTGCGCAGCGTGCCCTCCGGGTCCCGCCACGACTCCCGCGCGCTCGATTGCGCCGCCAGGTGGACGATGCGATCGGGGCGCAGCTCGGCGACCACACGCGCGAGGGCCGGCGCGTCCAGGACGTCGGCCGTGACCGGCTCGAACCCCGCCGCCGAGCCCCGAGAGCCGGGGCGAACGAGGCCGAAGATCTCCCCGGCGCGTCCGGCGTCCAGGTGCGCCACGAGGTGGGCGCCGACGAAGCCGCGGGCGCCGGTCACGAGCCACCTCACCGCAGCCGGCTCCCTATCACGCCGCCGCCGGCGCCGTACTGGTCGCCGCCGAGGAAGTTCCCGATCGAGCCGATGTTGGCGAGCTCGATGGAGAAGCGGATCGAGTTGTCCTGCCGCGTGTTGAAGTCGTAGTGGATCGCCTCGATGGTGAAGCCGCAGCACTGCACGTCGTAGCGCAGGCCGCCTCGCGACTGGAGCACCTGCTTCAGGGCGATGTCCCAGTCGACCCCGCCCTCGAGGAGCAGGCGGCCCGGCAGCAGGTCGAAGCTCGCGTAGACGCGCAGGAAGTCCCGGGTGACTTCGCGCTCGGCGGGCTCGAGCGCCAGCGTGAGCCCGCGGGACCAGTTGCCGAGCAACGTTCCGCGGTCAGCCCGGACCTGGCCGCCGAGGCTGATGGTGCGGAGCTGCTTGAAATTCACGTCGTACTCGAGGTCGAAGGTCGCCTGGGTGTTCTGGCCGGGACGGATGCGGAGCCGCGACTGGATCGCCGAGTTGTGGTCGGGCACGCCGCCCGGGCCGAAGGCGCTCGAGGAGTAGTTCGGGTCGAACTCGTTCTGGGCGTCCCGGATCTGCACGTAGTAGGTCTGGCCGACGCGCCACGACAGGAACTCCCACGGCTGTGGCTTGCCGCCGAAGCCGGGCCGCTTGGCCAGGATGCGTTGCACGATGGCGTAGTCGATCTGGTGCGTGCCGAGTTGCTGGTCGAGGCCGTCGAACTTCGGGACGCTCTCGAAGTCGTCGATGGCCGTCCGGTAGCGCCACGTGATCTCCGGCCCGATCACGTGCTTGAACTTGTCCGAGTACACCCCCGAGGGGTTCAGGAACACCCGCGAGAAGTTCGGGCCCTGGATCTCGAACGCGCCCTCGAGGTAGCGACGGTCCAGCTCCGGGCCGATCACGCGGTTCCTGATACGGGATCGCGTGTAGTGCGTATAGTTCAGCCCGAGGCGTGGCGTCACCTGCAGGAACGTCGTGGCCATCGTGTAGCCGAGGTCCAGGTCGGCCATGTAGCGGGCGTAGTCGTCGAGGCGGTCCTCGTTGCCGCGCTCGAGCCCCTCGGCGCGGAAATCGAAGCCGAGGGCCAGGTCGGTGCTGCCGAGCTTCCGCTGAGGCCGGGACACCCGCGCGCTGGGGAGGCGTCGGTTGATCCGGGTCTGCTCCGAGAAGAACGTCCTCCGGCTCTCGGCCAGCACCTGGACGTTGGCGAGTGGAAAGTTGCGCTGGACCGCGAACTGGACGTTCTCGCTCCGCGAGCTGGCGCGGTTCAGCGAGTCCTGGAACTGCTCCTGGAACAGGATGTCGCTGTAGCGGCGCACGTTGACCGTGCCCCGGAAGCGCCACGGCAGGAGCTGGCTGGCGCGCCAGACGAGGTCGTAGTCGCGCTCCCCGCCGCCGTCCGGCTGGAACGCGTACGAGGTGAAGTAGCCCGCCGAGGGCGAGCCGTGGTCGTAGCGGAACTCGTGTCCGAAGCCGTAGCCGAAGCGCGAGTAGTGGTCGGCGTAGAACGTCTGGTCGTGGCTTCTGCCCATGGCCCAGAAGAAGCCGGCGCCCACGTTGAATCCACGCAGCGACGAGTAGCCGAAATGCGGGAAGAGAAACCCCGTCGAGCGCTGGTCCTCGCCGATCGGATAGACGAAATAGGGCACGTAGAGCGCCGGCACGCTCTTCACGCGGAAGACGGCGTTCTTGCCGACGACCTTGTCGTCCACCTCGATGCGGGCCGAGCTCAGGCTGAAGCTCCAGCGCGGGTTCGGCTGCATGCACGAGGTGAAGCGGGCCCCGGTGACGCGGTAGGTGTCGGCGTCGACGCGCTCGATCGTGTCCGCCTCCACCTGCACGCCGGGCTGCACGTAGCCCGAGGCGCGCTCGAACACGCCGCGGCCGGTGTCCACGTCGAAGGTCAGCCGCTCCCCCGAGATGCGCTCCTCTTCGCGCATGAACACCACGTTGCCCACGAAGACCGCCTTCTGTTCCACGCTGCCGTCGGCGCGCGTGCTGCGGTAGAAGTCCATCGCATCGGCCTGGACGCGGGCGTCGCCGAGGCGCACGTCCACGAAGCCGCGCGCCCAGGAGTGCTCCGGGGTCCCGCCCTGGCTGTCGGCCTTGACGCGGATCTCCTCGATGGCGGCCTCCGGCGGCGCCGCCGAGGCCGGCTTCTCGCTCTCTCGCTGCCGGTGATCCTCTTTCGGTCCCGGCGGCTCCTGGCCCGCGGCGGAAAGCGCGAGGGAAAGGACGACGAGACAGGCGGCGGCGCGCACCGTCAGAGGGCGGACATCCCCATCACGTGGAAGCCGCCATCCACGTGGATCACCTCGCCGGTGACGCCGCGGGAGAGCGAGGAGACGAGGAACAGCGCGCAGTCGCCGACCTCCTCTTGCTCGGTGTTCCTGCGGAGGGGCGCATGGCTCCTGTGGTACTCGAGCATCCTGGAGAGGCCATGCACGCCCGAGGCGGCGAGGGTCTTGATCGGCCCCGCCGAGATGGCGTTGACGCGGATGCCCTTGGGCCCGAGGTCGGCGGCCAGGTAGCGGACCGACATCTCCAGCGCCGCCTTGGCCACGCCCATCACGTTGTAGTGGGGCACGACGCGCTCGCCGCCCAGGTAGGAGAGCGTGACGATGCTCCCGCCGCGACCCTCCATGAGCGGGGCGAAGCGCCTCGTCAGGGCCGTCAGCGAGTAGGACGAGACGTCCTGGGCGACGCGGTAGCCTTCCCGCGACGTGTTCACGAACTCCCCGTCCAGCTCCTCGCGCAGCGCGAAGGCCACCGCGTGCACGAGGAAGTCCAGGCCGCCGAAGGCTCCCTTCACCGACTCCGCCAAGGCGTCGACGTCCTCGTCCCTCGTGACGTCGCACGGCAGCACGACCGGGTCCTTCAGGGACGCGGCCAGCTCGTCGACGTTCTCCTTGAGCCGCTCGCCCTGGTAGGTCACCGCGAGGCGGGCGCCCTCGCGGGAGACGGACTGTGCGATGCCCCAGGCGATCGAGCGCTTGTTGGCGATTCCGAGGATGAGGCCGACCTTCCCCTGGAGCAACATCAGGATCCTCCCGAAGGCGACGACTATACTAGACCTACACCGCCTCGAGGTCGGCGACGCCGCGGCCACGCAGGCCGAGGATCCGCTCCACCACCTCGCCGACGACGTTGTTGGGCGTGGAGGCTCCGGCCGTGAGGCCGACGCTCACCGGCCCGTCGGGCAGCCAGGCACGCTCGGCGCGCTCCTCGCCGTGGGCTCCCACGGGTCGATGGCGGATCCCCCCGTCGCCGGCGATCCCCTCGGGGCCGCGGATGTGGTAGGTCGGGAGCCGGTCGCCGCAGATGCGGGCCAGCGCCTGCGTGTTCGAGCTGTTGTAGCCTCCGATGACGACCATCACGTCGAGGCCGCCCTCCTCGAGCATGCGCAGCACGGCGTCCTGGCGATCCTGGGTCGCCGAGCAGATCGTGTCGAAGGCCCGGAAGCGCGAAGGCAGCTCGGCCTCGCCCCAGCGCTCGCGCATGGCCGTGCGCAGCATCTCCTGGATCTCGAGGCTCTCGCTCATCAGCATCGTGGTCTGGTTGGCGAGGCCGACGCGCGCGAGGTCGCGCTCGGGGTCGAAGCCCGGGCTCGCCGCGTGGGCGAAGCGCTCGCGCAGGGCTGAAGCGCTCAGCCCGCCGCGGATGAAGTCACAGACGGCCTCGGCCTCGCCCCGGTCCCGCACGCACAGGTACTGGCCGCCGGCGTGGGTCAGGGCCTGGGACGCCGTGGCTTTCGTCTCCTCATGGTAGTGCTTGCCGTGGATCACGGCGGTGAAACCCTCGCGGGCGTACTTGTGGACGTTCTTCCAGACGTTGAGGACGCTGCCGCAGGTGGTGTCCACCATCACGCAGCCCTTAGCGCGCAGGTGCTCGAGCTCCCCGACGGTGACGCCGAACGCCGGCAGGATCACCACGTCCCCCGCGCCCAACTCGGCGTAGCGCGCCTCCGGGTCCTTCGCTTCCGGGAGGATGCGGATGCCCATGGCCTGCAGGCGGCCGTTGACGTCCGGGTTGTGGATGATCTCGCCGGACAGGAACAGCCGCCGGTCCGGAAACTTCTCGCGGGTCTCGTAGGCGTACTCGACCGCGCGGTCGACGCCGTAGCAGAAGCCGAACTCGCGGGCGAGCTTCAGCCGGAGGTCCCGGGCGCGAGCCGCGCCTCCCAGCTCGCGGATCCGGTCGACGACCCTGGAGTGGTAGCTCTGGGCCAGCACCGGCCCCACCTGGGCCTTGAGCCCGAATCCCTTCTGGAAGTACGTCGCGGTCACGCTCAAAGGATATCAGCAACGGGCCGTCGCCCCGTCACGGGCCCTCGGGCGCGAAGAAGGAGACGCCGCGGACGTTCTCGTCCACGCGGAGCGGGTGGAGCAGCGCCGGGAACGCCCGTTGCTCGCAGTCCATGCGCTCGCACAGCCGGCAGGTCACGCCGACGGGCACGAGGGCCTCGCGGCTCACGAGGTCGACACCGTCGGCGTAGCACAGCTCCCGGGCCCGGGCCGCCGCGCAGCCCAGGGCGATCGCGAACATGGTGTGCGGCGCGTGGTAGCCGCCGCTCCCCTTGCGCAGCGCCCGCGCCACCCAGAAGTGAGTCGTGCCGTCGGGCATCTGGGAGAGCTGGGTCCGGATCATGCCCGGCGTGACCAGGGCCTGGAACACCACCCAGCGCGGACAGGCGCCGCTGAAGCGGGCGAAGCGGAGTCCCGAGGCCGAGAAGCGCTTCGAGATGTTCCCCGCCACGTCGATGCGCACGAAGTGGAACGGCACGCCCTCCGCCCCCGGCCGGCGCAGCGACGTCAGCCGGTGGGCCACCTGCTCGAAGGAGGTGCGGAAGCGGTTGCCCAGCACCTCGACGTCGTAGCGCTCCGAGCGCGCCGCCTCGAGGAAGCGCTCGTACGGCATGAGCAGCGCGCCCGCGAAGTAGTTCGCCAGCGCGACGCGAGCCAGCGCCCTCGATTCGTCCGTGGTGAGGGTGGAGTCCGCTGCGAGCCGGGTGAGCGTGTCGCGCTGGGTCAACAGGCCGATCTGGCACGCGAGCTGGAAGTTCCGGCTGCCGCGGCGCAGCGCCTCGGACAGCGTCACGAGCCGGCGCTCGGCGTCGTAGCGGCGGGCGGTCATGCCCATGACGCCCACCGTCTCGACGCGCACCTCGACGTCGTGGCGCTCGTCGAGGTAGCGCACCATCGCCTCGAACAGATCGCCCGACAGCAGGCCCGAGCGCCAGAGCATCTCGGCGCCCTCCTCCAGCTCCGGGAAGTAGTTGTCGTGGCGCTGGATGAAGTCCGTGACTTCTTCCGAAGGCAGCAGCGAGCGGTCGATCCCCGCCGCCTCCTCGCCCTGGGAGAGGCGCGCGGCGAGGTTCTCGGCGGATTCGCGGGTATTGCGATAGGCCCGGTACAGCGTCAGCAGCGCCCGCGCCACCGCGGGACTGGTCGAGGCCATGTCGCGCGCCTCGGAAGCTGGGAGCGCGTGCCCCTCGAACAGCGGATCACCGAGCGCCTCGAGCACCTCGACGAGGAGCCGGGCCTCCTCGTCTCCGGAAAGGGCGCGCAGGTCGATGGGCATGAGCTGCGCCAGCCGGATGAGCATGGCCGCCGGCACGGCTCGGCGGTCGTGCTCGATGAGGTTCAGGTAGCTCGCCGAGATGCCGAGGCGCTCCGCGAGCTGCGCCTGCGTGACTCCCTGGCGCCGGCGCAGCGAGCGAATTCGGGCTCCGATTCGGGGCGACTCCCGCATGCCGGCCTCCTGACCCTCATGGAATCATACGAGTTTACGGTGTGTCTTTTCAATATTGACAGATTAGCAGTCGGTTCTTGACAGGCTGATCTCCCTTAACTTGCAAAGAGAACTAAACATATTGACCTGACCTGGAGCGCCGTCGCACGATGTGCATTCCGTCAAGGGGGTGTGATGGCTCAGCTGGATCGGGCGGCCGCGGTCGACACGCTCTGCTACACGGGGCGGGTCGAGCCCGGCATGGAGACGGTCCTCACGCCGGAAGCCCTGGCCTTCGTCGAGGACCTCGTCCGCGAGTTCGCGCCGGGCGTCGAGCGCCTTCTCGATCTCCGTCAGGAGCGCTGCGAGCGCTTCGTTCGCGGCGAGCGGCCGGGCTTCCTGCGCGAGACCGCCTGCGTGCGTGAGGCCGACTGGCGCGTGGCGCCGCCGCCCTTCGACCTGGTCGACCGCCGCGTCGAGATCACCGGGCCCGTCGACCGCAAGATGATCGTGAACGCCCTGAACTCCGGCGCTCGCGTGTTCATGGCCGACTTCGAGGATGCGAACGCGCCGACGGCCGGGAACGTCGTCCTCGGCCAGCGCCACCTGATGGACGCCGTGGATGGCACGATCCGCCACGTCGCGCCCGAGACCGGCAAGCTCTACACCCTCGGGCCACGAACCGCGGCGTTGATGGTCCGCCCGCGCGGCCTGCACCTCCAGGAGGCGCATCTGCGCCTCGAGGGCAGGCCGGTACCGGCCTGCCTCGTGGATTTCGGCCTCTTCTTCTTCCACAACGCCAGGAAGCTGGTGGCGAAGGGCTCGGGCCCGTATTTCTACCTCCCCAAGCTCGAGAACCACCTCGAAGCACGCCTCTGGAACGTGGTCTTTCTCCGCGCCCAGCAGCGCCTCGCGCTGCCGGCCGGGACGATCCGTGCGACGGTCCTCATCGAGACCGTCCCCGCGGCCTTCGAGATGGACGAGATCCTCCACGAGCTGCGCGCGCACTCGGCCGGGCTCAACTGCGGCCGCTGGGACTACATCTTCAGCGCGATCAAGACGCTCGGCCACGATCCCGACTGGGTGCTGCCGGACCGCGCCCAGGTCACGATGGAGCAGCCGTTCCTGCGCGCCTACACGCAGCTGCTCGTGAAGACGTGCCATCGGCGCGGCGCCCACGCCATCGGCGGAATGGCGGCCTTCATCCCCGTGAAGGACGATCCCGAGGCGAACCGCGCCGCCCTCGAGAAGGTCCGCGCGGACAAGCTGCGCGAGGTGAAGGACGGCCACGACGGAACCTGGGTCGCGCATCCCGGGCTGGTCCCCGTGGCGCTCGAGGTCTTCGACGCCCACATGCCCCATCCCAACCAGCTCCAGGTGGGGCGCGACGATGTGCGCGTGACCGCGGCCGACCTGCTGCGCCCGCCCGCGGGCACGCGCAGCGAGGCAGGCCTCCGGCACAACGCGCGCGTCGCGATCGTGTACCTCGAGTCGTGGCTGCGCGGCCAGGGCTGCGTGCCGATCGACAACCTCATGGAGGACGCGGCCACGGCCGAGATCTCGCGCATGCAGGTGTGGCAGTGGCGGCGCCACGGCGCCCGCCTCCAGGACGGGCGCCCCGTCGACGGCGACCTGGTCCAGCGCGTGATCGAAGAGGAGGCGTGCCGCCTGCTCGTCGAGGTCGGCGAGGCGCGCTTCGTCGCGGGACGCTACCGCGAGGCCCGCGACCTCTTCCTTCGCCTTGTCACCGCCCGCGAGGCGGCGCCCTTCCTCACCGTTCCCGCCTACGAGCTGCTCCTCGCCTTCGACGCCGACCCCAGGAGGTAGTCATGCCGCAAGTGTTCCAACCGAGTTCCGCGTCGCCCGGCAACGGCAACGGCCGCAACCACTCCGCATCACGATGGAACGGAGTCGTGCGGCCTTACTCCGATGCCGACGTCGAGAGACTGAGAGGCTCCGTGCAGGTCGAGCACACTCTGGCCCGCCTCGGCGCCGAGCGCCTGTGGCACCTGATGACGACGAGGCCGTACGTCCAGGCGCTGGGGGCGCTGACGGGCGGCCAGGCCGTCCAGATGGTGAAGGCCGGTCTGGAGGCCATCTACCTGTCCGGCTGGCAGGTCGCCGCCGACTTCAACTCGTCGGGCCAGACGTACCCGGACCAGAGCCTCTACCCCGTCGACAGCGTTCCGAACGCCGTGCGGCGGCTGAACCGCGCCCTGCTGCGCGCGGACCAGATCGAGCACGCCGAGGCCAGGGGCGGGCGCCACTGGCTGGCTCCGATCGTGGCCGACGCCGAGGCCGGCTTCGGCGGGCCCCTCAACGCCTTCGAGCTGATGAAGGCGATGATCGAGGCGGGCGCGGCCGGCGTGCACTTCGAGGACCAGCTCGCCTCCGAGAAGAAGTGCGGCCACATGGGCGGCAAGGTGCTGGTGCCCACGGGCCAGTTCGTCCGCACGCTCGTCGCGGCCCGGCTCGCCGCCGACGTGCTGGGCGTCCCCACCGTGCTCGTCGCCCGCACCGACGCGCAGAGCGCCAAGCTCCTGCTCTCGGACGCCGACCCGAGCGACCACGCCTTCATCGAGAGGAGCGGGCGGACGCCCGAGGGTTTCTTCCAGATGCGCGGCGGCCTCGACTGCGCGATCGCCCGCGCGCTGGCCTACGCTCCCTACGCCGACCTGCTCTGGTGCGAGACCTCGACCCCCGACCTCGCCGACGCCCGCCGCTTCGCCGAGGCGGTCCATCGCGAGTTCCCGGGCAAGCTCCTCGCCTACAACTGCTCGCCGTCCTTCAACTGGAGGAAGCATCTCGATCCCGACACGATCGCGCGCTTCCAGCGCGAGCTCGGCGCCATGGGCTACAGGTTCCAGTTCGTGACGCTGGCGGGCTTCCACGCGCTCAACTACGGGATGTTCGAGCTGGCGCGCGGCTACCGCGAGCGCGGCATGGCGGCCTATACGGAGCTGCAGGAGGCGGAGTTCGCGGCCGAGGCGAGCGGCTATACCGCCACGCGCCACCAGCGCGAGGTCGGCACCGGCTACTTCGACGCGGTCACCGAGATCGTCTCGGGCGGCCGCTCCACGACGGTCGCCCTCAAGGAGTCAACCGAAGCGCAGCAGTTCTGAGCTGAGGCTCGATCACAGATAGTCCCGGAGCCCTTCCTCCAGCCGCCGGAACGGGAAGCCGAAGTACGCCATCGCCGGCTTCGGGTCGAGGTCGACCTCCTGAAGGACGAAGTCGATGGCCGTCGGCGAGAGGATCGGCTCGGGCAGCACCTGCATCGGCAGCACCAGCAGCTTCATCAGCCCGGCGGGGTGGTGCAGCAGCGGGCGGCGCTTCTTCAGGACCGACTGGACCGTGTGGATGATCTGGTCCATCGTCAGGCGCTCCGGCCCGCCCAGCTCGAGGGCGAGGGCCTTCGCGTCCTCGCGGGTGGCCGCCTCGGCCGCGCAGCGGGCCAGGTCCTTGACGTAAATGGGATGGACCGGCGTCGTTCCATCTCCGATCACCGGCACGACCGGCAGGTAGCGACAGAAGAAGACGAAGCGGTTCATCGAGCGGTCGCGCGGGCCGTAGATCCACGACGGCCGCAGGAGCGCGTGCTCCAGGCCGGACTCGCGGATCGCCGCTTCGGCCATGTCCTTGGCCTGGAACCAGGGCTGCGGCCGCCCCTGGCCCGCGCCCGCCCCCGAGAGGTACACGAAGCGGCGCACGCCCATCGCCTTGGCGACCCTGGCCGCGGACACGGTGCCGCGGCCATCGACTTCGAGATAGGTGCGCCCCTTCGCGGGGTCCTCGACCGGGTGGTTCGGGAACTGGATGGCGTGGACCACGACCTCGGCCCTCGCGAACGCCCGCCCCAGGGAAGTCGCGTCACCGGCGAAGGCCTGGACGAGGCGCGCCCGGCCGCCCCAGGGATCGGCGCGCCCCGGGTCGCGAGTGGTCACGGTCACGTCGTGCCCGCCCTCGAGCAGCCGTTCCACGACCTCGCGGCCGATGAAGCCCGTGCCGCCGGTCACCACGATCCGCATGGCTCTCCTCCTCGGGGTGTCCCCTATCTACCACGATATGCTTGGCGCCGTGCGGCGCGCGCTCATCGTCGAGGACGACGCGGACATCGTGGAGCTCGTGGAGCACTACCTCGCCAAGGAGGGCTTCGGCGTCGACTCGGAGCGCGACGGCAAGCGCGGTCTCGAGCGCGTCCGCGCTGGCCGCTACGACCTGCTCATCCTCGACCTCCAGATCCCGGGCCTCGACGGCCTCGCGCTGTGCGCGGAGGTGCGCCGCGACGCCCGCATCCGCGACATCCCCGTCGTGATGCTGACGGCGCGCGGCGACGAGACCGACCGGGTCGTCGGCCTGGAGATGGGCGCGGACGACTACGTAGTGAAGCCGTTCAGCCCCAAGGAGCTGGTGGCTCGAGTGCGGGCGCTGTTCCGCCGACTCGAGCGCAAGGACGAGTCGGACAAGCGTCTCCGCTTCGCCGCCCTCGACGTCGACGTGACGCGCCACACCGCCCGCTGGGAGGGCCGCCCGGTGCGGCTCACGGCGAAGGAGTTCGCCCTGCTCGTGGCCCTGATCGAGGCGGGCGGCCGGGTGCTCTCGCGCCAGAGCCTGCTCGAGGGCGTGTGGGGCCTCTCCTATGCCGAGGGCACGCGGACCGTCGACGTGCACGTGCGCCGGCTCAGGGAGAAGCTGCCGGGCCTGGCGCGCCACATCCTCACCGTCAAGTCCCTCGGCTACCGGCTGGCCGAGGAGGAGTAGTGCTCGGCCTGCGCGGCCGCATGGCCGTGATCGCCGTGGCCGCCTCCGCTGCGGCGCTGCTCGTCGTGCTGATCGTGGTCACGCCGGGGTTGCGCCAGCGCGCCACCGCCCACGAGCGGGACGTGCTCCTGGCCGAGGCGCGGCTCATGGCGCGGGTGGTCGAGGAGCCGCTCGCGCGCGGGGTCGGCATCGAGGAGCTCGACGCCATCGTCGATCAGGCCGCGCGGGACGTGCGCGCCCGCGTCACCGTCGTGGCGCCCGACGGCCGCGTGCTCGGGGACTCCGCGCTTTCCGGCGCCGAGCTGCTCGCGGTCGAGAACCACGGGGGCCGGCCCGAGGTCAGGGCCGCCGTCGCGGCCGGCGCCGGCACGTCGGTCCGGCGCAGCGACACGGTCCGCGACGAACTCCTCTACGCGGCCGTCGCGATCCGGCGCGGCGACCGGCTCGTCGGCGTGGCGCGCGTGGCGCAGCCGCTCTCCGGCGTCGAGGAGCTGGTGCGGGACTTCCGGGGAGGCGTGATGCTGGCCCTGCTCCTCGCCTTCCTGCTGACGGCCCTGCTCTCGGCGACGCTCTCCGCGCCACTCGCCGGGCCTCTCTCGGACATCATGGAGGCGGCCCGGCGCTTCGCCCGGGGCGACCTCTCGGCGCGGATCCGGGCGAGGCGCGGCGACGAGCTGGGCGAGCTGGCGCGCATCCTCAACCAATCGGCGGCGGAGCTCCAGGAGCGGCTCACCGAGAACGCCCGCGAGCGCGCGCGCACCGAGGCGATCCTGCTGGCCATGGACGACGGGCTGCTGGCCGTGGACCACAAGGGCACGGTGGTGCTCGCCAACGCGGCGCTGCGCCAAATCCTGGACGCCGCGGACCCGGTCGGCCGCCACTACCTCGAGACGATCCGCCAGCGCGAGGTGGGCGACGTGCTGGAGCGGGTCCTGGGCAGCGGCGAGCGGGCGTCGGAGGAGGTCGAGCTGTTCCACCTGCGAAGGGTCTTCTACCTGACGGCGGTTCCGTTCCCGGGCGGCGAGGGAGCGCCGCCCGGCGCGGTGCTGACGTTCCACGACGTCACCGAGCGCCGCCGCGCCGACCGGGTGCGGCGCGACTTCGTCGCCAACGCCTCCCACGAGCTGCGCACGCCCCTCACGTCGATCCGCGGCTTCGTCGAGGCCCTCGAGGACGGAGCCCTCGCCGAGCCCGACCGCGCCGAGCGCTTCCTCGGCAAGATCCGCACCCACGCCGACCGCATGGCGGCCCTGGTCGAGGACCTGCTGGAGCTGTCCCGGCTCGAGTCGGGGGAGCGGCCTCCGGCGTGGGAGGAGGTGCTGCCGGCCGAGATCGCCGAGGACGTGGTCGCGAGCTTCGCGAGCCTGGCTGCCCGCAAGGGAACGGCGCTTCAACACCGCGCCGGGGATGCACCGGCGGTGGTCACCGATGCCGACCGCCTGCGGCGCATCCTGGAGAACCTCGTCGAGAACGCGATCAAGTACACCGCCGAGGGGGGACGGGTCGAGATCCGCACGGGAAGGGGCGCCCCGGGAGGAGCCCTGATCGAGGTCGAGGACGACGGCCCCGGGATCGCGCCCGAGCACCTGCCGCGCATCTTCGAGCGCTTCTACCGCGTCGACAAGGCGCGCAGCCGGGAGCTGGGCGGCACCGGCCTGGGGCTCGCGATCGTGAAGCATCTCGCCGAGAGCGTGGGGGCGCTCGTGAGCGTACGCAGCGAGCTGGCGCGCGGGACGTGCTTCTCGATCGTGGTGCCTCCGGGACGGGAGCGGCTGACTCCGGGCGCGACGGCCTAGTAGCTGGAGCCTCGACCAGAAGGCCCAAGCGTCGACTGCTTCTCGAGCTCGGGGAGCAGGCGCTCGCGGATCTCGTCGCGGACGCGACGGAAGACGGCCATCCGCTCTTCGTCAACGCCCGTGGCCGTGGCGGGATCGTCGAAGCTGATGTGGAGCCGCTCGACAGGCCGTGGAAACCACGGGCAGGTCTCGCGCGCCGAGTCGCACACCGTGACCACGAGATCCCAGGCCTCGCGGAGGTAGGCCTCCACGTGCTCGGGACGGCCGTGAGAGATGTCGATGCCGACCTCCTGCATGGCGAGAACCGCCAGCGGGTGGACGTGCTCGGCCGGCTTCGTCCCGGCCGAGCGCGCCTCCCAACGGCCGGCGAGGCCGTGGTTGATGAACCCCTCCGCCATCTGCGAGCGGCACGAGTTGCCGGTGCAGAGGACGAGGACGCGCTTCACTCCGCGCCACCCCCGCAGCAGCTCGGGGCGCAGCAGGCCTCAGCCTTGCGGGCGCGGTATGTGAGGGAGCGAACCCTGCCGACCACCTCCTCGCGCCCGACTCCGGAGCGCTCGAGCAGCGCCCGCGCCTCCTCGGGCGCGGCCTCCTCCATGGCAGCGAGGTAGTCGACGTCCTTCAGGACCTCGACCTCGAAGCCGGCGGCCCGCAGCAGGCCGAAGTAGTCGTCGCGCTGCATCGCGCCCGAGACGCAGCCCACGTAAGCGTAGACGTCCTTCTCGATGGCTTCGGGCAGCCGCCCGTCGAGCACGATGTCGGAGACGACCATCCGGCCGCCCGGCTTCAGCACCCGCGCCGCCTCGCGGAACACCGCCGCCTTGTCGGGCACGAGGTTGATCACGCAGTTGCTGGTGATGGCATCGACGCTGCCAGCCTCGACGGGCAGCGCCTCGAGCCGGCCCTCCCGGAACTCGACGTTGGTGAAGCCGCCGCGTGCTGCGTTGCCGCGCGCACGCTCCAGCATGTCGGGGGTCATGTCGACGCCGATCACGCGCCCCTTCGGCCCCACCTTCCGGGCGGCGATCAGCGCGTCGATGCCCGCTCCCGAGCCGAGGTCGAGAACCGCCTCTCCCTCCACGAGGTCCAGCGCTGCCAAGGGCGCTCCGCACCCGAGCCCGAGGTTGGCGCCCTCAGGCAGGTCGTCCAGCTCGCGCCGGCCGTAGCCGATCTCCAGGGCGACCTTCGTTTCCGCCGAGCCGCCGCAAACGCCGGTCGGCCCGCAACAACCGGAGACCTCCCCGCGGGCGATCTTTCCGTATCTGTCCCTCACCGCCTCGACGACGTTCTCATTCGCAGCGCTCATCAGTGCACCTCATCTCGCCCTGGGGAAACTCCGCCATCAGGTGATCGAAGGCCCCCGGGCAGCAGCTCTCGGTCGCCTCGCGCACCGCCACGAGCAGCTCCTGGAGCGCCTCGACCACGGCCTCGCGCCGCTCCGGCGGCAGGCGCTCGAGGACCTCCCGCCCGAAGCCCGCCTCTTGCTCCTCGAGGCGGGCTGCCGCGCGGCGTCCCGCCGATGTCAGAGTCACCCGTGACGAGCGTGCGTCGTCCGGATCCGCCTCGCGCTCGAGGAGGCCCGTCTCCAGGAGGCGCCCGATGTTCCGCGTCAACGTGCTGGGCGCGATGCCCAGCCGCCTCCCGAGGTCGCCGAGCCGCTGCGGCCCCGTCGAGGCCAGCGTCTCGATGGTCGCGGCCTGCGCGACGGTCATGCCGCAGCAGGCGACATCGGCGCGCTCGGACACGGAGAAGCGCCGGACCAGGGCCCGGATCCCTGTCCGGAGGCGTGTGGCGTCGGACTCGGCGGCTCCGCTCATCCTCAACGGATAATACTTGTACAATACAACCTTTGTTCCGTCAAGCGTGAATTTTCTGGCGTGGTAGGATCCCCGCCACGTCCCGTCACCGAAATGTCAAGGGTTCGTCCCAGGTCTGTCATGGAGCCGAGAAGATGAAGGCCGACAACGTCATCAAGTGGTTCATGCCGAAGGAGGAGCGCTTCCACGAGCTGCTCGGGGAGGACACCCAGGTCCTGCGCAGGGCCGCCCAGCTCTTCTCCGAGATCGCCAACGCCGCTTCCCTCGAGGAGCGCCGCGTGAAGGCCGTGGACCTGAAGGCCGTCGAGCACCAGGGCGACGACGTCACCCGGCGGATCTTCGAGGCCCTGAACTCCTCGTTCATCACGCCCCTCGACCGCGAGGACATCCGCTCGCTCGCCAACGACCTCGACGACATCGTCGACCTGCTCGAGGGCGTCGCGCAGTACCTCGTGCTGTTCGAGCTCGAGGAGGCTCCCGAGGCGCTGCGCCAGTTCTCGCGGATCCTGGTCGAGATGACCGAGGAGATCGACCGCGCGACGCGGCTGCTCTGGAACCTGAAGCACGAGCGCGAGATCCACGCCTCGATCGTGAAGGTCTCCGAGCTCGAGAACCAGGGCGACGCGCTCTACAACACCGTGATCTCCGACCTCTTCCGAGACGGGCGCAACCCCGTCCAGATCCTCAAGTGGAAGGAGGTCTACGACGGACTCGAGGACGCCTGCGACGAGTGCAAGAACTACACGCACACCCTCGGCAACGTGGTGCTGAAGAACTCCTGAGCATGCTCGATCAGCTCCTGCCCCTGGCGCCGTGGCTCCTGCTGATCCTGGCCGCGGAGTTCGTCAACGGCTGGACCGACGCTCCGAACGCGATCGCCACCGTGGTCTCGACACGCGTGATGCGCCCGCACCACGCCGTAATGATGGCGGCCGTGCTCAACGCGGCAGGCGCCTTCGCCGGAACGGCGGTCGCCGCCACGATCGGCAAGGGCATCCTGCGGCCGGAGGCCATCGACGTGCAGACGGTCGGCGCCGCGATGATGGGGATCGTGGTGTGGAGCACCGCCGCGTGGTACTACGGGCTGCCCACCAGCGAGAGCCACGGCCTGATCGCCGGCCTCGCGGGCGCCGGCCTCGCGACCGCGGGCCCGACGGTGCTGCTGTGGGAGGGCTGGCGCAAGGTCCTGATCGGGCTCCTGTTCTCGACCTTCCTCGGCTTCCTCGGCGGCATCACGCTGATGGTGGCCATCATGTGGATCTTCCGACGGGCGCATCCGGGACTGGTGCGCCGCCTGTTCGGACGGCTGCAGGTCGTCTCGGCGGCGCTCATGGCCTTCAGTCACGGGAGCAACGACGGCCAGAAGTTCATCGGCGTCTTCACGCTCGCGCTGCTCCTCGGAGGCCTCATCCCGGAGTTCGCGGTGCCCTCGTGGGTGATCCTGTTGTGCGCCGCGACCATGGCGCTCGGCACCGCCGTCGGCGGGTGGCGCATCATAAAGACCATGGGCCTCCGGCTCACCAAGCTCGAGCCCATGCATGGCTTCGCCGCGGAGACCGCCGCAGGGCTCACGATCCAGGCAGCGGCGTTCCTCGGGATCCCGCTCTCGACCACCCACACGATCAGCACCACGATCATGGGCGTGGGCGCCAGCCGACGCCTCTCGGCCGTGCGCTGGGGCGTGGCCGGCAACATCGTGCTGGCCTGGATCCTGACGTTCCCCATCTGCGGGCTGATCGCCTACATCACCGCGCTGCTCGTGCGCTGACGGCGCGGTCAGCCTCGCCTCGCTCCCGTGGCGGGCCTGGGCAGCGCGAGGTCCTGCAGGAAGAAGGCGGCGAGCCCCGCGCGCCCGTCGGCGCCTGACTTCTGGTAGACCGACAGCGCCTGCTGGCGCACGGTCCCGTCGCCGGTGCCCCGCTGCTGAGCGATCTCCTTGTGGCTCAGCCCCTTCAGCAGCAGCACGGCAACCTCGCACTCCGCCTCCGTCAGTCCCCAACGCTCGAACTGGCGGTCCATCGCCGCGGAGAGTCCGGCGAGGGCCTGATGGGCCTCGCTCCGCCAGCGCTCGGCTTCGGCGCGGCTGGCCCGAAGGTCACGGCCCAGGTCGTCGGCCTGGGCATGCAGACGGCGCGCGTGGCGGCCGAAGACTCGCAGACGAGCATCCAGCAGCGGGACCGCGACCAGAAACGCCTCCGTGACGCCAGCTGCCGCAACTCCCCGACCTGCGACCGCACGCGACAGCGGGACCGCGATCGCGCCGCCGATCGCGACCACGCGCGGACACGAGGCCGCGGCCGTCGCTGAAGTCCCACGCGTCCGAACACCACGGGCCGGGCCCGGGAGTCCGGGTCCGGCCCCTTGACATTCATTCTATAATGCGTATATTCGCATTTGTGAATTATCGAAGACGGCTCCCGTGATCGATCCGAAGCTGATCCCGGCCGTGGCGGCGCGCTTCAAGGCCCTGGGCGATCCCGGCCGGCTGTGCCTGCTGGCCGAGCTGCACGAGGGCGAACGGAGCGTCGGAGAGCTGGTGCGCGCGACCCGGCGCAGCCAGCCCAACGTCTCGCAGCAGCTCTCGAGCCTGGCCCGCGCCGGACTCGTCGCCTGCCGACGCGACGGACACCGCGTCATCTACAGCATCGCCGACCCCTACCTGCGGCGCATCTGCGAGGCGGTGTGCAGGAGCCTCAAGGGCCACGGGGGCCGCCGTGGCTAGCGCCGGGCTCTTGTGCCTGCTGCTCGCGGCCGTCGAGACGCCCCTGACCCTGCCCGAGGCGATCGCGAAGGCCGAGCGGGCGAACCCCGAGCTGCTCGCGGCCCGCGAGCGCGCCGTCGCCCAGGATCTGCGCGGCGAGGCTGCCGGGCGGGCGCGCTGGCCCCGCCTCTCGCTGCGATCGGGCCTCTCTCGCACCGACCAGCCCTCGTGGGTCTTCGCGCAGACCCTCGACGCCGGCGAGTTCACGCAGGAGAACTTCGCGATCGAGAGGCTCAACGCGCCGGCGTCCCTCTCCCACCTGACCACGACCCTCGCCCTCGAGGCGCCTCTCGACGTGTTCGGCAAGCTGGGCGATCAGGCGGAGGGCCAGCGGTCTCTGGGGCGCACGGCGGGAGCGATCGCAGACGAGGCCCGTCTCGAGATCAGGGCGCGCGTGGTCGAGGCCTACCACCGGGCAGCCCTCGCGCGCCGGGCGGCCGAGGTGACGGAGCGGGCCCTCGCGGGCGCTCGCGCCCGAGAGGGCGACGTCGAGGCCCGCGTGACCGAAGGCGCGGCCCTGACGGCCGACCTGCTGCGGGCCCGCGCCCGCCGGAGGCAGCGGGAGGCCGTTCTGGCCGAGCGGCGTGGCGACGCGGCCGTCGCGGGCGCCGCCCTCGCGAGGCTGCTGGGCGCGGCGCCGGGCGAGGCCTACGCGCCGGCCGACGAGGCGTCCGCCCCGGCGGCGCTCGCGAAGGACGAGGCCGCGCTGGCGGCCGAGGCGCTCGCGGACCGCCCCGCCGTGCGTGCGGCCCAGGAGCGCCTTGCGGCGCTGCAACGCTCGGCTCGCGGCGAGGACCGCGCGCCGCTGCCGGATCTCGTCGCGTGGGGCCAGCTCCAGGACGATCGCAACAGCTTCTCGAACGGCGGGCAGTCCTACGCCGTGGGACTGCAGCTCCGCTGGAACGCCCTGGACGCGGGCCGAGGCCGCCGGCAGGCGGCGGCCGCCGCCGAGGTGCGTGCCGCCGAGCAGGACGCGCGCGCCGCGGCCGACCAGGTGCGCCTGGAAGTGGCGACGGCGTATCGTCGCGCGTTGACCGCGCGCGAGCGCCACGCGGCCGCGGCCGGCGGCGCCGCGGAGGGCCGCGAGGCGCTCCGCGTCGTCCAGGAGCGGCATCGCGCGGGGCGGGCGACCCTCACCGACGAGCTCGAGACCGAGGCCGCGAGCCTGGAAGCCGAGCTTCAGGAGGTCGCGGCCGCGGCCGAGGTCGCGATCGCCGACGCGGCGCTCGCGCGGGCCACGGGAAACAGCCACGGGGACGGGGAGACACAGGGGAACTGACAATGACGCACGCTGAGAGAGCCGTCGGCATCGCCCTGGCGGTCGGCCTGGCCGCCTGCGGCGGCTCCAAGCCGTCGCGGAGCGCCGCGCCACCGGATGGGCCGCCGCGTCCGGTCGCCACGGCGGCCGTCGAGCGGACCGGCCGCGCCGAAGCGTCGGCGCCCGGAGCGGTGCGCGCCCGGCAGCGCGCCACCCTCGCCGCCAGGATCCCGGCCTCGGTCGTGGAGCTGCCGCACCGCGAGGGCGACAGGGTCGCGGCCGGGGCCGTGGCCGTGCGTCTCGACGACGCGGCCTTGCGCGCCGCTGTCTCGGCGGCGGAGGCGGCCTTGGCTTCGGCCGAAGCCGAACTGCGCCGCACCGACGCGCTCGCGTCGAGTGGCGCCGCGACGCCGCGGGAGAGGGAGGACGCCGTGGCTCGCGCCTCGGAAGCGCGGGCGGCCCATGAACGGGCCAAGGACGGCCTCGCCTACGCAGCTCTGCGAGCGCCCTTCGCCGGTCGCGTGGCGCGCAAGCCCGTGAACGTCGGCGACGTCGTCTCCCCGGGCGATCCCCTCCTCGAGCTGGAGGGCGACGACGGCTACGAGATCGTCGCCGCCGTCGAGGGCGACGCGGCCTCGGCGCTCCCGCCGGGCAGCACGACGAGCGCGAAGGTCGACGGCCTTGCGGCGCCCCTCGCGGTTCGCGTCACCGCGCTCTCCCCCGCTGCCGACCCCGCCACGCACCGCTTCGAGATCCGCGCGGACCTGCCGCGCGCCGCGGGGCTGCGCTCCGGACTCTTCGCGCGACTCCATCTGCCTGCTTCCGACGGGAGCGCGCGGCTGACGGTCCCGGCGCAGGCCGTTCTGGCCCGCGGCGGCCTCAGCGGCGTCTTCGTGGTCGAGGGGGGCAGGGCCCGCCTGCGCTGGATCGCCGTCGGCGCGACCTCGGGCGCCCGGACCGAGGTCCGGGCCGGCCTCGAGGCCGGCGAGCGAGTGGCTCTCGACCCCGGCGTGCTCCGCGACGGCCAGCCCGTGGCCGAGGCCCGCTGACGTGCGCGTGGGACTCGCCGGGCGCGTCGCCCACGCCTTCCTCGACAGCAAGCTGACGCCCCTCTTGATCGCGGCGTCCCTGGGCCTCGGAGCCCTCGCGCTCCTCGCCACGCCGCGCGAGGAGGAGCCGCAGATCCGCGTGCCGATGGTCGACGTGACGATCGCCTGGCCGGGCGCCGAGCCCGCCGAGGTGGAGTCCCGGATCGTGACGCCCGTCGAGCGCATCCTGTGGGGCCTCTCGGGAGTCGAGCACGTCTACTCGACGGCCCGTCCCGGCCTCGCCCTCATCACCGTGCGGTTCAGGGTCAACGAGTCGAACGAGGAAAGCCTGGTCAAGGTCTTCGAGCGCCAGTCGGCCCTCGGCTGGATCCTTCCCCCCGGGACGCTCCCGCCCACGGTCGAGCTGCACTCGATCGACGACGTGCCGTTCCTGACCCTCACGCTCTGGAGTGAAAGGCAGTCGAGCGACACGCTCCGGCCCCTGGCCGCGGAGCTGGCCCAGGAGCTCTCCGAGGTCCCGGACACCATGAAGGCGACGCTGATCGGCGGCCAGCCGCGCGTCGTGCGCGTCGTGCCCGACGTCGACCGGATGAACGCGGCCGGAGTCACCTGGGCGGGCCTCACGGGCGCCCTGCAGACCGCGGCCCTGCGTCAGGCCGCCGGCACCGCCGTGCGCGACAACCGGGAGGTCCGCGTCGAGGCGGGACCGCTGTTCCGCGAGGCCCAGGACGTCGCCCGCGTCGTGGTGGGCGTCCAGGGCGGCCGGCCCGTGTACGTGTCGGACGTGGCGCAGACCGTCGACGGCCCCGACGAGGCCACGGCGGCCGTCTTCTTCTCGCCGGGGCCCGCGAGGGGCGAAACGGAGCCGGGCGCGGAGTACCCCGCGGTCACCATCGCCCTGGCGAAGCGTCCCGGCGCCAACGCGACGCTCCTGGCCGAGGAGGTTCTCGACAAGGTCGAGGCGCTGCGTCCGCGACTGCTGCCCGAAGACGTGCGCGTGGCCGTGACGCGCAACTACGGCGAGACGGCCCGGGAGAAGTCCAACGAGCTGGTCGATCACCTGCTCATCGCCACGCTGTCGGTGGTTGCGCTCATCTCCCTCGCCATGGGCTGGCGCAGCGGGATCGTCGTCGGCATCGCCGTGCCGGTGACGCTGGCGCTCACGCTCTTCATCTACTTCCTGGCCGGCTACACCCTGAACCGCGTGACGCTGTTCGCCCTCATCTTCTCCATCGGCATCCTGGTGGACGACGCCATCGTGGTGGTCGAGAACATCGAGCGCCACCACCGCGAGAAGAAGGGCCAGCCTTTCCTGCGCACGGCCGTCGAGGCCGTGGACGAGGTCGGCAACCCGACCATCCTCGCGACGTTCACCGTGATCGCGGCCATCCTGCCGATGGCCTTCGTGCGGGGCCTGATGGGCCCCTACATGCGGCCGATCCCGACCGGCGCCTCGGCTGCCATGCTGTTCTCCCTCGCCGTGGCCTTCGTCGTCTCCCCGTGGGCCGCGTACCGCATCTTCCGGCGCCGCGAGGCGGCCGCCGCCCACGAAGGGCCCGAGGGCTGGACGACGCGGATCTACCGCCGCTCGATGACCGCTCTGGTCACGCGCCCTCGGGCGCGCTGGGCCTTCTTCGCGGGCGTCGCCGCAGTGCTCGCGGCGGCCATGGCCATGGTGGGCGCGGGCCTCGTGCGCGTGAAGATGCTCCCGTTCGACAACAAGAGCGAGTTCCAGGTCCTCGTGGACCACGACGCGGGGACGCCCCTGGAGGTCACCCTCGAGACCGCGCGCCTCATGAACCGCCACCTCGCCACGGTGCCCGAGGTGGCCGACGTCCAGATCTACGCCGGCACCGCCGCTCCCTTCAACTTCAACGGCCTGGTCCGTCACTACTTCCTGCGTCGCTCTCCGGCAGGGGCCGACCTCCAGGTCAACCTCGCCTCGAAGCACGAGCGCGACGCGCAGAGCCACGACCTCGCCAAGCGCGTGCGGCCGGCGCTCGTCGAGATCGCGAAGCGGCGCGGCGCCCGCGTCAAGGTCGTGGAGATCCCCCCGGGCCCACCGGTGCTCGACACCCTGGTCGCCGAGGTCTACGGCCCGACCGCGGACGCCCGCGAGGCGCTCGCGGGAGCCGTCCGCCGCCTCTTCGAGGAGACGGAGGGCGTGGTCGACGTCGACGATTCCCTGGAGGCCGAGCGGTCTCGCGTCGAGCTGATCCTCGACGGCGAGAAGGCGGGCCTCAAGGGCATTCCCGCCGCCGCCGCCGTCGACGCCGTCGCCGGCCCCGGACAGGGACGCGAGGTCGCGCGCCTGGATGCGCCCCACGCGCGTGAGCCGGTCCCCGTGCGCGTCCGCCTCGCGGCGGCGGACCGCGCGGACCTGGGCCGGCGCCTCGCGCTGCGCGTGGACTCGCCCCAGGGCAAGGCCGTTGCGCTCTCGGAGCTGCTGCGCGTCGAGCGCACGCCCGAGCCGCAGCCCATCCTCCACAAGGACCTGAAGCCCGTCGTGTACGTCTTCGGAGACCTCGCCGGAGCGCGCGAGAGCCCCGTATACGCCCTGGGCGCGCTCAACGAGAAGCTGGACGCCCTCACGCTCCAGGGCGGCGACCGCGTGGAGCGCCATGCCATCGCGGCGCCGCGCACCTCGGAGCGGCCGGCCATGAAGTGGGACGGCGAGTGGCAGATCACCTACGAGGTGTTCCGCGACCTCGGAATCGCCTTCGCCGTCGTGCTGGCGCTGATCGCGATCCTGGTGATCGGCTGGTTCCAGTCCTTCGCCGTGCCCCTGGCGATCCTGCTGCCGATCCCGCTCTCGCTCATCGGCATCCTTCCCGGCCATTGGATCTTCGGGGCGTTCTTCACCGCGACCTCGATGATCGGCTTCATCGCCGGGGCCGGCATCATCGTGAGGAACTCGATCATCCTGGTCGACTTCATCGAGCTGAAGCTCCGCCAGGGGATGCCGCTCGAGACCGCCGTGGTCGAGGCGGGCGCGGTGCGCTTCCGCCCCATGCTGCTCACCGCGGCCGCGGTCGTCGTCGGCTCGTTCGTGATCGTCTTCGACCCGATCTTCCAGGGGCTCGCCATCAGCCTGATGATGGGCGAGGTCGCCGCCACCTTCCTGAGCCGCATGGCGGTTCCCGTCGTCTACTACCTCATCGCCCGACGCGGCCGCGCCGATGCGCTCCGCCAGGAGGGCCTCTCGCCGGCTGTTTCCGAATAGGGAGGAACCGCAATGACCGTCGAACGCGCCGTCCGCGCCCTGGCCGGATTCTTCGTGCTGGGGTCCCTGGCCCTGGGCTACTGGATCCACCCCGGCTTCTTCCTGTTCACCGCCTTCGTGGGGGCGAACCTCTTCCAGTCGGCGTTCACGAACGCCTGCCCGGCGATGACGATCTTCCGCAAGCTGGGCCTGCCCGACGCCGGTCCCGCCAGCGGAAGGTCCTAGAACCCGGGCTCGCGGCCGGCGCCACCCGGGTTACCATCCCCCGGATGGTCCGCGGGATGTACGTCAAGCAGTTCTACCTGGGGTGCCTGGCCCACGCCTCGTACCTCGTGGCCTCGGACGGCGAGGCGGCGGTCGTCGACCCGCGGCGAGACGTGGAAGAGTACCTCGCCGAGGCGCACAAGCAGGGCGTGCGGATCCGCTACGTCCTCGAGACGCACCTCCATGCCGACTTCGTGAGCGGCCACCGCGAGCTTCAGGAGCGCACCGGAGCCGAGATCGTGTTCGGCGCGAAGGCGCAGGCGGCGTTCCCGCACCGCGCCGTGAACGACGGCGACGAGCTCGCCCTCGGCAGCCTGACGCTGCGCTTCCTCGAGACGCCGGGCCACACGCCCGAGAGCGTCACGATCCTGGCGGTCGTGGACGGCTCGCCGAAGGCCGCCTTCACCGGGGACACGCTCTTCATCGGCGACGTGGGCAGGCCCGATCTCGCCGGCGCGCGGGGCTTCACGCCGCAGCAGATGGCCGGGCTGCTCTACGACTCGCTCCACCAGAAGCTGCTGGCGCTGCCCGACGACGTCGTGGTGTACCCGGCCCACGGCGCGGGCTCGCTGTGCGGCCGCAACATGTCGAAGGACACCTGGTCGACCCTCGGCGAGCAGCGGCGCGCCAACTACGCGCTCCAGCCGATGCCGAGGGAGCGCTTCGTCGAGATGATGACGACAGACCTCCCCGAGGTGCCCCGCTACTTCCCCATGGACGTGCAGATCAACCGCGAAGGCGCGCCGCCCCTCGAGGCGATCCCGCTGCCTCCCGGACTCGCCCCCGCGGCGCTCGAGGAGCGTCGTGACGCGGGGGCGCGGATCCTGGACGTGCGACCCTATGCCGCCTTCGGCGCCGGGCACGTCCCGGGATCGGTGAACATCGGTCTGGGCGGCCAGTTCGCCTCGTGGGCCGGGACGCTGCTCGACGCCGGACAGGAGCTCGTCCTCGTGACGGAGGACGAGGCGCAGGTGCGCGAGGCGGTCACGCGCCTCGCCCGCGTGGGGCTCGAGAGGGTGGTGGGCTACCTCGAGGGCGGGATCGCCGCCTGGGACCGGGCCGGGAAGCCGCTGGCCAGCGTCCCGCAGATGCCGGTGGACGAGCTCAGGGCCGAGCTGCGCGAAGGGCGGCCCGGACTCCAGGTCCTGGACGTGCGTCGCCCGGGCGAATACTCGGCAGGGCACGTCCCCGGCGCGGTGAACGTGCCGCTCGATCGGCTCGAAGGTGCGGCCGGCGACCTCGACACGAGCCGCCCCACGGTCGTGATCTGCGCCGGCGGCTACCGCTCGAGCGTCGGCACGGCGCTCCTGCGCCGCGCCGGCTTCGAGGACCTCTACAACGTCGTGGGCGGCACGAGCGCCTGGATCGCCGCGGGGTATCCGACCGAGCCCGTGGCGTGACCGCGGCGCGCGAGCTGACCGAAGCCTTCGAGGCGGGAGGCGTCCGGAACGAGCGCTGACCTAGGGCCGGCGGCCCCGGCGCCCGGCCACCCAGTCGTCGTAGAGGTCGAAGGCCTGCATCAACGCCTTGAGGTCCGTCTTCTCGACGACGTCCGCGACCTGGGAGCCCGAGAGGCGCGGCAGCGCGGCGTCGGCGTTGGCGAAGCCCCAGGCGACCGCCCCGGCGATGGCGGCGTTGAGCTTGAGCTGTCGGGCCTCGATCTTGTCGAACGTGTCCGAGCGCGCGTGATAGTTGGGGCCGTAGCTGGCCGACTCCTGGTCGGCCACGAGGCTCGGGACGCCCTCCAGCATGAAGTCGAAGTGGTCGGTGCCGGGGATCGCGGCGTTCACCTGCGCGAACGGGCCGAGTCCGGCGACCGGCTGCAGCGCGCGGTCGACCACCGGGATGAGGTCCTCGCGGCCGCCGGTCAGGAAGCCGCGGATCCGCCCGACGCCGGTGTCGAAGGACGCGGCCATCACGTGCTTGTCGAGCTCCGCCTTGTGGGACCTGACGTAGCCCAGCGAGCCGAAGAGTCCCTGCTCCTCGCCGTTCCAGAGCGCGAAGCGGATCGTCCGCTTCGGCCGGAGGCCGAGCCGCTGGATCTGGCGGGCCACGTCGATGACGAGCGCCACGTTGCAGCCGTTGTCCAGGGCGCCCGTGCCGAGGTCCCAGGAGTCCAGATGGGCGCCGATGATGACGACCTCCTCGGGCCGCTCGCTGCCCCGGATCTCGGCGATGACGTTCTCCGCCGACTTCGGGAGGCCGGCCTCGACCTCGATTCGCGCCGTGAGCTCGAGCCGCTTGCCGGCTCGCAGGAGCCGCGCCGCGCGGGCGGCGTCCTCGCGCCCCAGGGTGACGAGGGCGAGGGTGTTCTTCGGGCCCGGCGCCGCGTTGTGCCGGTAGAGCAGGTCGTTCGCGCGGGACGACATCCAGGCGATGCCTCGCGCCCCGGCTTCACGCGCGCGCTGCTCGATCGCCGACGCCTCGACGTACTCGCGGAACAGGCCGTCGATGTCGAGGAGCTCGTGGGTCTCGACCAGCAGGAAGGCGCCCTGGGCCCGGGCCCCCAGCCGCTCGAAATCGGCCGGCGATCCGTGCCCGGCGAGCTGAAGGGGGGCCGTGATGCCCGCGGGCGGCGTGGCGATGGAGAACGGGTTCGCGACGGCCCGTGGCGCGAACGCCACGTCCCCGGAGACGCGCACGGAGACCGAGCGCTCGAGCCACAGGTGGGCGGGGAATGCCTCCCGGGCGACGGCCACGCCGGCCTCCCGGAAGCGGGCGACGCCCCACTCCACCGCTCGGCGGTTCGCCTCGGATCCCGTCGGCCGGCCTCCGATCTCGTCCGTCAGCGCCGCGAGATCCGACACGAGGGGCGTGTCGGCCAGGAGGGCGGCGACCAGCCGGTCGGCTGACTCGTCGGCCATTGCGGGCGCGGCGCAGCAGAGCGCGACGAGCACCGGCAGTTGATGCTTCATGAGACCCCCCTTTCGCCCGGACGAGAGCGCATTCTAGAATAGGAGTTCCTTCACGGAGGCCTTGTCGATGGCGAAGCGCATCGTGCTGTTCTTCATCACCAACATGGCGATCGTGGTCACACTGTCGATCGTCCTGAGCGTACTCGGGGTCGGGCGTTACGTCAGCCCGACCGGACAACTCGACCTCGTGGCCCTGGGCATCTTCTGCTTCGTCTGGGGCATGGGCGGCGCGTTCCTCTCGCTCCAGATCTCGCGCTGGACCGCGAAGCGCATGATGGGCGTGCAGCTCGTCGACGGCCAGACCGGCAACCAGGACCTCGACTGGCTCCACAACACCATCGGCAATCTCGCCCGGCAGGCCAACCTGCCGATGCCCGAGGTGGGCGTGTACGACTCACCCGAGGTCAACGCCTTCGCCACCGGCCCCAGCAAGCGCCGCAGCCTGGTCGCGGTCTCCACCGGCCTGCTGCGGAACATGACGCGGGACGAGGTGCAGGGCGTGCTCGCCCACGAGGTCAGCCACATCGGGAACGGCGACATGGTGACGATGACGCTCCTGCAGGGGGTGGTGAACGCCTTCGTGATGTTCCTCGCCCGGGTCGCCGCCTTCGCGGTGCGCCAGGCCGTGGATTCGCGGTACGCCCACGTCGCGTCGTTCGCGGTGATGATCGTGCTCGAGATCGTGCTCGGCATGCTCGGCCTGCTGGTCGTCTCGGCCTTCTCCCGCGCGCGGGAGTTCCGCGCCGACGCGGGCGGCGCGGCGCTCGCCGGCCGCGGAGCGATGGTGGGTGCGCTGCGGCGGCTCCTGGCCACGAGCGAGCGGGTGGACGCCTCGCAGCCCGCCCTGGCCAGCTTCAAGATCGCCGGCGGGCGCAGCTTCCTCCAGCTCTTCGCGACGCATCCCCCCCTCGAGCAGCGCATCGCCGCCCTGGAGCGGATGGCCTAGGCCTAGGCCGCGCGCCGGAAGCGTAAGGCGAGGAGGGCGAGGGCCAGCGCCGTCGCCGCCGAGAGCGCAGCTCCCGCAACGACCTCAGGAGGACGGTAGCGCATCTCGACGACGTGCCGGCCGGCGGGCACCGGAACCGCACGGAAGACCATGTTGGCTCGGAGCACGGGGGCCGGGAGGCCGTCCACCGTCGCGCGCCATCCGGGATCCCAGGCCTCGAGCAGCACGACGTGTCCCGGCGCGGACATCTCCGTCTCGAACGCGACCCCGTCGTAGCGAAGCTCGAGGCCGTGGACGCGACCGCCCTCGCCGGGCGGCCGAGGCGCCCCGTTCTCGAGCAGCACCTCACGCCGGGGATCGAACGCCGACGCAGGGTCCAGCAGCAGCCCCAGCGGGTCCTCGCCCGGCCGGACCCGGGCGCCGGTTACTGCAAAGGCCCTCGGCAGCGCATGGCGCACCCTGTATGTCCGCACCTCGTCGCCTCCCGCCGGCGTCCTGGCCAGCAGCTCGAAGCGATCGGGCAGCCCGAGGTCGTGGAGCGCGAGCACGTACTGGATGCCGCCCAGCTCGAGCAGGCGCGGGAACGCCGTGGTGGCCGCGTAGGCGTTCATCGTCCCCAGCCAGCGGGCGACCTCGACGGAGCGCAGCCTCGGGATGTCCAAGGGCAGCGACTCGATCGCCGCCCCGAAGCGTCCCAGGCTCCCGGAGGGATACGCGCGCAGCAGGCGCAGCGTCTCCTCGGGGGAAGCGTCGAACTCGCGGAGGCGGGCATGCTCTCGGCCCAGCGCGGCCTGCGCCAGGCGCGGCGTGTAGTCGAGGACCAGCGTGCGGTTGGGCCGCTCGCGGGGGATCGGATCGAGGGCCGGCGGAGGCTCCCCGAGGAGGGAGCGCGGGAGCGTGGGGTTGACGCCGCGGAGCGCCCACACGACCTGGAGGAGCGAGGCGAGGGCTGTCGTCACGACGAGGCTCCGTGACACGCCGCCGTCGCGCATGGCCCGGACCACCAACGCCAGCGCGACGGGAACGGCCAGGAGCGCGGACAGCGCGAGATCGTGGAACACGCCGGCGAGCTGCGGCGACGACGTCCACGGACGCCCCAGGAATTCCGGCGCGACGAGGAGCGCCCGCCAGAATCCCGCCTCGGGCCGCGACAGCAGCGCAGCGGCCACGATGAGGGCTCCCGTCGAGGCCGCGGCGAGCCACAGCCTCGCCCCCATGCCGCGCGCGGACAGCGCGTCCAGCCCGGCCCCGGCCAGGATGGCGATCGGGAGCGTTCCCGAGATGGCGAAGCGCGACGGATAACGCATCCACGCCAGCGGCGGAAGGGCGTGCGCCAGGTCCCAGAGCGGGCTCCAGCGTCCGAGGGAGAGAACGAGCCCCAGCGTGCCGATCGCGATCAGAGGCCGTCGGCCGCGAAAGGCCGGACCGAGCAGGCCGGCCAGCGCCAGGCCCGTCGCCCCCAGGCCCATGTGGAACGTGGACAGCAGCGGCTCGCGGCCCCCGAAGAGCTCTCCGCGCGCCAGCCGGTTGAGCGGCATGTCGTCGTAGGGAAGGGGCAGCGCGACCTGGAGGAGGGCCAGCGGATGGTTCGACCATTCGGCCTGGCTCGCCTCGGACATGCGGGCCCGGCCGGAACGCAGGGTGAGGGCCGCCGTGGGAAGCCACTGGACGGCCGCGAGGCCCAGCGCGACCACCGTCGCGACAAGGGTCGCCCAGGCCAGACGACGCGCTCCTCCCGTGGCGGGGGCGAAGGCCAGGAGCAGGCCGGCGCCGCCCATGAGCGCCGATTCCGGAGAGCCTCCGAGGAGCGCGAGCGCAATCGCCACGCCCGTCAGCGCCGCGTCGCGGAAGCGGCCGCTCCGGCCGGCGCGGGCGAAGCCGAGCCACGCCCAGGCGATCGTCGCGGCGCCCACGAGCACGTTCGCCTGGTCGGCGGCGGAGCAGACCGGCCCGCCGGCGCTCCAGAGCGCGCCTGCGAGAAGCGCCCCGCCCCCGGAGACGCCGAGCTCGCGCGCGAGCAGGGAGGCGCCGAGCCCGGCCAGGAACGTGTGCAGCACGACGAGCGTCGCGTGGGTGGACTCTGGCGAGAGGGCGAGGGCGAGCCATGTGGTCGGGTAGGCGACCTGCGCGTTGGCGACGCCCAGGAGGGGCTCGCCGAAGGCCGGATAGGGGTTCCAGAGCGGCCAGTCTCCGGCTCGCAGCGCAGCGCTGAACTCGAGGAGCCGCTCGTGAAGGAAGTGCTCGACGTCGCGCTCGAAGTAGGCGCGGCCGCCGAACACGACGGGTGCATGGAGCAGCAGGCTGAGCGCCGCCAGCGTCAGGGCGGAGGTGGCGCGCTTCACGCGGCCGGACGTTACCATAGGAGGTCGGGGGCGGATCGGGAGGCTGGCCGTGCAGGAAGAGGACCGCAGGCAACACCTCGAGACGCTGGCAGCGACGCCAGGGCGCCTCAAAGCCGCGCTCGCGGGCGTCTCCAGGAAGCTCTCGCTGTGGCGGCCGGCGCCAGGCAAGTGGTCGATCCTCGAGATCGTCTGCCACCTGCGCGACATGGAGCGCGAGGCCTACCTCGCCCGCTACCGTCGCATCCTCGCCGAGGAGAACCCGCGGCTCCCGGACGTGGACGGGGACGTGCTCGCGATCGAGCGCGACTACCGCTCGCAGCGCCTGGCGGCGGTCCTCCAGGACTGGAGCGCCGCGCGAAAGGAGACCTTGAAGCTCCTGAAGGGCGTCAAGGGCCCGGCGTGGGAGCGAGTGGGCACCCACGAGACCGCGGGACGCCTGGCGATGGCGGACCTGCTGCGCCGGCACGCGGTCGGCAACGACGAGGCGCACCTCGGCCAGATCGACGCGACGAAGAGGCGCTTCGAGCTGCTCGGGCGCCTGGCCGAGGCGCCGAAGGCCCTGGCTGCGACCGTGAAGGGGCTCGACCCCGAGGCGGCGCGACGCCGGCCGGCCGACGGCAAGTGGTCGATCCTCGAGAACGCCTGCCACCTCCGCGACATCGAGCTCGTGTACGCCGAGCGCTTCACACGGACGGCGTTCCAGGACCGGCCGTCCTTCTGGATGCTGGACAACGATCGCAGCGCCAGGGAGCTGCGCTACGACGCCCAGGACTTGAAGGCCGTGGCCGGGGAGTTCGCGGCGCGACGGGCCGACACGCTGACGCTGCTCCGGGCGCTTCCGCACGCGGCCTGGCGCCGCACGGGGATCCACCCGAAGCGCGGGGAGCTGAGCCTGGAGGCCCTGGCGGAGCACCTCGCCCGGCACGACGAAAGCCACCTCGGCCGGATCCGGGCCTTGCGCGGCGCCTGACGCGGTCCGGCGCGCAGCTACATCTCGTAGAGGGTCGGATCCACGCTCGGCGGCACGAACCGGCGCTTCAGCCGGGACGTGATGCTGCCGCCCGGCTTGGCGGCCTCGAAGGGATCGGCCTCCAGCACGTCGCCCATCTCGGCCTCGACCTTCTCCGGGTCCTCGCCGGACTCCAGCCGCCGGAGCGCCTGCTCCATGCCCTCGCCCACCGGCATCCCGGCCGCGTCGAACATCCGGCGCATGAAGTGGGCGGCCTGCCGCGGGTCGTCCTCGTCCATCCCCTCGGCGTCGCTCGCCAGCGACTCCATCGCCCGCTCCAGGCGCGCCTCGTCGAAGCCGTCGGGCATCTTCTCCCCGGCGGGCTCCTCCTTGCGGCCCTTCGAGATCGCGAAGGCGGAGGGCAGGCGCGCGAGGGCGGCGCCGCCGCACTTGGGACAGGCGGGCCGGCCGTCGGTGTTGATCCGCCGCGACAGGAAATTGAAGACGCGGTGGCACGCCGCGCAGTAGAACTCGTAGATCGGCATCCTAGGGAAGATCGAACCGCCACTTGGGCACGGAGTCAAGAGGGGGCTCGGTCGCTCCGCCCCGGGCGCGCGCGGCCCAGTCGCGCAGCTCGCCCCGATGAGCGGACAGGTCGAACCCGAAGTAGCGATCCGGGTACTTGCCGAAACGAGTCAGGGCGCGCTCGAGCATGCTGACGGCTCCCTCCGCGTTCCCCCGCCCCAGGTGATAGAAGCCGACCGAGACCTGGATGAGGCCCTGGAAGAAGTCGCGGGCTTCGCCGCGGAGACCGGCCCACAGCTCCTCGAGGGTGTCGTGGCACTCGAAGAAGTACCCGGCGTTGAACTCGCGCACGCCCTTGTCGAAGAGCGCGCGCTCCTCCTGCGACAGAGACGGCTCCTTCACGGGCGCCACTACGGGAGGGGCAGCGTCAGCTCCCCCTCGCACACGGGATCCACGGTGCCCGTCAGCTTCGCCGACCAGTCCTCCGCCACCTCGACCAGCATCTCGCCGCCTGGCATGCGGACCGTGACCGGGCTCGCGCAGCGCCCGGTGCGGATCGCGGCGCCGGCGGCGGCGCAGCTCGAGGAGCCCGACGCCAGCGTGTAGCCCGCCCCCCGCTCCCAGATCTCCATGCGCAGCGTGTGGCGGTCCACGACCTCGGCGAACTGAACGTTGGTGCGCGCGGGATAGAGCGGCAGCGTCTCCAGCTCGGGGCCGATGGCGAGGGCCAGCTCCCGGCTGAGCCCGCCGAAGCGCCGCCGCAGCGCCGCGTTCGCCTCGTCCAGGAACACCACGCAGTGCGGGTTGCCGATCGTCGCGGCGTTGATCCGGACGCTCGCGTCCCCCACCCGCACCTCCTCGTCGAGCACCTCGCGGGGCGGGCCGGAGACGGGCACCTTGCGGCTGTCGAAGGAGAGCGTCCCCATGTCCATCGCGATGCGCGACCCGCGCTCGTCGAGCAGGTGGGCCGTGACGTCTCCGCCCGGCGTGCGGATCCGGAACTCCCTGGCCTTGGCGATGCGGCGGTCCCACAGGTAGCGCGCGAAGATGCGGAGGCCGTTGCCGCTCTTCTCGAACTCCCCGCCGTCCGGGTTGAAGAGGCGCAGGCCGAACGGCTCGGTGCGGGTCGTCGGGCCGTAGAGGATGCCGTCCGAGCCGACGCCGCGGCGCCGGTCGCAGATGCGGCGGATCGCTTCCGGGGACGGCGGCTCGGGCCAGTCGGCCGGGTCGAGCACGATGTAGTCGTTGCCGAGCGCGCTGTACTTGGCGAAGCGCCGCCCCGCCTGGGCGGACGCCGCCATGGCGCACACGAGGAGGGCGGCGCTCATCAGGAGCCACACGGGCGGCCTCACGACGCCTCGCGGCCGGGGGCGCGGATCGGCTCGAGCACGACGCCCGCCGCGGCCCGGGCCCGCTCCTGGGCCCTCACGGCCTCGCGGTGCAGCTGGATCTGCATCCGGAACGGCTCCTCGCCCTTGGCCGGGCGGCGCCGCCTGTACGAGCCGTCAGGCTGCAGGCGGCGCGCCTTCACGTTGTCCTGGAAAGCCGCCTCGAGGGCGTGCAGGACCTTGGCCCGCGCCTCGGGGGCCTCCACCGGGAAGAGCAGCTCGACGCGCTTGTCGAGGTTGCGCGGCATCCAGTCGGCGCTCGCCAGGTAGACCTCCTCGTCGCCGCCGTTGCGGAAATGGAAGATGCGGGCGTGCTCGAGGAAGCGGTCCACGATCGAGACCACCTCGATCGTCTCGCTCACGCCCTTGAGCCCGGGCCGCAGGCAGCATATCCCACGAACGTTGAGGCGCACGCGCACACCCGCCTGGGACGCGGCGTAGAGGGCCCGGATGATGTCCTCGTCGACGAGGGAGTTCATCTTGGCCTGGATCAGGCCGGCCTCGCCGGCGCCGGCCCGGCGCGTCTCGCGCTGGATCAGTGCCAGCACTCGGTCGCGGAGCTGGGTCGGCGCCATGACCAGCTTCTTCATCTCGGGCGGGTCCGAGTAGCCGGTCAAGGCGTTGAAGAAGGCCGAGGCGTCGCGTCCGAGGTCGGGATCGACGGTCATCAAGCCGAAATCGGTGTAGACCCGCGCCGTCTTCTCGTTGTAGTTCCCGGTCCCGAGGTGGACATAGCGCCGTATCCCGGCGCGGCCGCGGCGCACCACCAGGCAGGCCTTGGCGTGGGTCTTGTATCCCCGGACGCCATAGATGACGTGGGCACCGGCCTCTTCCAGGCTTCGGGCCCAGCGGATGTTGGAGTGCTCGTCGAAGCGCGCGGTCAGCTCCACGAGCACCGTCACCTGCTTGCCGTTCTCGGCGGCCCGGGCCAGCGCCCGCACGATCGGGGACTCGCCGCTCGTCCGGTACAGCGTCTGCTTGATCGCCAGCACACCGGGGTCCTCGGCCGCCTGCGCGACGAAGGACACGACGGGATCGAAGGCCTCGTAGGGATGGTGCAGCAGGACGTCGCCCCTCTCGATCCGCTCGAAGAGGCGCTCGCTCTCGGCTTCGTCGAGGGCGGCGACCGGCTTCAGGGGCGGATCGCGCAGGTCCTCGAGCGCCGGCAGCTCGACGAGGGGGACGAGCGCCCGCACGTCGAGAAGGCCGGGAACGCGGTAGACGTCCTGTTCGCCGACTTCGAGCCGCTGGGCGAGGCGCGCGACGAGGCCCTCGCTCGCTCCCTTCTCGATCTCGAGACGGACCACGCGGCTCTTGCGGCGCTTCCTGAGCTCCTCCTCGACGGCCTCGAGGAAGTCGCGGCCGCCCTCGTCGTCCAGGTCCAGCTCGGCGTCCCGCGCCACCCTGAACGTCGCGGTCTCGATGACCTGCTGTCCGGGGAACAGCGCCTGCAGCTCGGCCCGGATCACGTCCTCGAGGAGGGCGAAGGCCGCGCCCTCCAGGGGCAGGCGGACCAGGCGCCGAAGCCGGGCGGGGACCTGCACCACCGCGAGCCGAGGCTCCTTCCGGCCCTCGGCGGGCGCCAGCAGCACGGCGACGTTCAGGCTCAGGCTCGCGAGCAGCGGGAAGGGCCGGGAGGCGTCGATGGCCAGCGGCGTCAGGGCCGGCAGCACCTCGTCGCGGAAGTGGCGCTGCACCGCGGCCCGGGCCTCGGTCTCGAGGCCGTCCACCGAGGCGATGCGGATGCCGCGCTCCTGGAGCGCCGGCAGGATCGCTCCCGTCAGCGTGGCGTACAGGCGGTCCACGAGCTCGTGGGTCCGCTCGGAGATCGCCTGGAGCTGTTGCGCCGGCGAGAGGCCGGCCGAGTCCGGCGAGGCGTCCTCCTCCTCGACGGCGTTCTGGAGGGCCGCGACCCGGACCATGACGAACTCGTCGAGGTTCGAAGCGACGATGGTCGCGAACTTCAGCCGCTCCAGCGCCGGGTTCTGCCCGTCCTCGGCCTCCTCGAGGACGCGCCCGTCGAACTCGAGCCAGCTCAGCTCGCGGTTGAGGAACAGCTCGGGGTCGCGGCGCTGCTTCGGCTTCGAGGCCTTCATGGCCTGGCCGCAGCCTCCCGGAACAGGAGCTTGCGGCCGAAGACCTCGGTCAGGAACTCGGAGCGGGCCAGGGCGACCAGGCGCTCCATGGTCATGTCGCCGGCTCCCGTGACCTCGAGGGCGAAGCCCTCCTCCTCGGGCACGACCCTCACGTCCGCGACCTTCTGCAGGTGGTCGGCGTCGAGGGCGTTGGCCAGGCGGAGGATCGCCGCGAGCTTGTTGACCACCACGCGCGTCTCGGCGTCGAGCGCCATGTAGGGCAGGTGCGACTTCTGGGGCGTCGCCCGGCGGTGGTAGCGGGCGACGTTGGCCACCACCGCCATGTCGTCGCGGGTGAGGCCGAAGATCTCGGCGGCCGAGAGCAGGTACCAGGTGTGCTTGTGGTGCCCGCGCAGGCTCACGTAGATGCCCACGTCGTGGAGGAGCGCCGCCACCTCGAGGAGCAGGCGCTCCCGGGCGCCGAGCCCGTGCTCGCCCCGCAGCTCGTCGAAGACGCGTGTGGCGAGGAAGGCCACGTGCCGGGCGTGGGGCGCATCGTAGCGGTACTTCTCGCCGACGGCCTGGGCGCTCGCCACGACCTGCTTCTGCATGTCCTCGAGGGCCTGGCCTTCGTCGCTGCCGGTGACGTCGAGGAGGAGCCCGGCGCGGAGCGAGGCCTCCGGCACCGTCACCTGCTCCGCCGCCGTCTCGGAGAGCAGCGCCTCATAGGCCAGCAGCGCGGGAGCCAGCGTCTCGGCCTCGGCCGGAGGCAGGCGGTACCTCTCGGCGAGCTGCTCGGCGTCTTGCGCCACCGCCTCCTCGCAGAAGGCCAGGAAGGCGGCCCTCGCGACCACGGCCGGTCCCGCGACGCGCTCGCTCAGAGCCCGCGACGCGGCGAAGCGTGCGTCGCCGCCCAGCGCCACGAAGTGCTTCGCCTCGCGCAGCGGCATCTCGCGGCGGATGTCCTCGACGACGTTGTGGATGTGCCGGCGCAGCAGCCGCACCCGCTGCTCGTGGCTGCCGTGCCAGGAGGCGAGGTTCTGGCGCAGCCGGATCGAGCCCAGCGCGTACGTCCCCGAGTAGGTCGGCTGACCCTTGCGCAGGAACGACAGGTCGGCGCTGCCGCCGCCGATCTCGACGAGGACGGCGTCGTCCTGGCCGAGGGCCGGATGGCCCTTGAGCGCCTCGCGCACGGCCAGGTAGGTCAGGCGGTTCTCCTCGGAGCCGTCGATGATCTCGACCTCGAAGCCGGTCCGCAGCCGCACCCGGTCGAGGAAGGTCTCGCGGTTCTGGGCCTCGCGGACCGCGCTCGTCGCCACCGCGCGGTAGCGCACCACGCCGTAGCCGTCCATGATCCGCCGGTAGCCCTCGAGGGTCTTGAGCGCGGCCTCGAAGGCCGCGGCGCCGATGCGCCCGTGGGTGAAGGTGTCCTTGCCGAGCAGGACGCCCCGCGAGGCTTCCTCGAGCACGTGGAGCGGCTCTCCGGGCCGGGCCTCTGCGACAACGAGCCGGATTGCGCTCGCCCCGATGTCCACGACGCCCACGGGACGGGGCGGCTCGGGGACCGGCGCGGCGGCCGGCTTCCGGGTCAGGGTGCGCTTGCGCGGCCTCGCCATGGTCCTAGGCCCGGGCTCGACGCAGGGGGACGGCCTCCGCGATGTCGACCCTGACGGGCCGCCCCAGGGCCTGGGCGAGCAGCTCGGTGCGCCGCATCACGCCCCAGCGCTCGAGGTCGCTGTTGCCCTCGGCTTCGCAGCGCAGGCGGAGCACCCCGGCCCGGTCGCTCACGCGCACCGCCTTGACGACCTGCCGGTGGCTGCGGTCGAGAGCGTCGGCGATCCGAAGGATCCCCGACAGCGCGCGCACCGTCCGGCGCGCCGGCTTGGGGAGCGCGCCGTAGGCGGCATGGCGCTTCCGCGGATGGCCGCGGCGGTGGTAGCGGGCGACCAGCGCGATCGACTCGATCTCCAGCGGCGAGAAGCCGCGAAGGTCCCCGTGCTTCACGAGGTAGTAGGAGTGCTTGTGGTGGCCCGGATAGGAGATGTGGTGGCCGATGTCGTGCAGCAGCGCGGCGCTCTCGAGCAGGCCGCGCGCCTCGTCGGGCAACCCGTGGTCGCCCTTCAAGGCGTCGAAGATCTGGAGGCTCAGGCCGGCCACGTGGCGAGCGTGGGCCTCGTCGAACTGGCAGCGCTCGGCCAGGTGCTGGACGCTGCGGCGGCGCACGTCGGGATAGGCCTCGGCCCGGGCCAGCGAGCGCGGATGGCGGTGGATGTAGTTGAGGAGCAGGCCCTCGCGCAGCGCCCATTCGCACAGGAGCACCTCCGATGCGCCGAGGCGCTCGAGGAGCTCGTCGAAGACGACCGCCCCGGCCACCACGATGTCGGCCCGCTGGGCGTCGAGGCCGGGCATGCGCAGCCGCCCCTTCAGGTCGGACGCGACGAGCCGGCGCCGCACGTCGCGGATCGCGCTCCGGGGCACCGCCACGTGGTGGAGCGTCTCCTTCGGGCGCTTCTCCCCGAGCGCCAGCGCGAGGGCCCCCACGGCGAGGATCGTGCCCGACGTTCCGACCAGGCGCTCGAAGCCCGCCTGGCGCATCTCCTCGGCGACGGCGCCCAGGCTTCCCTCGACGTGCGCCACGAGGCGCGCCTCGTCCTTGGAGGTGATCGGGTCCGTCCGCACGAAGCGCTCGGTCATGCGCAGCGTGCCCAGCTTCTCGGACACGATGCGCTCGATGCGGTTGCCGGCTCCGAGCACGAGCTCCACGGAGCCGCCGCCGATGTCGAGGACGAGGGCGCGCCCCTCGAGGTGCACGCTGTGGAGCGCGGCAAGGTAGACGAGGCGGCCTTCCTCCTCGCCCGAGGCCACGCGCGGCCAGAAGCCGACCTCGCGCCCCACCCGCTCCAGGAAGTCCTCGCCGTTGCCCGCCTCGCGGATCGCCGAGGTCGCCACGGCGAGGATCTTGTCGACGCGATGGTTGTCGGCGATCCGCTTGTACTTGTGCAGCACCTCGAGGCCGCGCTTCATCGCGGCGGCGGAGAGGCGGCCCGAGGCCAGCGTCTCGGCGCCCAGGCGCACCATGTCCTTCTCGCGGTCGACGACCTCGAAGCCGCCCGAGGCCGAAACCTCGACCACGACGGCATGGAAGGAGTTGCTGCCGAGATCGATGGCGGTCAGCTTCATCCGCGTCGGTTTCCGCGGGCCATTGTACAGGCGCGCCCGTCACGTTCCTGTGACGGTGCCCGGAGGGTGTCGTGGCATGATCCAGACACCGTGGACGCCGACCTCGACCGCATCGACCTCGCCCTCCTGGCCGCGCTCCAGGGCGACGCGCGGCTCTCGAACAAGGAGCTGGCGGCGCGCGTCGGCCTCGCGCCGTCCAGCTGCCTCGAACGCGTCAGGCGCCTGCGCCGGGCTGGCGTGCTGCGCGGCTTCCGGGCCCAGGTCGACCCCGCCGCGCTCGGGATAGGGATGCAAGCCCTCGTGTTCGTGCGGCTGTCTCGCCATGCCCGCCAGCACGTTCAGGGCTTCAGGCGCCACGCGCTCAGCCTGCCGGAGACCCTCGGGCTATACCACGTCGCGGGGCACAACGACTTCCTGGTCCACGTCGCGGTGCGTGATGCCAATCATCTGCGCGACCTGGCCCTCGACGCGTTCACCACCCGGCGAGAGGTGGCGCGGATGGAGACGCACCTGATCTTCGAGCACGTTGCGAAGCCGGCGCTGCCCGTCCTGCGTCCCCTGGAGGCCGAGGCCAGGACGGCGCGCCGCCGTGGGAGGGTCGGTCGAGACGAGGAGTAGACGAATCTTCTTCGCCCCAGGCCCCCATCGGTAGTTCAGAACCGCAATCAATTCGCTTGAAGACCGAAGGCAGGCGGCCTAGCTTGATGGAGCAGGCGCACGCGGGAGGCCTTCATGAGCCCGGTCGCGAGCAAGGACGTGCCGTACGTCGTTCGCCCTCCGACCGCCGTGCTGACGCGGGGCTTCGATCCGCGCCTGTCGGTCGGCTCCGCCCGCCCCGCGGTGTTCCGCTCCTCGACCTACGTGTTCACGAGCCCCGAGGCCGCGGAGAGGGCGTTCGCCATCGCTCTGGGGAAGGCCGAGCCGGCGCCGAACGAGAGCGTGGACCTCATCTACTCGCGCCTCTCCCACCCCAACGCCGAGATCCTCGAGGACCAGGTCGTCCCCCTCGAGCCGGGGGCGAAGGCCGCGGCCGTCTTCAACTCCGGGATGGCCGCCATCTCCACGCTCTTCCTGTCCTTCTGCCCGCCGGGGACGGGCTTCGTCTACACGACCCCCTTGTACGGCGGCACGCAACACCTCATCCACCAGCTCCTGGGACCGCTCGGGATCCGCGGGATCCCCGTGCCCGCGGGCGACACCCAGGCGCTGCGCCGCGCCATCGCCGCGGCCTCCGATCTACGCCTCGTGTTCCTGGAGACGCCTTCGAATCCGACGCTGCGCATGTCCGACATCGCGGCGGCCCGGGCCGCGGCGCGGCTCTTGGCATCCCCCCCGATCGTCGTCGTGGACAACACGCTGCTGGGTCCCGCCTTCCAGCACCCGCTCCACCTCCACGCCGACCTCGTGGTCTACTCCGCCACCAAGTACCTCTCGGGCTTCAGCGACCTGCTCGCCGGCGTCGTGCTCGGCAGGGACCCTGAGCTGGTCACCCAGCTCCGCGGCAGCCGCGCGATCCTCGGCAACATCCTCCAGCCGGACGAATGCTGGCTGCTGGTCGGCCGCCTGCCGACCGTCCGCCTCCGGATGAACCGGCAGAGCAAGAACGCCCAGCGCATCGCCGAGGCCCTCGCCACCCACCCGAGGATCCGGAAGCTCCACTACCCGACCCTCTTCGACGACCCGGAGCAGGTCCGGATCCGCGACAGCCAGTGCCGCTTCCCGGGGGCGGTCCTGTCCTTCGAGCTCCGCGGCGGAAAGCCGGCTGCCTTCGACTTCCTGCGCCGGCTGACGATCGCCCACAACGCGGTGAGCCTGGGGGGCGTCGAGACGCTGGCCTGCCACCCCGCAACGACCACCCACTCGGAGCTGTCGGAGGACGAGCGCCGGCGGACCGGCGTCGACGACTCCCTGGTCCGGGTCTCGGTCGGCGTCGAGGACTGGCGCGACCTGTTGCGGGACTTCCAGCGCGCCCTCGACGCGTGATAGCCTCGGGGTTCCCGCTCGGGAGGCCCCGTTGCCCGGACGCACCGAACGCATCGCCGACCCCACGACCCGTCTGCTGAAGGAGCGGGTGGCTCGGCTGTACCGCCAGCTCCCGCGGGCCCTGGGCGGCGACGAGGAGGCGCTGCATCAGATGCGCGTGTCGGCGCGGCGGCTGCGCGTGGCCCTGCCGCTCGTGGCGCAGCGGCCCGACGGAAAGCGCGTCCGCCGGACGCGCCGGCTGCTCCGCGACCTGACCCGTGGCGGCGGCGCCAGCCGCGACCTCGACGTCATCACCTCCCTGTTCGGCGAGCGCCTGCGCGCCGAGCCGCACAAGGAGCTGCAGGGTCTGCTCCGGGAGCTGCGCGCGGCGCGCTCGCGCTGCCGGCGGCGGCTCGCCGGGGACCTCCTCGACGTGGACCTGAAACGCCTGCGCCGCGACCTCGACGTCATCCTGAGGCGCCGCGGCGAGCCCGTGTTCACCGTGTTCGGCCGGCTGCGGGAGGCCGTCGAGGCCGAGCGCGACGCGATCCAGGCGAGCCTCGACGCCTGCGGCGAGGCCTTCGACCCGCCGGCGCTGCACCGCGTCCGGATCCGCTTCCGGCGCCTGCGTTACACCGCCGAGGTCGTGGACGCGCTGCGCGGCCGCGAGTCGGAAGCGCCCGACCTGTTCCGGGAGGTGCAGGAGTCGGTCGGCCGGCTCCACGACGCCTGGGTGCTCTCGGAGTGGCTGGCACGGCGCGCGGCACGGGCCGCCGCGCGCGGGGAGGGTGCGTTGGCAGAGGCCGCCGCCCGCGAGCGCGACCTCGCCATGGAGGCGGCCCGGCGCCATCACGCCGAGCTCGTGGCGAAGGACCCCCGCGGCCTGCTCGGGCGGGGTCTCGAGGCGCTCCTGGCGCCCCGGGCGGCCTAACGAGCCATGCGTCTCTATCTCATCCGCCACGCGGCGGCCGTTCCGTCCGGGACCCCGGGCATCCCCGACGACGAGCGCCCGCTGACGCCCCGGGGCGAGAAGAAGTGGAGGCGAGCGGCCCGCGGGCTGGCGCGGCGCCTCCGGCGTCCGGACGTCCTGCTCTCGAGCCCGCTGCCCCGCGCCTGGCGCACGGCCGAGATCGCCGCCGCCGCCTGGGGCCGGATCGACGCAAGTCCCGCCGACGCTCTCGCCTACGGACGCTTCGACGAGTGGGAGACGCTGCTCGCGGGCTATGGCCCGGGCGCCCGCGTCGCCCTCGTCGGCCACGAGCCGCACCTCTCCAGCCTGCTCGCGCGCCTGGTCGGCGGCGACGGCGCGCGGATGCCCTTCAAGAAGGGCGGCGTCGCCGTCGTCGACCTCGCGGGCGGCCTCGCCGATGGCGGAACGCTCGTCGCGGTGCTCCCGCCGGGATTGCTGCGGAAGAAGTAGCTACTCGCCGAGCCGGGCTCGGCGATGCAGGCCGTAGACGCGCATGGCCGTCGCCATCTCTCCCCGGTACTCCGGAGAGCCGTTCGCGAGCCGCCGCCACGAGCCGTCGGCCTCGTGCGCGTAGCAGAGGGGCCCGACGCCGTCGCTCGGATAGCGGTTCCAGATCAGCTTCTCGACCTCGGCGCGGCCGGCCCCTGTGAACCGGTACCTCACGACCTCGTAGATCGCAGCCCGGGCCGGATTCACGTAGAACTCGTAGACGGCCGCCTCGTCGCTCGCCGCGACGTCGCCGGTGACGCGCTCCCAACCCAGCGCCGCGCCGTCGGGCACGCCCGGAGGAAGGGAGCCGCTGAGCGTGGCGCCGCCGAGCGGCGCCACCAGTAGCACGAGGGCCGCAACCCGGCGGGGCCGCAACATCTGCGGATTATAGGGGCACGAGACCCGCGCGCCGAGCGCCATGGATCAGCGCCAGCGCCAGCCACACGACCCCGACGATCCGGAACAGCCAGAGCACAGCGGCGGTTCCGATCAGCGCCTGGATGTGCACCGGGAACGGGACCCGCGGTGGCCCTTCGGGTTCCGGAGCGCGCGGGCCTAGCAGGCCGAACGGCAGCACCGTCACGGCGACGCCCA
>DASSJI010000265.1:0-11154 GCA_035691285.1 Vicinamibacteria bacterium | reverse complement strand
GGAGCTGCGCTTCACGCCGCGCGTCCACCGGAGCGCGACCGGAGCGCGACCGCGCTTTCGCGCCTTGATCGAGACCGAGTCCGGCGCGCGGGAGCTCTGGTCTCGGGACCTGGATGCGACGAGCATCCCGGGCGAGGTCCGCGTCCGTCTCGACGCGCCTGCCGGCAGCCTCGCGCGGCTGTCTCTCGAGATCGCCGGCGAGCGGATGGGCTGGGGGGTCTGGGAGACGCCGCGCCTCGTGGCGGACGTGCCGCCCGATCCGCCGCCGCGCCGGCCCTTCACGGCGGCCGAGGCGGCGCGAGCCGATGCGCTGCGGTCGCGACTCGCCGGGATCAACGTGCTGCTCGTCATCCTCGACGCCGCCCGCGCGCAGCAGCTGGGCTGCTACGGATACGCGCCACCCACCACGCCCGAGATCGACCGCCTCGCCCGCGAAGGCGTGGTCTTCGAACGCGCCTACGCGCCGGCCGTCTACACGCTGGCCTCGATGGCCTCGCTCTGGACGTCGCTCCATCCCGACGAGCACGGGGCGGGCGTCGAGCAGGGCGCCAAGCTCGGGACGGCGCCGATCACGCTCGCCGAGCGTCTCGAGACACACGGCATCGCCGCCGCGGGCTTCGTCGCGAACGGCATGGCGGGGCCGGCGTTCGGCCTGGCCCGCGGCTTCTCCCGCTTCGTCGAGGTGTTCCGCGGCCACGGCTCGGCGGCCTCCAGCTTCCGCGTCGAGCTGTTCCCGTGGCTGGAGCAGAGCCGGGGCCGGCGTTTCTTCGCCTACGCGCACTACCGCGAGCCGCACTTCCCCTACGACGCGCCGCCCTCGTTCGTCGCGCGCTTCGGCCCCGACGCGCCGCTTCCGAAGGAGGCGAAGACCGAGGACCGCTTCATCACCGCGGTGAACTGGGGCGGCCGCGAGCTGAGCGCCGACGAGCTGGCCCACCTGGTGCGGCTCTACGACGCGAACCTGGCCTACGCCGACTCCGAGATCGGCGCGCTGCGACGCAGGATGGAGGAGCTGGGGTTGTGGGAGGAGACGGTGGTGATCGTGACCGCCGACCACGGCGAGGCGCTCTACGAGCACGACGGCTTCGTCGGACACAACCAGCAGCTCTACGAGCCGAGCGTCCACATCCCTCTCGTGATCCGCTTTCCCGGCGGCCGGGGTCCGGCGGGTCTGCGCGTCGCCGGCCTCGTGGACACTCTCGACCTCGCCCCGACGATCGTGGAGCTCTTCGGCCTGCCTCGCGAGGCTGCCCAGGGCTTCACCGGCCGGAGCTTGCTTCCGCTGCTGTCCGGCGCTCCGGCGAAGGAGGTGGTCTTCTCGCGCACGACGAGCGAACGGCCCCGCTACATGGCCCGCGACACGCGCTACAAGTACGTGTTCCACTCGCGCTTCGGCCCGGAAGAGCTCTACGACCTCGTCGAAGACCCGGGCGAGACTCGCGACCTCGTGCGGGTGAAGCCGCTGGTCGTGGCGTTCTATCGCCAGCTCGTCGCGCGCTGGCTCCTCGACATGAAGCTCGGGGAGGTCGAGCCCGTGCCCGAGGCGGCGCTGACGCCGGAGCAGCGGGAGAACTTGAAGGCCTTGGGGTACGTGCAATGACCAGCGGGCAATGATCTGGCGCAGCATGTTCGACGAGGCCTGCCGAGCCGCGATGCTCAAACGCCTCGGACACCTGGCGCCCGACGCTCCGCGGCGATGGGGCCGCATGAGCGCGGCGCAGATGGTGGCCCATCTGACGGACCAGATGCATCACGCGCTGGGCGACAGTCCCGTCGCGCCGAGGCGCGGCGTCCTGCGCTGGCCCCCGGTCCGCTACGCCTCGATCTACCTGCTGCCCTGGCCGAAGGGCCGAATCAAGGGACCGAGCGAGGCGTTCCTGACCCAGCCCACGTCATGGGACGAGGACGTCGGGACGCTCGTGACGCTTGTCGAACGCTTCGCCGCCCGCGGGCCGGGAGGCCGCTGGCCCGACCACGCCCTCTTCGGAGGCATGAGCGGCACGGACTGGGGCGTGTTCGTCCACAAACATTTCGACCACCACCTGAGCCAGTTCGGGGTGTGACGCCAGCGGTTTGCGGGAAAGCTCCCGTCGGACTTCCCGCCCGGACGGAATTCCCCGCCACGCAGGAGCTCGCGAAACCCCGGGGATGTGTGCGAAGGTCAAGGCGAAGTCACCCGCACCATGGCGGAGAATCGCGCGAAGTCAGCCGCATTGAACGTCACCAGCTCTGAGATCCGGTGAACTCGCATCGTCGCGACGACCAGGGCGTCGTGGATGGCCTTTCCCTGAACGGGCGCTTCACGGAGCAGCTCGAGCAGTGCTGGCAGAAGCGGCTTCTCCTCGGGAAGCAGTCTGATCGCGTGCCGGAACTCCGCGACGTTATCCATCGCAGGTTCGAGGGCGAGCCCGAGGCCGTTGGCCTCGATCGGCCGCGTGGCGACGACCAGGTACTCGCGTACGATCTGCGCGCTGAACACGAGCTTCGAGCGGCGCTCCAGCAGCCGCAGAGCCGGCCCATGCCCGGCTCGGGCGCGGTCCGTTGCGTCGAGGAGCACGTTCGTATCGATGAAGGCTGCTTCAGCGTTCGTCGTCGCCATAGATCTCTCGCCGCCCATGGGCGCTCGAGCTACCCACCGTGACCGTGTTCAGGCGCAGGCGGCGCCGCCGCCCGGAGGAGGTGGCCAACTCCGCGGCCTGCTGCAGGATCTCGCGAAGCTCGCCTTCCAGGCTCCGGTTGTTTGCCGAGGCGCGCCGCTTGAGGGCCTCGATGACCGCGTCGTCGAGGTTGCGGATGGAAACCGCTGGCATAGCAGAATGCTAGCGTAGCACTCGCGGAAGGTCAATCACCTGAGCGCATGCGGGGAACCCGATCCCGCGCAGAAGCGCGGGCGACCGCGGATGGGGCGTTTCTGAAATCGACGAGGAGCCAGGTCCTAGTGCGAGGCCGGCGCCTTCTCGAACACCACGCGCCCGTCGAAGACCGTCATCTCCGGGCTCAGCGTGTGGAGCTGCGCCGGGTCCATGCGGAACGGGTCGCCGCTCAGCACGACGAGGTCGGCCTTCATGCCGGGCGCCAGCACGCCCTTCTCCTTCTCCTCGAACTCGGCGTACGCGCCACCGCTCGTGTAGGCGCGCAGCGCGCTCTCCACGGAGATCGCGTGCTCCGGCAGCCAGCCGCCGGCCGGGCGGCCGGCATCGGTGGTGCGGTTCACCGCGCAGTGGAGCCCGCGCCAGGGGTCGAGGGTCAGCGTCGAGGGCCAGTCGCTGCTGAAGACGAGCCGCGCGCCGGCCCTCTCCATGAGCCGCCACGCGAAGGCGCGGCTCGAGCGCTCGGGGCCGATGGCGGCCGTCCAGACGCCGATCGTGTCGGGGTCGGCGTGGATCGGCATCATCGACGCCAGCACGCCCAGCTTCGCGAAGCGCGGCACATCGGCCGCGTCGATCGTCTCGAGGTGCTCGATGCGGAAGCGGGAATCCGGCCGGCCGTTCGCCTTCCGCGCCCTCTCGAAGGCGTCGAGCGACATGCGCACGCCGCCGTCGCCGATCGCGTGGATGTAGACCTGGAGCCCGGCGCGATCGGCGCGGGCCACGCTCTCGTCCAGTTGCTCCTGGGTCCAGCCCGGAAGGCCGCGCGTCTCCGGCGCGTCGGTGTAAGGCGCGAGCAGGGCGGCGGTGTGCGCTTCGATGACGCCGTCCGCCACGATCTTCACGGCCCTCACCCGCACGAGGCCGCTCCGGTTCCGCGCGGCGAGCGCCTGGATCGCGTCGATGCGCTCGGCCGGGATCGGGGGCCGCAGCGTCTGGGCGACTCCGACGCGCAGCGTCAGCTCGCCGGCGGCGTCGGCCTCGCGGAACAGCTCGACGTCCTCGGGCGTGCCGTGGGCGTTCTGGATGCTCGTGATCCCCAGCGAGGCCGCGCGGGCCAGGCCCCGGCGCAGCGCCGCCCGCTCCTCGTCCCGGGAGGGCTTGGGAATCGCGGCGCCGATCAAGCCCTGGGCCTGCTCCTTGAAGACGCCGGTCGGCTCGCCTTGCGCGTCGCGCACGATCTCTCCCCAGCCCGGGAAGGCGGTCTTCGCGTCGACTCCGGCCAGCGAAAGGGCCGCGCTGTTGGCCCAGCCGGTGTGTCCGTCGTAGGCCGCCAGGAAGACCGGGCGGTCGGACACCACGTCGTCGAGGTCCTTGCGCGTGGGCAGCCGGCCGCCGGGCCTGACCGTGTACTGCCAGCCGTACCCTTGGATCCACCGGTTGCCGGGGGCGGACGGGTTGGCCTTCGCGAACGCCGCCAACCGCTGCCGGATCTCCTCCAGCGAGCGCGCGCCGTTGAGGTCGAGATGCGTGAGGCGCAGCGAGCCGCGGATGAAATGGATGTGCGCGTCGTTGATGCCCGGCATCACGAAGCGGCCGCCGAGCGCCACGCGCCGCGCATCGGGCGCGGCCGACCCTCCGACCTGGGCGTCGTCGCCCACGGCGACGATTCCCCCGGGACCGACGGTGATCGCCGTCGCCCACGGCCGCCCCGGATCGCCGGTCCAGATGCGTCCCCCGGTCAGCACCAGGCTGGCCTTCCTGGTCTCCGCGGACGTGGGGAAGGCCGCGAGAAGCGCCCAGACGAGAGTGGCGAACGGGGCCCGACGTCGGTTCGGCATCAGCCGAGGTTGAAGCAGACCATCCTCAGGTTGGTCATCTCCTCGATGGCGAAGCGGACGCCCTCGCGCCCGATGCCGCTCATCTTGTTGCCGCCGTAGGGCATGTGGTCGACGCGGAAGATCGAGGTGTCGTTGATCATCATCCCGCCCACGTCGACCTTGCGGACCGCCGCGAACGCCTTCCGCAGGTCATGGGTGTAGATCCCCGCCTGGAGCCCGTAGGGGGAGTCGTTGAGGAGGCGCAGGGCTTCGTCGAAGTCCCTGTACCTAACGATCGACACGAGCGGCGCGAAGGCTTCCTCGCACATCACCTTCATGTCGGGCCGCGTGTCGACGAGGACGGCGGGCCACAGCATCCGGCCCTCGCGGCGGCCACCGATCAGGCAGCGCGCTCCCTCGGCCACGGCGTCCTTGATCCAGAGCTCGGCCTTGGCGGCGGCTTCCTCGGTGATCAGCGGTCCGACGTCGCAGTCCTTCTCGAGCGGGTTGCCGACCTTGAGCGCGGCGGTGGCCTTCACGAAACGGTCGATGAAGTCCTCGGCCACCTGCTCGTGGACGTAGATCCGTTGCAGGCTGATGCAGACCTGGCCCGAGTTCGCGAAGGCCGACGCCACGCAGCGTGGGATGGCCTTGCCCAGGTCGGCGTCGGGCTCGATGATGGTCCCCGAGTTGTTGCCCAGCTCCAGCGTGACGCGCTTGAGTCCCGCCACGGACATGATGTGCGCCCCCACCGGCGGGCTGCCCGTGAACGTGAGCTTGGCGGGAATCGGGTCGCGGACGAGGGCTTCGCCGATCACGCGGCCCTCGCCGTGGACGATGTTGAGGACGCCCTTGGGGAGGCCCGCGGCCTCGAGCACCTCGCCCAGCTTCACGGCGGTGAGGGCGGTCTCGTGGGCCGGCTTCAGGACCATGGTGTTTCCCGCGGCCAGCGCGGGCGCCACCTTGTGTGCGACCAGGTTCAGGGGGAAGTTGAAGGGCGTGATGGCTCCGATCACACCCATCGGCGTGCGGACGTAGTAGCCGACCCGGTTCTCGCCGAAGGCCGACGCGTCCATCGGGACCGTCTCGCCGTGGATCCGCTTCGCCTCCTCGGCCGCGAAGGTGAAGGTCTCCACCGAGCGCTGTACCTCGGCCACCGCGTACTTCCATGCCTTGCCGGCTTCGCGCGCGATGATGGTCGCGATCTCGTCCTGCCGCGCGGCGAGGCCCGCGGCCGTCTCGAGCAGGATCTTCGAGCGCTTGTGGGCGGGCGTCTCGCCCCAGGTCGCGAACGCGGCCCGCGCGGCCAGCGTCGCCCGGGCGACGTCCTCCTTGCTGGCGGCCGGGACCGTACCGATCACCTCGCCGGTGTACTTGTCGATGACGTCGATGCCCTCGGCCGAGCTCTTCCACTCGCCGTCGATCAGCATTCCGTGCGCGACAGCCATGCGCTCCTCCCGGATCCGCCCACTATATCAAGGGCGACACCAGCCACACGACCGCCAACGCCCGCTGCCAGACTCGACCACCGAAGTGTGTCCCGACGCGTCTTGCTCTAGACTGGAAGGCTGGGAAGCCGCCTCGACGCGGCAGGAGGAGACATGGCCCAGGCGAACGGCAACGTGAAGAGCGCGCTCAGCTATCTCGACGCCCACTACGGAGACTTCAAGGCGCAGCTCGTCGAGCTCTCGAAGATCCCGGGCGTTTCCGCGTCCGGCTATCCCCCCGAGGACGTCCGCCGCTCCGCCGAGGCCGTGGCCGTCGTCCTGCGCCAGGCCGGAGTCGAGAACGTCCGGATCCTCGACCTGCCGGGCGTCCATCCCTACGTGTACGGCGACTGGCTGCACCGGCCGGGCGCACCGACGCTGCTGCTCTACGGCCATCACGACGTCCAGCCCCCGGGCCGCCCCGAGAAGTGGATCTCGCCGCCCTGGGAGCCCACCGAGCGCGGCGGGCGGCTGTACGGCCGGGGCACTTCCGACGACAAGGCCGGCGTCATGGCTCACGTGGCCGCGGTCGCGGCGTACCTGCGGTCCAGCGGCGAGCTGCCCTGCAACGTGAAGTTCATCATCGAGGGCGAGGAGGAGATCGGCTCGGGGAATCTGGGCGCGTTCCTGGAGAAGTACAAGGGCATGATGGCCGCCGACTTCATCGTTCTCTCCGACACGGCGAACTTCGACACCGGCGTCCCTGCCCTGACCTACCAGCTCCGGGGCATCTGCCAGGTGGACGTCGAGGTCCAGTGTCTCGACCATCCCATCCACAGCGGGATGTGGGGCGGGCCGGTGCCCGACCCGGTCCAGATCCTCTGCAAGCTGATCGCGGGCCTCACGAAGGACGACGGGTCGCTGGACATCCCGGGCCTGTACAAGATGGTCGCGAAGCCTTCGAAGAAGCAGCTCGGCCGCATCCGGGCCCTGCCCTGGAACGAGGCGAAGTTCAAGAGGGAAGCCTCGATGATGCCCGGCATGAAGCTGGCGGGGGAGAAGGGGTACTCGGTCTACGAGAAGCTGTGGACGCGTCCGGCGTTGACGGTCATCGCCTTCGAAGCGCGCCAGTTCCAGGGCTCGTCGAACCAGATCATCGACTCGGCGCGGGCGCGGCTCTCGCTGCGCACGGTCCCGAAGGTCGACGGCAACAAGGTGTCCGCGCTTCTCAAGAAGAAGCTGACACGGAACCCGCCCTATGGCGCCAGGGTGACCGTCACGACGAGCCGCAAGGCCGTGACGCCGTGGTGGACGACCGACCCCGAGGGGCCTGCCTTCGAGGCCGCGCGGCGGGCGCTCAGGGCGGGCTTCGGAAGGGAAACGGCCATGATCGGGGCCGGCGGCTCCATCGGCTTCGTCGGGCCGTTCGCCACGCTGCTCGGCGGCGCGCCCTGCCTGCTGATGGGCGTCGAGGACCCCAAGTGCAATGCCCATTCCGAAAACGAGAGCCTGCACCTGGGTGACTGGGTCAAGTGCATGAAGTCGGCGGTCTACCTCTACGACGAGCTGAGCCGGGTCGAAACGAGGCGCAAGCGCGCCTGATCACGGCGCCGGGCTCGGCGTCGGCTTGGGCTTGCGCGGCGCCGGCTTCTTGGCCGCGGCCGGCGTGGGCGAAGGGCGCGCCGCCTCCGCCTTCTTGCGCTTCTCCTCCTCGAGCCACTGCCGCCAGGCGGCGGCGTCCTCTCCGAGCTCCTGTCCGGTCGTCTTCTTGAGGTAGCGCGCCGCCACCTTCGCGAGCTCCTTGTCGCCCAGGGCGGCGATCATGGGCTCGACCGCGCGAGGGTCTCCCAGCCTCTCGATGCCGACCGCGGCGCCGAGGCGCAGACCGGCCGGCTGCGCCGCGTCTCCCAGGATTACCGCGAGCGTCTCGTACACGCGCGCATCGCCGATCTCTCCGAGCGAGCGGGCCGCATAGGCGCGCGCCAGCACGGGCCCGTCGCCCTTGGCATAGGCGGTCAGGGGGTCGATCGCGCGGGCGTCCTTGAGCGAGCCCAGGCCTTCGGCCGCGGCCTTGTGGAACCTTTCCACGTCGTCCGCACCCGCCCCGAACGCTTTCGCGTCGGCGAGCAGGGCCAGCAGCGGGTCGACCGCCTCCGGGCGTTTCGTCGCCGCCAGTGCCTCGGCGCTAGCCAGGCGCGCCGCGGCGTACGTGCCGCCGCGCAGGTACTCGGCCAGCGGGGGCACAGCGCGCGCATCCCCGGTGGAGCCCAGGGCCTCGGCGGCGTTCTGGTGGACGAGGACGGCCACCTTCACGTTGCCGAAGTTGCTCGTGTCGCGCAGCACGCCGGCCAGACCGTCGACCGCGGTCGGATCCTTGATGTGGTTCAAGGCGAAGATGGCCCAATAGCGCGCCGTCGGGTCCTTGTCGGCGAGCATCTGGACGAGCCGGCCGGTCGCCCGGGAATCCCCGACGACGCCCAGCACCGTCGCGGCGCTGATCCTGGCCCCCTTGTCGTCCAGGAGCTGGATCAGGCCGGGCACCGAGCCAGGGCCGTCGATCTGCTTCAGGCTCTCGGCGACGAGGGACGACATCGTGTGCTCCGCGCTGCCCACCTGGATCTTGCCCTCGTCGCGGACCATCTCGACGAGGAAGGGCAGGGCGTTCGCGGCCTTCGCGCCCATGCCGCCGAGCTTCATCACGGCGTCGGCGCGTTCGTTGCGGTCCTTGTTGCCAAGCCGCTCGAGCTGAGCGCGCACGTCGGCGGGCGTGTCCGGCGGGATCTGGAGCTTCTTGAGCTGCTTCGGCTGGGCCGCGGCGGTCTCCGCGAGCGCCAGGAGCAGGATGGCTGGAACGAGGGCTATCGAGCGAGTCCGCCCAGGAGGCCTCCGCTACCGTTTGCCGGCCGGCACGCGCCGGCGCAGCTCGTCGAACCAGTTGAGGACCAGCTCGAGGTGGGCCTGCTGCGACTCTCGCGGGCCGGCCTTGATGAAGATGAAGCGCTGGCCGTCGGGGGTGATGTCGAAGTCGGTCCCGCCCAGGCCCAGCTCCTGTCGCGTCTCGAAGAGCAGCCTCGGCTTGCCGACGCGCAGCTCGGGAGACGTCTCGATGTCGACCGCCATCATCTTCTCCGCCCGGTCACCGGCTTTGTAGAAGATCTCCCGGCCCGTCCTCGACCAGCGGGCGTCGAAGCCGCCGTCCGTCGAGACCTGGCGTTTCCCCGCCGGCCCCGGATAGGGCTGGATGTAGACCTGCAATCGTCCGGCCTCGGCGGATTGGTAGATGAAGTGACGGCCGTCAGGTGAGAAGCGTGCCTGCCGTTCCCAGTAGCGAGTGCGGACCAGGGGTTGCAGCTTCCTCTCGCCCTCGAGGGGCAGCGCCCAGATGTCGTAGTCCGTCCCCGGGGACGTTATGTCCACGGTCAGGAGCTTGCCGTCCGGGGCGAACGAGATGGGCGTTCGCCATCCCAATTCGCCCTTGACGAGCTCTTCAGCGGCGCCGCTCCCGTCGGCGGGCATCCACAGGATGGCCTGGGGCGCTCCGGCGGCGGACGCTGAGTAGGCGATGCGCCGTCCGTCAGGGCTCCAAACAGGCGACTCATTGGTGCCGCCGAAGCTGAGGCGAATGAGCGTCCCACGCTCGAAGTCGTAGGACCACAGGTCGAGATCCGGACCGTTCTCGACCGTCAGCACGGCGCGGTCGCCGCTTGGGGCCAGCGCGACCTCGGTGTACGGGTGAGCCGGCGCGGCAATCTCCTGGATCTGGCCCTTGCGGTCGGCCCAGACCAGCGTTCGTTCCGCGGCTCCCGAGGCGACGTAGGCGAGGGTGCCCGTGCTCGAGACGGCGAGCTGAGCCGCGCCCGCACCCGTGCTGTACGCGGACTCGACGCTGTCGAGGACGGGGACCGCGGGGCCCGTGGGCGTCAGCGTTCTCGCGTCGAAAGGCAGCGCGAGGATGGCCGGGCCCCTGGCGAAGAGCACGTGTCCCGTCGGCACGTAGCGGGGGAATGCCCCATCGGTGATCTTTCGGCGTTCGCCTGTCTTGAGGGACTGCACGACGACGTGTGCATTGGCCCAGCTGCTACCCGTGCCGATCGTGAAGAGCACCGCCTGGCTGCCGGGCAGGACGTCGGGCCAGCGGTGTGAGTTCTCGCCCTTAGCGGCCTCGGGCTGCGTGAGGACTTCGGGCGTGCCGCCCCCGGCCGGGATGCGCGACAGGCCCGAGGAGAGCGACGGCGCGAACACGATCGTGCCGTCGTCGCCCCAGCTACCGCCGCGGCCGCTCGGCGCAGCGCAGAGGACCACGGGAGGGCCTCCCGCAACCGGCGCCTTCTTGAGCTTGCCGTCGGCGAAAAAGGCGACCCAGGCGCCGTCCGGAGAGAAGAATGGGTTGCCTTCCTGGACCCTCTCGGTCATCTCGCCGCCCCCAAGCGGCTTGCTGTCGGGCTCGTCGAAGGAGCGCACGAAGAGCTGGCTGCGGCTGCCCTGGCGACCGGCGTACACGAGCCGGCGGCCGTCGGGGGACAGCGCAAAGGCGAGTCGATTGCCCGGCACGAGGGGCGTCTCGGGCGAGAAGGCGAGGGCCAAGTAGAGCGGCGAGCGAGGAGGCGATGCGCCTGCGCCGATCCACCACCCGGCCAAGCCAGCGGTGATGGCGGCAAGCAGCGTCGCGGCTGCCCAGGCCAGCCGTGCGCGCCGCCGGCGTTCGAGGATCGCAGGGGCCGTGCCGCTCGTTTGGGACGCCATGTCGGAGATCCAGCGCAGCTCGGCCATGGCGTCGTGCGCGGTCTGCCAGCGGTCCTCGGGATCCTTGGCGAGGCAGGTCTTGACGAGATGGTCCAGGGCCGGCGGGCTCATCGGCTGGACGCTGGAGATCGCCGGCGGCTCGGAGCTGAGGATCGAGGCGATCAGGCTCGCCCGGCTCGCCCCATTGAACGCCTTCTTCCCGGTGGCCATCTCGTGGAGGACGACGCCGAACGCGAACACGTCGGTCCGCGCGTCGGCCTCCTTGCCCTCGAGCTGCTCGGGCGCCATGTAGGGGACCGTGCCGAGGATGGTCCCCTGTGTCGTCAAGTCCCTGGCGCGCGTCGGCGCCGATGTCAG
>DASSJI010000264.1:0-34186 GCA_035691285.1 Vicinamibacteria bacterium | reverse complement strand
CAAGGAGGGTCGCGGCCTACGCAGCGAGGTGACCTTCAACGATCCGCGCGACTTCGCCACCAGCAAGGCCCTCAAGAACCTGCCCTTCCTCAGGAGCGTGGGCGATCAGATCAACCGCAGGCTCCTGGAAAGCGAGCGCGTCAGTCACAACTGTGCCCTCTCGCAGCAAGCCCTCGACCGGCTCCAGCGCCCGAAACGAGAACAGGGCCAGCGGATTCCCGGCCTGCGTTTCGGCGACCCCCGGGTCATGGCGCTGTTTCATGCCCTGTGCGGCTTCGAGCACCTGCACCGGGGCCTGCGCAACCGTGAGCTACGCCCCCAGGTCGCTGCGCTGCTCGGCAAGACCCTGGATGAGTACAGCTCCAGCAAGATGGGCTATGACCTCCGTCGGCTCCGGCTCAATGGTCTGATCGCCCGTATCCCCACCACCCACCGCTACAACGTCACCAGCTATGGCCTGCGCGTGGCCCTGCTCTGCACCAAGCTCCTCCTGCGCATCCTCAGGCCCAACTGGCCTGCTCTACTCGCTGATCCCGACCCGATCCCACGCCCGCTCCGCAATGCTTTCCTCAATCTCGAAGCCGAGATCGACAAAATCTGCGAAGATGCCCGCCTGCGCGCCACCGCATGAAACTCGTTTCGTCCGTCAAGAATTCACAGATTGAAGAGGTCTAGTCCGGTCCCCAAGACCATCGCGACACGAGCCACTGAATCTCCCAGTCCGTCGACGGCATCCGCCAGACGTGCGCCCATGTGCACGCTGGCTATAAAGACGAATCGTCCGGCCCAGCCTAGGCTGAACGGAACGAGCAGAAACGCCAGCAACGCGGAGTTCACGCGCACGAGCTCAGAATGGCCGAGGTGTCTCCCTAGAGGCCGCCGAACGACCTCCGCGCGCGGGCTCCTCAGGCTCACGTACCAGCCCGCCTCGCCGAGCAGGACGAAGGCGAAGACGTGTAGCAGATCATTGTTTACCGATGTTGAGTGTCTCGTCCAGCTCGACTTCTCCCTCCTGACAGACACCTTCGACTCCGCAGCTCTCGAAAAGCACTAGCCTTACCTTAAGACGGCGCGGAGCCGCTGGTTTCGAGTCGGGTAGATCCACGAGCTGAAAGAGCGTTTCTGAGGGTTCCAGCCTTCGCGTCCACAAGGTATTACTGCACAAGCGAGGTTCATTCGGGAGGATCGGAAACACATCCGCAACACCTGCATCACCGACCCTCGCCATCGCAGACGCAATGCAAAAGGGTCGCGTGGAATCGCTGTCATTCCGCACGCCGATCCAGAACAGACCTCCCGCAGCGTTACGGAACTCCGACGCTTCCCGCAACACCAAAGTCCAGCGAGCCCTCTTACCCGGCTGCGGGGCAGGCTCCGCGACCACGCCTTCGGCAAGCGCGAGATGAGTGATGGTCGCGACGATTACAACCAATACCGCTCGTCTCGTAAGACAGCTCATTTCTGAATCTCCCTCAGTCCCGCCGGCCTGTGGCCTTGTCTCCCTCCCTCTTGAATTGCTCCAAGTTCTTCTCGAAGTTCTCGTATGCCTTTTGGCATTCGCAAGGGGTGCGGAAGCCCTCGGTCCTTATGTGTTGATTAACGTTCCGACACTTATACCAATTCTGGTAATCCTGGACGTGAAGATCCTCGTGCTGCCCCAGGGTAAGGCCGGGTGAGTTCGAGCTTGGAGATGCGGGATCTTCCTGGAAGATCTGCTCGATGACGCCACTGCAGACTACATCGAAGCCCCACGTGCTGTTGCTTCGCGGCTTGCAGGGATACACTCGGCAGCGATACCGAACTGTGGTCCAGCCCCCTTGACCGTTGGGTGTCGGCCCCACCATGTTCGGTGGTCCGATGTAGGTAGGTCCAGAGCAATCGATGATCTGCCCCGACGGATCGCGCCACCTGACTGGAGCACCGTTTGTGTACTGATACCTATTGACACCAGCCGTGAAGCCCAATGAGTCCTCGCTGAGGAACCTCCCGACCCGCGGGTCATAGTAGCGAGCCCTGTAGTAGTAGAGCCCCGTCTCCAGATCCCATTCTCTTCCCGTGAAGGCGTAGCCACTCGTCGTCGAGCCTTGAAGTAGATTGCCCCAGGGGTCGTACTCGCGCGTCAGCGTGGGATTGGCAGCTGCATCGGTCGTCCGCACGACGCTTCCGAGATGATTGGCGATGTTGTACGTCGTCGCCCCACCGACGACCTGTGCGAGCGGCAGGTCGATCCCTGGGCCGTAAACGTATCGGACCGCGCCGACGCTCGGCCGCTCCTCGAGAAACTGCGGCCCGCTGTAAACGTAGCTGGTCGCGCCTCCACTGGCCGTCTTGCTCGCCCTTCGCCCACCTCCGTCGTAGGTAAAGCTGGCAAGTGTATTTTCGCCCTGCTTGACGGCGGTGAGTCTATTTTCGGCATCCCACTCGTAACGCTTCGTCGCGTTGGTGTCGGTGCAGCTCGCGCCGTTCTCGGCACACAGGTTCCCGTTGGCGTCGTAGAGAAACGCCTTCGTCGCCCCGGTCTGCGTGAGCTCGTAGATGTTGGTGCGGACGTTGCCCGAGGGGTCGGTGGCCTGGACGGTGACCTGGCTCGTGCCTGAGGGCACCTGCGCCGTCCCGCTGAATTGGTTCGTGCCGCTAACGGTCGCCGGCTGCCCGCCGACCGTGACGGTGGCCGGCTCGCTGACCGTGCCGCGGAAGGTGAGCCCGCCCCCCGGGACGTGGGTCAGTAGCCGGTTCATGTTGTCGTGCGTGCTCAGCGTAGCGGCGTCGTCGATCTGCTCGACGATCCTATTCCCGCTCGCATCGTACGCATACCTGTACCGCTTCGGCGTCGCTGCCGCGAGCGTCGCGGCCGTGAGCTGGTCCGCGCGGTCGTACTCGAAGGTGTAGGTCTGGGCGGGACTGGTGTCGGTCTGTTGAGCCCAGGTCTGGATGTTCCCGACGACATCGTAGGTGTAGTTGAATTTGTTGAGCGTGACGCCGCCGGGCTTCTTGTGGTGGATCTCCTGGAGCCTGAGGTCCTGGTTCACCGGCAGGTAGGCGTAGGTGCTGGTCTGCCCGTTCGGGTACGTCACGCTGCTCACTCGGCCCGTGCTCCCGACGTAGCCGTAGACGAAGTTCCCGATGGGATCGCCGAGGGTCGTGAGCCGTCCGAGGGCGTCGTACTGCCAGGTGGTCGTGACGCCGTTGAGGGTTCGGGAAGTGACCCGTCCGAGCTCGTCGTAGGTGTAGCCGACCGCGTCATTCGCCAGAGGTCCGTCGACGCTCGCCAGCCGGTCCGCGCCGAGGCTCCCCACCGGAGCGTAGCCGTACGTCGTCGTGCCCGTTCCGTCCGTCATCGTCGCGAGTCGCCCCTCGACCGGGTCGTACGTGAAGCTGACTGTGGGAGTGGCGATCTGCGCATTCGTGTAGCTGGTCTGCTGTAGTCGGTTATCCAGCAGGTAGCTGTAGTTGATCTCCTGGTTCTTGGCGTCCTTGAGCTTCTTCAGCCGGCTCGTGGTCGTCTCGTACGTGTACTCCTTGAAGCTCCCGTTCGCCCGTGTCTCCTTCGTGACGCGACTCTGGACGTCACGTTCCCATGTTGTGGCGTTGCCGTTCGGATCGATGAGCTTGTCCAGGCTGCCGCAGTTGCACCACTCCTGAGTGATGGTTCTTCCGGCCGCATCTCGCGCCGCAGTTGGCCGGCGCAGCGCGTCGTAGAAGGTGCGGCTCCAGCGCCCGAGACGGTCCCGCTGCTGCTCGGCGTCGAGCCGGTTGTAGACCGTCTGCTCGTAGGTGCCGTCGGGAAAGGTCACCTTGGTTGTTCGGTCGAGCGCGTCGTAGTCATAGGTGAGCGTGTAGCTGTCAACGTCAGTCACGGTCCGCTCGCGCCCGTAACCATCGTAGGTGTAGGTGGTCGAAGCGCCAGCCACCGGCCCCGTCACGCCCTGCAGTAGGCCATTGGTGTCGTAGCTGTATGTGGTTGTCCGCTGCGCCTGGGTCAGGCCATCCCTCGGCGGCGTCACGACCGTGGCCACCTTACCCTGCGCGTTGTACGTGTAGGTCATCACCTGCCCGGCGGCGTCCGCGACGGTCAGCGGCTGATGCTGGCTGTTGTAGGTGAAGCTTTGGAGCAGCTCGCTGTTCTGGCCGTTGACGCGGCGGACCTCGAGCAGGTCCATCCCTGTGGGGTCATAGACGTAGGTCTTGGTCCTTCCCAGCGGATCCGTCTCTCTGGTGACTTTTCCAAGGGGGTTGTACTCGTAGTGGTAGGCCTGGGTAGAGCCGTCGTCGAAAACTCGAGCGATGGTCTTGGGATCGGAGGAGTAGCCCGGATAGCCGACGATGCCGGGGTTGAAACCAGGGTACAGATACCAGACCCGGTTCTCGAGCGGCTTCTTTTCGCTTGTCTTGATCTCAAGGACATCGCCGTTGCAGGTCCCGTCACCGATCCAATGGGTGACCTGGGCCTTGGTCACATCCCAAGGGTAGAGCGCCATGGCGCGCTTGTCCCAATAGAACGTGTTGTACATGTCCAGCTGTGAATTCCTTGATTGGAAGCCGGCGGGAACGAGGTTGGTGGACTCGCTGGATGCAATGCCGCTCGAACCGGCGACGTAGCGTAGGGCCTCGCGCCCGCCGAGGGGATCCACCGCCTCGATCTTCCTGTCCGACGTGACACCGCCCTGGGTCGCAAAGGTCGTCGTCCCGTAGGGCGTCGTCATCAGCGTCATGAAGTCATTCTGTCCGTATGCGAACTCCGATGCGATCCCGATGACGTCAGTGATCTTTTGGAGCTGGCCTTGCGAGTTATATTCGAAGGTGGCATAGCGTCCGAAGGGATCAGTGACTTTCGTGATCTTGAGTGGGTCAGTCGGGTGCTCATAGGAGAGCGTCGTGACCTGACCGATCGCGTCCTGGATCGCGACCAACCGGAAGCTCGCGTCGATCGTGAGGGTGACTTTGTTGCCCTGCGGGTCGATCACCTGCGTCAGGAATACCTTGCGGGGATAGGTCGCAGCTCCATCCGGCTGGCTGAACACGTTGATGGAGCCGTCGGGGAACCGCTGCTCATAGCAAACCGACGCGCCCAGCGCGGTGCAAGCGCCGCCGCCCTGGAATAGATCGGCCTCAGCCTCGAGATCGCGCACGTAGCTGCTGGTTGCGCTGTTCCACTGATGCAGGTCGACACCGCCGCCGCGCTTATAGAGCTTCACGGTCGCGTTTGGATTCCCCGGATCGTCTTCCACCCATCCGAACCAGTTGTGCGTCCAAAGGCGGCCCAGGTTCGAGTAGCTGAAGAGCGCCGGTTGAAACGCCTCCCGCTGGGAGTACCCGACCGTGAACTGGATGGCTGGCCCCCGCGGTGGCGTGTAGCGTACCGGCGTGTCGGTGACGTACAGGCCCGCCACGAGCCTCTGAAAGGCATAGGTCGCCATAGGAGGTGTCATCGGACAACTGCCTCCCTCGCAGCAAAAATCGGGCGGCGGCCCACTTCGAGGGTTGGGGAGTGTGCCCGCGCATTTGCCACGAGGCAGGCGTCCTTCCTCGTCTGCGACCGCGCGCCAGCCGCGAGGTAGCTGTCCGCCAGGGATCAGGAAGTAGCCGCTGCTCTCCGCCGCGAGTATGTCCGCGCTGATCCACTGATGGCCGCCGAGGATCGGATCGTCGAGGAGGTAGTCGCTTCCTTCCCTTCGGATCACCGCGGCGAAATGCCCCAACCTCAGATGTGCCACGGCCGGCAACGGAAACTCGCCTTCGGCACGGAATGCCATCTGCATGTCGAGACCTACCCGGCCGGCAAGATCCCGCATTTCCAGCAGCGTAGCACCCTCGGGGGTGGCGTGAACCTCCCAGATCGGGCCCGCGGGGGCGTCCTCTCCATGCAGGAAGGCCAGGACTCGCTGCACCGCCACAGGTCCCGAAGGGACGGCCTTCTCGTGCATGTTCTGGAGGAACCAAACGGCTTGTTGCGCGCGCAGCACCCACTGCGATGCCGAGCCCCGAATGTCTCTTCCTTCGATGTCGTCGAGAAGCGCCTCGAGATTTTGCTGCCGCCCCACTCGCGTGAGAAGGTCCGCTCGCTCGGCGATGGCGCGGTCGGCCACGGCGCGTCCTTCGTCGTCGTCCCGATCCTTCGCCGCCTCCCACGCGAGACGATACGAATCCAAGGCCTTGGTCAGCGCGCCCTTGCGCCGGTGCACGAGGCCCAGGTTCAGGCGGAGGGAAGGAGCCCAGGCCGAATCTGGATGCCGCGCCAGATGCCCTTCGATCACGGCGACGTCATCCCCCCTCCCCGGGCGCAGCACCGACGCGAGGTCCGCGTTCTCGTTGGCCGTCGGATCTCCCAGGGGCACGAGTGGCTCGGCAAACACCCGGGCCTTTCGGATCTCCTCGGTCTCCGGCTTCTCCGAGAACGTTGGCTGCAAGGAAGGCTTCGACACCTTGGGCACGCTCCGGTTCACGGTCACTTTGGTCGGCGTGAGGACCGGCTCGGGATGCTCCTCCTCGCCCGAAGCCTGGACTTGCGGTTCAGGCGGCGTCGCAGTGGCCGGAGCCGCGTTCGCAGGCGCCGGCAGGGAGGTCGTCACGAAGGCCACGATCAGCGCGCGGGCCGAGAGCTTCGATGCCGGCCGGCGAAGCGTTGTTCTCCTCACTCGATTCCCCTCAAGGCTGCGACGAGACGAGCTGTGCGTTCGTCGGCTCGGTTAGCGTGATCGTCGGCGGCGTCGTGTCCCCCTGTGTGGGCGACGGACACGTGGAACGCGTCGGGTCCAGCGGGAAGCAATCCGTCCCGTCGTTGACGCCGTCGTTGTCGGTGTCGGCGCGGAACGGGTCCGTCCCGTTCGTCCGCTCCTGGGCGTTCGACACGCCGTCGCCGTCGTGGTCGGTGTTGGTGGCGCTCTGGCCGCTTTCGACCTGTGGACCGTCCAGGATGCCGTCCCCGTTCGTGTCGGGGTTCAGCGGGTCGGTCCCCGCCAGGAACTCCGCGTAATTGAACAGTCCATCGGCGTCCGAGTCGAGATCGGCCCACGTGCAGGTCGCGACCGAGAAGCTCAACAGCTTGGTCGGCACGTACTTCGTCGCCGTCGTGCCGTCACCGACCTGCCCGGCGGCGTTCGCGCCCCACCCGTAAACGGATCCGTCCAGGCGGAGCCCCAGGGAGTGGCCGTTGTAGCCGCCCACGCCGGCCTGGACGAAGCCGCTCGGGCTGTTGATGCGGAGGGGCACGTTCCGGCTCGAGACGCCGCCGCCGTCGCCGGCCTGACCCTGGTCGGCTGCGCCCGCGTGGCTGATCCGCCCCTGACGCAGCACGAAGAGCCCGTGGTACGACCCCGCCGACTGCTGGAAGAGCGGGCCCGACGAGGCGACCTGGCGCGGCGTGTTCACGTACGTGTACGGGCCGACGCCCAGCTCGCCGCGGCTGTTGCCTCCGACGCCCCAGGCCGTCCCGTCGGCCTTGAGATACAGCGCATTCCCGCCGGCGGCCGACACCGAGACGACACCCGACAGGCCGCTCACCGGCGAAGAACGGTCGACGAACGTTCCATCGCCAAGCTGGCCCCACTCGTTGCCATACTGGGTCGACACCCAGCTCCAGACCGTGCCCGAAGGCGCGCCGTCGCTCTTCACGACGCCGAAGAACTTCGTCCCGCGAGCGACGGCCGTGACGCCGCTCAGCCCGGAGACCTGTGCCGGCGTGCCCGTGGTCCAGGTCCACACGGTGCCGTCGCGCTTCAAGGCGATCCGCTCGTCGTTGTCGGAGGCTGCCACGGCGACGATGTCGCTCAGCGAGCTCACCACGGCCGGGGTGCTCGTGGCGTTGCGGCCCCACTGGTAGACGGTGCCATCGCTCTTCAGGGCGAGGCCGGAAGCGCCTCCAGCGGCGAGCGCAACGATGCTGCTCAGGGTGGTGATCTGCCCCGGCGTCGTTCGTGTGCCCCCGGTCGTCCCGTTCCCGAGCTGGCCGTTGCTGTTCGAGCCCCAGGAGTAGACCGTCCCGTCGGTCTTGAGGGCAAGGCTCACGTCACCCCCGGCCGCGATGGCCCCTGTGATCCAGTAGTCGGCACGAGTGATCGCGCTGTCCCCGAGGCCGGACTTGAAGGCCCTGGCCTTGAGGACCTGGCTCGCCGAGAGCGTGAGAGGTGCGCTGTACGCCGTCGAGCTCGCCGTGGGGTCGGTGCCGTCGGTCGTGTACCGGACGGTCGCGCCAGAGGTCGTCGTGGCGATGCTGACCGTGCGTTGCGTCGGATACCTGCCGCCGTCCACAGAGAACGTGGGCGTCGCGACGACACCCGAGAGGCTGAACGTGTAGGAGCCTGTCGCTGTCACACTCGGGCTCCACTCGGCCTTGAACGCTTTCGCCTTGATCGTGGTGTCGGCGTTGAGCGAGAGCGGGCCCCCGAGGATCGGGGACCGGAGGTCCGGCTCGCTGCCATCGGTCGTGTAGCGGATCGTGACCCCGGAGGTCGAGGAGGACACCGTCACGGTCTGAACTGTGCTGTAGGAACCGGCCGACGGCGAGAACGTCGGCGTCGCGACCGTCCCCAGCGCGAGCTGGTACGTCGCGAGCGCGGTGTCGCTCGCGGTGAAGCCGGTCTTGAAGCCTTTCACCTTGAGTGTCACCGAGCGGTCCACCGTCACGGCAGAGCCGGAGGCGACGCTGGGATCTGCTTCGGTCGGCTCGATCCCCGTCGTCGTGTAGCGGAGCGTGGCGCCCGCGGTCGTGGTCGAGACCGTCACGCTCTGCGTGGACGTGTAGGAACCTCCTGAGACGGAGAGCGTCGGCGTGGCCACCTTCAGGGTGTAGGTCTGCTGTGCGACGTCGCTGTCCAGGGCACCGGTGTAGAAGCCGCGCGCCTTCAAGGTCTGCGAGGCATTGACGCTTACGGGCGCCGTGTAGAGCGTCGAGGATGAGGTCGGATCGACGCCGTCGGTCGTGTAGCGAATCGTCGCTCCCGACATCGCCGTGATCGTGACCGTTTGCACGGCGTAGTAGGTCGTGCCCGAGGGAATCAGGTTCGGGTTGGGGACCTTGAAGGTGTAGAGCGCCGTCTCTGTATTGCTGTCGGAGAGGCCAACCTTGAACGCCTTCGCCTTGAGCGTGACCGCCGGCCCGAACGTGATCGTGAGCGGCGAGCTGTACTGAGTCGAAGCCCCCGTGGGCTCGCTGCCATCGAGGGTATAGCGGATCGTCGCGCCCGACGTCTGCGACGTGATCGTGACGGACGGCGAGCTCTGGTAGGTGTTCGTGCACTGGCTGAAGATGGGCGTTCCCACGATGCCTCCGAAGCTGGCCGCCGTCACTTTCACGGGAGTCAAGCGGTTGATGTTGTTCGTGCCGTCGCCGATCTGACCGTTGAGGTTGCGTCCCCAGGCCCAGATCGAACCGTCGCTCGCGAGCGCCAGGCTGTGACCGAGCCCGCCCGAGACGCGTGTGATGCCGGACAGGCCGCTTACCTGCACGGGGGTCGAGCGGTCCGTCGTCGTCCCGTCGCCGAGCTTGCCGTACGTGTTCGCGCCCCAGCTCCACGTCGTGCCGTCGGACATGACCGCGAGCCCATGCGTCATGCCGGCCGCGAGGGCGCTCATGCTCTGGAGGTAGCCCGTTCCGCCCGGCCCCTTGACCTGGACGGGTGAGGTCCGCTGCGTGGTGGTCCCGTCGCCGAGCTGGCCGTTCCCGTTGAGACCCCAAGACCAGACCGATCCGTCGCTCTTCAGGGCCATCCCGAAGCCGCCGTACTGCGCCGCCGCGATCGCCGTCACGCCCGTGAGACCCGCCACGACGACGGGGGTCGTCCGCTGCGTCGTAGTGGTGTCGCCGAGCTGTCCGTTGGCGTTATAGCCCCAAGCGAAGACGGTCCCGTCGCTCCGGAGCGCGAGGGAGAAGTTGTCGCCTGCGGCGACCGCCACGATGTTCGCGAGGGTGCCCGTCCCGCCGACACCGACCACCTGCACCGGCGTCAGCCGGTTCGTGGTCGTTCCGTCTCCCAGGCGCCCGTTGCCGTTGCTGCCCCAGGCCCACACCGACCCGTCCGACTTCACAGCAACGGAGTGGCCGCTGCCGGCGGCCACGGCCACCACGCTGGTCAGGAAGCCGCTGCCACCTGGCCCCTTCACCTGCTGGGGCGTCAGGCGGTTCGTGGTGCCGTTGTCCCCGATCTGGCCCTCCCAGCCGCGGCCCCAGGCCCACGCCGTACCGTCGCTCTTCACCGCCAAGCCGTGGTTCCAGGCCGAAATGGCCGAGATCCCGGTGAGGTAGCCCGTCCCGGCCGTATCCTTCGTCTGAACCGGAAGCCAGCGGTCCGTCTGCGTGTTGTCGCCGATCGAGCCAAAGCTGTTGCCGCCCCAGCCGTACACGCTCCCCCCGGCCAGGAGCGTCAGCGAGTGCGTCTCCCCAGCCCGGACGTCCGCCCCGCTCGGCGTGCTGGCGACGCTGCCCGTGATCGTGTACGCGGCCGAGGTCACGTCGCTGTCCTGGCAGCCTGTCTTGAAGGCCCGCGCCTTCAAGGTGAAGTTGCCGAGGGCGATCGCCCCTCCCGAAGCGATCGTTGGATCGTTCGAGGTCGGATCGACCCCGTTGATCGTGTAGCGGATCGTCACGCCCGACGTCGCGTCATTGATCGTGGTGGTCTGGCCAGCCGCGTAGTTCCCCGCCGAGGTCCCGAACGTCGGCGCCGCCACCTTCACCGTGTACGCAACCGACGTCGTCGCGCTCGTCGTGTAGTTCGTGCGAAAGGCCTTCGCCTTCACCGTCCCTGTCGCCGTGAGCAGGAACGGGGCCGTGTAGGCCGTAGATGTCGCCGTGGGCTCCGTCCCGTCCGTCGTGTACCGGATCGTCGCCTGCGCGTCCCCGTGCGTCATCGTCACACTCTGCGTCGTCAGATAGGTCCCCGCCGTCGGGGACACCCCAGGCGCGGCGAGCGTGCCGTAGTTGAAGCTGTACGTGAACGTGGCGACGTCGCTGTCCGTCCACCCGTTGCGGAAGCCCCGCACCTTGAGCGTCGTCGCTGAGTTGATCGGGAGGGCCGCTGTGTACTGCGTCGAGGAGCTCGTGGGTTCCGATCCGTCCGTCGTGTACCGGAGCGTCACCCCGCTCGTGCCGTCCGAGAGCGTGACGTTCTGGCTCGAGGTGTACGTGCCCGTTCCCGGCGCGGCCCCGGGCGTCGCCACCTTCATCGTGTAGATGCGGCTGTCCACGTTGCTGTCCGGCATCCCGCTCTTGAAGGCCCGGGCCTTCAGCGTCAGGCTGGCCCCGACCGCGACCGCGGAGCTGTATTGGGTCGAGCCGCCCGTGGGGTCGCTCCCGTCCGTCGTGTAGCGGATCGTGGCGCCCGAGGTCAGGCTGGCGAGGGTCACGTTCTGATCCGTGGTGTACGTCCCCGTGGCCACGCTGAACGTGGGTGTCGCCACCTTCCAGTTGAGGCCCGCATCGGCGAGCTGCACCGGGCTCTTCCGCGTTACGGTCGTCCCGTCTCCGACGCGTCCCGACCCGTTCAGGCCCCAGGCCCACGCCTTGAGGTCGGAGCTCAGCGCGAGCGCATGGCTGTCGCCCGAAGCCACCCGCGTGATGCCCGACAGGGCCGCCACCAGGCCGGGCAAGGTGGTTGGGGACGCGAAGCTCGGTTCGCCCAGCTCGCCGTTCGTGTTGATGCCCCACGCGTAGACAGACCCGTCTCCGAGCGCAGCCAGGCTGAAGTAGGAGCCCGCGGCGATCGACACCACGTTCGCCAGATCCTCGACGGCGACGGGGATCGTTCGAGGACCCCACGTCGTGCCGTCGCCGAGCTGCCCGTTCGTGTTGTCACCCCAGCCGAGGACGAGGCCGTCGTTCCGCAGCGCGAGGCTGTGGTAGGCCCCGGCCTGCACGGCGATCGCCCCCGTGAGCCCCTGAACCAGCACGGGCGTCGACCGATCCGTCGTCGTCCCGTCCCCCAGCTGGCTCGTCGCGTTGTACCCCCACGCGTAGACCCGTCCATCCGACTTCACCGCAAGGGAGTGATAACGGTCGGCCGAGATCCCCACGATGTCCGTCAGGTAACCCGCGCCGCCCACGCCCTTCGCCTGGACCGGGGAAGAGCGGTTGGTCGTGGAGTTGTCGCCGAGCTGCCCGTACTGGTTGCGCCCCCACGTCCACACCGAACCGTCCGACTTCAAGGCCAAGGAGTGGTCCCAGCCGGCCGCCACGGAGATCACGTCCGTCAGCGTCCCGCTCCCGCCTGAGCCCACGACCTGGACCGGGCTCGTCCGCTGCGTGGTGGAGTTGTCGCCGAGCTGCCCGTAGCTGTTCGCACCCGCCGCAAACACCGCCGTGTCCGAGCGCAGGAACAGCGAATGCGAGGCGCCTGCGGCCACGGTGCGCACGTTCGCCAGGAAGCCCGTGCCGCCCACGCCCTTGACCTGGACCGGGATCGCGCTCGTGCCGCCGGCGTTGATCCCGAGCTGGCCGTTCGCGTTCTCGCCGAAGCCCCAGGCGCTCCCGTCCGTCTTCGCAGCGAGGCTGTGGCTCGTGCCGGCGGCGGCGATGACGTTGTTGATCGTGAAGGTGGCCGACTTGACGGCGCTGTCCGTCACCCCGGTCTTGAAGGCCCGCGCCTTCAGCGTCAACGACTGATCCAGCAGCACTCCGCCGCCGGGCACGACCGGATCGCTCGACGTCGGATCGTTCCCGTTCGTGGTGTAGCGCACCGTTGAGCCGGGCGTCGCCGTCGCGATCGTCACGCGCTTGAAGGTCGTGTGCGTCCCGCCATCCGGGCTGAACGTCGGTGTCGCGACCTGAATCGTGTACGCCGCGCTCGCGGTCGGGCTCACCGTCCAGTCCGGATGCCAGGCCTTGGCCTTGATGGTCATGGCGATGTCCACGTTGATCGGCCCGCTGTAAGCGGTCGATGAGGTCGTGGGCTCGGAGCCGTCCATCGTGTAGCGGATAGTGGCGCCGGCGATCGAGGCCAAGGTGACCGATGCGGCTGTCACGTAGTTTCCCGCAGCAGGACTGATCGTCGGCGCCGCGAGTGTCCCGAAGTTGAACGTGTACTGCGCCGAGCCCGTGTCGCTCTCCGTCCAGCCCGTCTTGAAGCCCCTCGCCTTGAGCGTCATCCCCGTCGATACGCTCACCGCACCCGTGTACGGCGTCGAGCCCGTCGTCGGCTCCGAGCCGTTCGTCGTGTAGTAGAGCGAGGCTCCCGAGGTCGAGGTGGAGATCGTCACGCTCTGCACCGTCGCATACGCCCCCGCTCCCGGGCTGAAGGTGGGAGTCGCGACCTTGAGCTCGAACGCCGCCTGGCCCACGTCGCTGGGAGCCAGCCCGCTCGCCCACGCCTTCCCCTTGAGCGTTGTCGACTGTGTCACCGAGACGGTCTGCCCGCCCGAGAGAGCCGTGTCGCCTGTCCCCGGATCCACCGGTTCCTGACCGGCCGTGTAACGGATCGTCGAGCTCGGCGTCGAGCTCGTGATCGCCACGTTCTGGTTGGCGCTGTACGTCCCTGCGGCAGGGTTGAAGGCGGGGCGCTTCGCCATCCAGGTGAAGTCCGATCCGCTCGTCGAGACCGGCGCCAGGCGCTGCGTCGTGCTGTTGTCGCCGAGCTGGCCGGAGCTGTTGAGGCCCCAAGCGCAGGCCGTCCCGGGAGACGTGCTCCGCACGGCGAAGCTCGACGAAGCGCCGGCTCCCACGGCAGAGACGCTGCCGAGCGTCCCCGAGCCACCGATCCCGAGCACCTGCGCGGGCGTCGACTGCGGCGGCGTCGTGTGGTTCAGCCCGAGCTGCCCGTTCGAGTTCTTGCCCCAGGCCCACGCCGTGCCGTCGCTCTTCGCCACCACGACGTGGTCGTGACCCGCGGCGAGGCTCTCGACGCTTCCCAGCGTCCCCGTCCCTCCCGGGCCAAGAACCTGCACCGGCGTCGTCCGCTGCGTCGTGGTGTTGTCGCCGAGGTTCCCGCTCGTGTTGTCGCCCCAGCTCCAGACCGCCCCGTCTGCCTTCAAGGCGTAGGAGCTTGTCAGACCTGCGCTCACGAGCAGCGCGCCGGAGAGGTAGCCCGAACCGCCTGCCCCGAGCACTTGGTGGGGGAGGAGCTGTGGGCTCGACGTGCTGTTGATGCCCACTTGGCCCGCGTCGTTCCGGCCCCACGCCCACACGCTCCCGTCCGCCGCCACGACGAGGCTGTGATAGCCACCTGCGGCGACGGCCGTCACCGAGCCCAAGTACCCGCTGCCCGAGGCATCCCGCACCTGAACAGGCTCGTCCCGTTGCGTCGTGGAGTTGTCGCCGAGCTGACCATAGGCGTTGGAGCCCCAGGCGTAGAGGGTGCCGTCGTTCTTCTGGGCCAGCACGAAGCGATGTCCGGCCGCGATGGTGGTGATGACGCTCAGACCGGTAATCTCGTACGGCGTCGACCGCGTGCTGGAGCTCGAGTCGTCTCCGAGCTGACCGTAGGCGTTCGAGCCCCAGGTGTATACCGAGCCGCTGCCGTCGAGGGCGACGCTGAACGCCTCTCCGACTGCGACTGCGACGACGTCGCTCAGGCCCGAGACTTGGACCGGTATCTGACTCGCCGTAGTGGAGCCGTCACCGAGCTGCCCTGAAGCGTTCGCACCCCAGCACCACGCTGTGCCGTCACTCTTCACCGCACAGCTGTGATCCGAGCCCGACGCGAGCGTCCCGGCGTGGCCTATCCCGGCGCCACCGACTTGGGCGGCAACCAGGGCGAGCACGCGCCCCAGCCGCCGGGGCGCGGGGCGCTGCGCTTGCTGCCGGACCACGGCGTAAGCCCAAACTCCCACCATGGCCGCCCTCCCCAAGCTGCCGATACATTCGACTCAACAGGTATCCGGAGTGCTGGAACTCGAGACTGGATACCTACTATCCAATGGGCTTCCGCATCAAGCAGAAAGTTCCACGACCGTTGAAGTGCGGAAACGACGACGGTGTGACGGCTTTGACACCGCCATAGGCCGGAGGGTCCGGGCTGAGTCTAGCGGTAGTTCCAGTCGATCTCGCGCCGGAGGTTGCGGGCGCGGTCCTTCGCCACCGAGTGGTCGCCGAAGAAGAAGTTGACGGCCTTGTTCTGGTCGCCGTACTTCTGGGCGAACTTCTCCCACAGGCCGGGGCCGCGCTCGACTGCGTAGCCGCCCTCGTAGGCATAGCGAAGGCCGACGCGGTCGGCCTGGTCTTCCTGGCTGCGGCCGTAGCCGCTCGTCAGGGCCGAGGCCACCAGCATCGTGCCGAGCTGGGCGCCGACGCGCTTCGCGTCGTCGTCGATCTCACCGCCCGCCGCGACCAGCACCGAGGCTCCCAGCATGACGAAGATCTGCTTCTTGAAGGCGCGCCGCGAGTGCTCGTGGGTGGCGTGGGCCAGCTCGTGGCCGAGCACGATCGCGACCTCGTCGTCGTCCATGGCCTCGAGCAGGCCGCTGAAGACGTAGATCGAGCGGTTGGGAGCGGCCATGGCGTTCCACTCCTTGTTCTCGACCACGTAGACCCGGAAGTCCTCGGGATGCAGGTAAGGCGGGCAAACCAGGCGGACGATGGAGCGGGCCCGCTCCACGCGCGGGCCCGACCCCTCGAGGCGGCCCAGGTTCGTCTTCTTGCCGTTCTCGGCCTCCTCGAACACGCGGCCCTGGGCCCGGTACTGCGCCTCGGTCGCGTCGAACGCCTTCACCAGATCGGCCTCCATGAACGCCATGCCGTTGGGCTTGGCCTCGACCTCGCTCGCCAGGATGGTGCCGTCCGAGAGCCGCTCGCCCCGCGCCTTGACCTCGTAGCCGAGCGGGACCGCCTCGAAGCTCCGCGCCTCGGCGGCGCCCTTGAACTTCGTGCGCACTCCGGCCCGGATCCGCTGCCCGTCCACGATCAGGGCGCCCTGGCGGCGGAACTCGGCGTAGCCGTCGTGCGCCTCCTCGGCCCAGGCCCCGTGCGCTGCGACGACGAGGACGGCGAGGACGATCCTCTTCAAGCTTGCTGCCGCCCCGCGGGCAGGAGCGCGCCCAGCGCCCAGCCGATGAGAGCCATGATCGCGTTGGTGATGGGCCCGCCGATCAGCCCGCCAGTCCTCCGCAGCATGGCCGCCCCCATCGGGACCGCGGTCTCGGACTGGAGGGCCTTGGGATAGTTGAAGAAGGTGTCGAGGCCGGCGAGGTAGGAGACGAGCGTCGAAGAGAAGATCACGAGCTGGGCGGCGAAGCCGAAGATCGCGCCCATGGTCAGGGCCGCCACGACCCCGTGGCCGAGCCAGCGGCGGCAGAAGGCCGCGTAGAAGAGCGACGCGAACAGCGTGGTGACGACGATGCTGACCTTGTCGGTGGCCACCTCGTACGGGGCGCGGAAGCTCACGAACCAGCGAGCGGCGGTCACGAGGGCGAGCAGCACGAAGTAGAGACGCGCGAGACGCAGGTACTCGGCCATGTGCCGTTCCTCCGCTTCGGGAATGATAACCGCGTCAGCTCCAGCCGAGCCCGCCGCCGGCCGCGCCGGAGACGAGGCTGCGCGCGAAGTCCTCGAGGTCGGTGACGAGGGACGCGGTGGGAGTCGCCTGGAGGCCGCACACGTGCACCCCGCGCACGCTGCCCGGGTCGTCGGACGCGCGCAGGCCGAACGCCGCCCGCGCCCGGGCGAGGACCCGGGCGTAGTCCTCGAGGGCCACCTCGCCCGCCTCGGCGATCGGATAGCGGGCCTGGAACGAGAGATCGAAGCAGTCGCGATCCGGAGACTCGATGCTCAAGCCCGGCTCCGCTATCGGATCGCCACCATCCGGTCGGGGGCTTCGGCGTCGAGGAACTGGAGGTTCAAGCGGGGGATGCGATCCTCGCCGATGTACACGTTGCGGATCTCCGCGCGCGTCTTGAACTCGCCGCCGATCTCCTCCACGAGCACGACGTCGCCCTTCGCGAGGGGCATCGCCGTCATCACCCGCGCACCGCCCTTGCCGAGGTTCTCCGCGACCGTGCGCTCCTCCTGCACCGCGGCGCCCGCGGGGTCGAGGCGGTGCAGCTTGAGGTTCAGGAAGGCGTTCTCCAGGCGCGAGTAGCGGCGCCGCTCCTTGGGCTTGGGCGGCGCGTCCGTCGGCAGCAGATAGCGCCCGCCGGGGTTCTTGTCGTAGTCCTTCGGCGGAGTCTTCCCGAGGAACATCACGCCCACGCGCCGCGTGGCGCCGGCCGGCACCACGTCCCGGACCAGGGCCCAGACGTGGTAGCCGGGCTCCGTGAGGTCGTAGCGCCGGAAGCGCCGCGGCAGCGGCAGGCTCAGCTCGAGAACGTGGCCCGGCCCGACGGAGTGCTGGAGGACCAGGGAAGCACCGCCGAAGCTCGCGTCGTCGGTGGACGACATCTCGTTCCAGGGCGCGCCGCTCTCGTCGTGACCCTGCACCTTGACCGGCAGCACCAGGGCCATGCGCGGCTCCGAGCGGCGTTCCTTGGCCATCCTGGTCCCTGGGGCGGGCAGTGTAGCACGCGGAGTTTGACCGCCGGCCCCCGCGGGGACTAGAGTGGGGTCTCCCTCCACGAAAGACGGTTATGGAGACGAGCGCGGCTCCGGCCTTCTTCGGCCGCTACCAGGTCCTCGAGGAGCTGGGAAGCGGGGCCATGGGGGTCGTGTACCTGTGCGTGGACCCGCGCCTGGCGCGGCCGGTGGCGGTGAAGGTCCTGAAGGAGTCGGAGTTCATGACGCCCCAGGACCGGGACCAGTTCCACGCCCGCTTCCGCCACGAGGCCGAGGCCGCCGGGCGCCTCAACCACCCCGGCATCGTCCAGATCTACGACATCGGCCCCAGCTACATCGTGATGGAGTTCCTGGAGGGCCAGTCGCTCTCCACCAAGCTGAAGTGCGGCGCCATTCTCAAGGCGCGGGAGATCTCGAGCCTCGTGCAGGCGGTGGCCGACGCCATCGACTACGCCCACCGCCATGGCATCGTCCATCGCGACGTCAAGCCCGCGAACATCATGCTGGTGGACGGCGGGGGGGTGAAGGTCCTCGACTTCGGCGTGGCCCGCCTCGACTCCTCGAACCTCACCGCCATCGGCACCGTGGTCGGCTCCGTCCGCTACATGGCGCCCGAGCAGATGATGGGCGAGAAGGTGGACGGACGGGCCGACGTGTTCTCGCTCGGAGCCGTGGCCTACGAGCTGCTCACGGCTCGCGCGCCGTTCCCCGGCAAGAGCATCACCGAGGTGATCTCGCGGGTCGTCCACGGCAACCACGTCCCGCCCCGCGAGGTGGATCCCCGCCTGCCCGACGGCCTGAACGCCGTCTTCGTCAGGGCCTTCGCGCCGCGCCCCGAGGGGCGCTACGTGCTCGCCATGGACATGAGCCGCGACCTGCAAGCCGCCCTCAACCGGGTGCCGGAGCTGGAGATCGAGCATCACGCCGACGAGAACGCGCCGACACGCATCGTCCCGCTCTCGACCACCGTGCGGGCCGCGGCGGCGACGCAGACGAGGAAACCGGCCAGGGAACCGGTCGCCGCTCCTCCTCCACCCGCTCCCGCCGCCGCTCCGGTCGTGCACCACGAGGCCATCGTCGCCTTCGACAGCGACCCCTCGGGCGCCTACGTCTTCGTGGACAGCAAGCCGATCGGCCGCGCGCCCCTGGACGCGGTGGACGTCGGCTTCGGGCGGCACCTGGTGCGGATGGAGCTGGGGGGGCGCGAGACCGTGACGGCGACGATCGAGCTGCGTCCGGAGCAGCCTCTGCGGGTCGTGACGTTCACGCTTCCGCTCCAGGGGCCGGCCGGCGCCGGCGTCAAGGCGGGCCAGCTCGTCAGCTTCGGCCCGGGGGTGACGCCGCCCCTGCGCACGGCCGGGCCGGTGCCTGGCTATCCGGAGACGGCGCGCGAGCGCGGGCTCGAGGGCACGCCGACCGTGGAGCTGTGGGTGAGCGAGGCGGGCGAGGTCATCAACGCGGCGATCGTCGAATCTGCGGGACCGCTCCTCGACGGCGCCCTCCTCGCGGCCGCCCAGCGCTGGCGTTTCAAGCCGGCGACGCTGCGGGACGTCCCGGTCTCCGTGCGGATCCTGGTGCAGCACCATTTCCGGCGGTAGCGCGCAGACGGCGGCGACCTTGGAGGAGCTGCTCCCTTCCACGAACCACTCCTTCGAGCCGGAGTTCACCGGGCATCCGCCGCGCCCGATACCCGACCGCCTCGACGAAGGGCCCTACGCGCGCGGGCGCCGGAGGACGGCGATCCTGCTCGCGGCTTCCGGAGCGATCTGCCTCCTGCTCGCGCGCGCGCCCGGGGTCGACGTGCTCGCCCGCTACGTCCTGCCGTTCGGCTACCTGTCCTGGATCGGCGTGGGGCTCCTGGCCCTCGCCGCCGCCGGCTACGTCCCGCTGGCGCTGCGGGCGGGACCCTTCCGCTACGTCCGGGACGGCCTGCCGCTCGCCGTCCGGGTCCTGGATCTGGTGAAGACGCCGACCGCCATCGTCAACGGCTCCCCGACCACGCATGGCTTCGTGGCACGCGTGCTCTTCAGGCACCCGGACAGCGGGGAGACCGTGAGCACCGACCTGAAGTCGAACGACTTCTCGTCCCACCGGAAGGACGCCTACGACACGCCGTTCAAAGTAGGGGACACGGTGACCGCGGCGTACCTGCCCGGGCGACTGGAGAAGACGTTGCGGCTCTACGCGTTCCTCGAGCTCAGCCCCGACCTGCACCTGAGGGCCCGCTCGGCGCCGAGCGCGGACTCGCCGTGGACGCAGGCGCTGCTCCTGGCGGCCATTCCGGCGATCTTCGTCGTCCTCTTCGCCAACGTGTACGCTTACGGCCGCTATCACCCGGTGGAGTTCGAATATCGAAGGGCCGCGGCGCCGCTGGCCGCGGGGGCCATCCTGCTGGGTGGGGGCCTGCTTGCCGGCCTCTACCTCGCCCATCGCTCCGAGCAGGAGCGTCTCAGGCGGCGGGCCGAGCAGGCGGCGGCGGAGGGCAGGGCCGTCGAGCTGGCCACGCCCTTCCTGGGGCGCGGAGCCTACGGCTGGGCGATTCGCATCGCGGTCGCCCTGGGTGCGCCCCTGCTGGGCGGGCTCACGGCGCTGTGCTGGTGCTTCATGGCCAATGCCTGGCTGGATCGCTCGCAGGCGGCGCCGGTGCCGGCCACGATCGTCGGAAGGACGATGACGACCCACGCGTTCCTGTTCCGCGAATACGAGCTCGAGTACAGGCTCGCAGGCTCGGACGCTACGCTCAAGCTGCTGACGACCCCGGAGCACCTGATCGGCCTCCGGGGCCCCGAGGCCATCGCCTACGTACGGCGGGGCCGGCTGGGCTGGCCGTGGGTCGAGACGGTCGCGTCTCCCTGACTTAGCCCTTCTTCTTCGCGTACCAGTCGACTTCCATCTGGGCGAAGTGGGCCCACTCGGGCTTGAGCTCGTCCTTGGGGAAGATCGCCTGGACCGGGCAGACGGGCACGCAGGCGCCGCAGTCGATGCAGGTCTCGGGATCGATGTAGAGCTTCGTCTCCGCCTCGAAGTCCGGCTCGTCCTTCTTGGGGTGGATGCAGTCGACGGGGCAAACCTCGACGCAGGCCGTGTCCTTGGTGTTGATGCACGGCTCCGCGATGACGTAGGTCATGGAACGATCCTCCTTGACGCGGAGTAGATCCTAGCGCAAAAGCCCGGCGGGCGTCTTGCGCGTCACTGCGTGGCCTCCCGCCACAGGCTCATCAGTCGCGCCTCGTTCTTGTTGACCGCGAGGCCCCGCTTCAGCTCCTCGACGGCCGCGTCCTTGTCGCCGCGCGCCAGCGCCGCCCTGGCGTTCTTGAGGCACGCCTCGATGAGCAGGGCTGCCTCAGCCTCCTCGGCGATCTGCTGCGCGTCCTCGTTCCCGGGCTCGCGCTTCAGCACGGCCCGGGCCTCGGCCAGCGCCGCGGCGTAGCGTCCGGCGGCGAGCAGGTTGTCGGCGCGATCCACGCGCGCGTTCACGGGCGCCGGCTCGTGGGCTTCGGCGGCCGCAGCCGTCGTGGGCGGCGGAGCCGGCGTCGTCGTGCTGGGCTTCGGCGCGGGCGTCGTTTGAGGCGCCGCCGTCGCCGGAGTGACGGGCAGAGGCGGCGCCAGCGTCACGGGCGCGGCCGCGACGGTCGCCTGCGGAGCGGCGCTCGGGGCCGGGGCGGCCGGTCGCCGCAGGAGCAGCACGGCCGTGCCGGCCAGGATCACCAGGGCCGCCACGCCCAGCGCCAGGGCGAGGCGCAGGGGAGCGGCCGACGGCGCGGCCGGCGGCGGCGGGGCGGGCGCGGGCTCGAGTGGGGCCGCCTCGGTCGGCGCGGTGCCCAGCGACACGGGCGGCGCGAGCGGCGGGCTGGTCGTGCCCAGCTCGACGGCCCGCGGCTGGCTGCGGGAGAGCAGCCCGAGGTCCGCTGCGCTCGTCCAATCGCCCGCCCCGCCCAGCTCGTGCCACGCTCCGGCCAGGTCGTCGCTCATCGACAACGCGTCCGCGTAGCGCCGCCCGGGGTCCCGCTGCAACGCCCGCTCCACCACGCGCCGCAGCGTGTTCCAGCGTTCGCCCCTGGGGATCAGCGACAGGTCCGCGTCCTCGTGGACGATCTTGAACAGCAGCGCGACGATGGTGTCGCCCCGGAACGCCTTCTCCCCGGTGACGAGCTCGTACAGGATGAGGCCCGCCGAGAACAGGTCGCTGCGCCCGTCCAGCTCGGCGGCGCGCACCTGCTCGGGGGACATGTAGTTCGGCGTGCCCACGACCATGCCCGTGGAGGTCAAGCCGCCGCCCGCCGTCGTGCCGGCGGCGAGGCGCGCGACGCCGAAGTCCATGATCTTCGCGGGCCGCCCACGAGGGAGGAAGAGGTTCGACGGCTTGACGTCGCGGTGCACGATGCCGCGCTCGTGGGCGTGGCCGAGGCCCGCGAGGAGCTGGAGGACGATGGGCAGCGTCACCCTTGGGTCGGGCCGGAGTCCCGCCTCGATCGCGCGCTGCAGGTCGACGCCCTCGAGCAGCTCCAAGGCCATGAACGGCGCCCCCTCGTGCTCCCCCAGCTCGTAGACCGTGATGATGTTCGGGTGCTGCAGGCGCGCGGCGGCCTGCGCCTCGCGCTTGAAGCGGGCGCGGGCGTCGGCCTCGACCTGGCCTGCCATCACCTTGAGGGCCACCTGGCGGTCGAGGGACTCGTCGAGGCCGCGATAGACGATGCCCATCGCGCCTCGCCCCAGGACGTCCAGCACCCGGAAGCGGCCGATGCGCTCGGGGATCGCCATCGAGGCATGATAGCAACCTGCGATAGGCTGAGTCCCTGCGCCGCCGCCCTGCGTCAAACGCAGGGGCGGAGCTTCGCCCCGGGGAAAGGAGAGCATGGCCCGAACCGACGTCGACGTCGCCCACCTGAACGAGGCCGTCCGCGAGGAGGCGCTGCTGGTGCAGGCCGCCGTGGACGAGGTCAAGAAGGTCATCGTCGGCCAGAAGGTCCTCGTCGAGCGGATGATGGTGGCGCTCCTCTGCCGCGGCCACCTGCTCGTCGAGGGCGTGCCCGGGCTGGCGAAGACCCTGGCCGTGAAGACCCTCGGCCAGGTGCTGGACCTGCGCTTCGCGCGCATCCAGTTCACCCCGGACCTGCTGCCCGCGGACCTCGTCGGGACCCTCGTCTACCAGCAGAAGACCGGCGAGTTCGCGGCGCGCAAGGGCCCCGTCTTCACGAACCTGCTGCTGGCCGACGAGATCAACCGCGCCCCGGCCAAGGTGCAGTCAGCGCTGCTCGAGGCGATGCAGGAGCGCCAGGTCACCCTCGGCGACGCCACCCACCCCTTGCCGGACCCGTTCCTGGTGTTCGCGACACAGAACCCGATCGAGCAGGAGGGCACCTACCCGCTCCCCGAGGCCCAGGTGGACCGCTTCCTGCTGAAGACGAAGGTGGACTACCCGTCGAAGGCCGAGGAGCGGCGGATCCTCGACCGCATGCTGTCGGGCGAGGTTCCCCCGGTGTCGCGCGTGCTGCAGGCGGACGCGGTGCGGCGCCTGGCCGGCCGCGTGCGCGAGGTCTACATGGACGAACGCCTGCGCGACTACATGGTCGCGCTCGTGTCCGCCACGCGGACCCCGCGCGAGGTGGGTCTCGTCGACCTCGCCCCGCTGATCGCCTACGGCGCCTCGCCCCGGGCGAGCCTCGCGTTCTCGGAGGCCTCGCGGGCGGTGGCCTTCCTCCGCGGTCGCGGCTACGTCGTGCCCGAGGACGTGAAGGAGATCGCCAAGGACGTGCTGCGCCACCGCATCCTCCTCACCTACGAGGCCGAGGCCGAGAACGTGACGAGCGACGGCATCGTGGACCGGATCCTGGAGCGGGTCGAGGTGCCCTGACCGCCGGCCGGCGCGCTGATGCTCGATCGCGAGACGCTCGGAAAGATCCGGCGCATCCAGATCCGGACCAAGGCGATCCTCGAGTCCGGGATCGGAGGGGCCTACCACGCCGTGTTCAAGGGACGCGGCATGGAGTTCGCCGAGGTGCGCGAGTACGCGGCCGGCGACGACGTGCGCACCATCGATTGGAACGTCACGGCGCGCATGGGCGCGCCGTACGTGAAGAAGTTCGTCGAGGAGCGCGACCTCACGCTGCTGCTCGTGGTCGACGTGTCGGGCTCCCAGGAGTTCGGCTCGCAGTACGTCCTGAAGCGCGACTATGCGGCGGAGCTGGCGGCCGTGCTGGCGTTCTCGGCCGTAGCCAACCACGACCGTGTCGGAGCGGTGCTCTTCTCCGACCGCGTCGAGGGCTACGTGCCGCCGGCCCGCGGCCGCGATCACGCGCTCCGGATCGTCCGCGACCTGCTCGCCCGGGAGCCTCGGGGCCGCGGCACCGACCTCGCGGAGGCGCTGCGCTTCGCCCGGCGCGTCCTGCGGCGCCGGGGCATCGTGGCGGTCCTGTCGGACTTCCAGGCCGAAGGCTACGAGAAGGCGCTCGGCGCCCTGCGCCGGCGGCACGACGTGGTGGCGCTGCACCTCCAGGATCCGAGAGAAGGCGACGTGCCCGAGGCCGGCGTCGTGGCCTTCGTCGACCCGGAGACGGGCCAGCGCGTGGTGGCCGACACGGCCCGTCCCGAGGTGCGAATGGCGCTTCGCGCGCCGGGCCTGGAGGCGGCGCGGGCCGTCTTCAAGAAGACCCGCGTCGACGTGCTGGCCCTGGCCACGGGCGACCTGTACGAGCGGCCGCTCTCGGCCTTCTTCCAGGCCCGGGAGAGAAGGCGCTAGCGTGGCCGCCCTCGCCCTCCTGCTCGTCGCCGCGTCCGCTCCCGTGAGCGTGACCGCGACGGCCGGCAAGTCCGAGGTCTCGGTCGGGGAGAGGTTCGCGGTCGAGCTCCACGCAACCGGCCCCGAGGGGACGGCGTTCTCGTTCCCGGGCGCGCTCGAGGCGGATGCGTTCGAGCTGCGGCCGGCCCCCGCGGGGACTGCACCGGAGCAGCCGGGCGCTCGTCGCTACGAGGCGACCGTGTTCGCGCTGGGCGAGGCGAGGCTTCCGCCGATCCCCGTGCGCTACCGCCTGCCCGACGGGACCGAGGGGGAGGCCGCGTCGGAGCCGATCGTCGTGAAGGTCGCATCGCTCCTCCCGAAGGATCCGCAGCAGCAGAAGCTCGCCGACATCCGCGGCCCGCTCCCGGTCGCGATCGGCCGCGCCTTCTGGATCGCCCTCGCGACGGCAGCGCTGCTCGCAGCCGCGATCGCCCTCTGGCTCGTCGGCAGGCTGCGGAGGCGAGGCGCGCCTCCGGCCGTTCCCGTCCCGGAGGTGCCGCCGGACGCCGAGGCGCTGCGCGCTCTCGACGCGCTCGCCGCGCGGGGCCTGCTCGCACGCGGCGAGTACCGGGCGTTCTACATCCAGCTCGCCGCGGTCGCGAAGCGCTACCTGGAGCGGCGGCTCGGCGCGCCGGTCCTCGAGATGACCACGTCCGAGACCCTCGCGTTCCTCCGCGGCCACCCCCACGGCGGCGACCTCGTCGCGCCGCTCAAGGAGCTCACCGGGGCCGCCGACCGGGTCAAGTTCGCCAACGGGTGCGCCCTCGCTCCGGAGGCCGAGCGCGATCTCGCCGCGGTGCGGGCCCTCGTTCCGGCCCTCGAGGCGCGCCTCGCGCCGAGGCCGCAGGCGGACGGGAAGGCCGCGTGATGGACTGGGCAGGCTTCCGGTTCCAGGACCCGGGATGGCTGTGGGCCGCGGCGCTGGGCCCCCTGGTCCTCGTCGCCGCCTGGCTCCGCGAGCGGGACGCGCGGGCGCGAGCCGTCTCCTTCCCTGGTGCGTCGCGGCTCCTCGGCGTGCGGACAGGCTGGCGCGCGCGGTGCCGACACGTGCCCGTCCTCCTCGCCGCGCTCTCCTTCGTCGCCGCCGCGGCGGCGCTCGCGCGCCCGCAGCACGGAACGCTGCGCGAGGACGTCCGGACCCAGGGCGTCGACATCGTCGTCGCCCTCGACGTGTCGGGCTCGATGGCCGCCGAGGACTTCCAGCCGAAGAACCGCCTGGAGGTGGCGAAGGAGGTGGTGGCCGAGTTCGTCCGCCGCCGCGAGAGCGACCGCGTGGGCCTCGTGGTCTTCGCGGGACGCAGCCTGACCAAGGCGCCGCCCACGACCGACAGCGCCGTGCTGCTCCGCCAGATCGACGACGTGCGGCTCGAGATGCTGCCCGACGGCACCGCCATCGGAAGCGGTCTGGCCACCGCCCTGACGCGGCTGCGCCGCTCACAGGCCAGGAGCCGCGTCGTGGTCCTGGTCACCGACGGCGACAACAACGCCGGCGAGATCGACCCCGCGACCGCCGCTGACATGGCCAAGGCCATGGAGGTCCGCGTGTACACCATCCTGGTCGGTCGGGGCGGCCGGGTGCCGATGCCGGTGCGGGCGCGCGATGCCTTGACCGGAGCGATCGTGAAGGACACGGTGATGGTCGAGGTCAACGTGAACCCCGACCTCCTCGGGCGCATCGCCGAGCGCACCGGAGGCGAGTTCCTGCGGGCGGGGGACCCGGCCGCGCTGCGGAGTGTCTTCGAGCGCATCGACCGCCTCGAGAAGTCCGAGATCAAGGCCACCGCGTACCGCCGCTACCGCGAGCTCTTCCCGCCGGTCCTGACCTTGTCGGCTGGCCTCCTCCTCGCGGCAGGCCTCGCCTGGGCTTCCGGGCTCCGGGTCGCGCCGGCGTGAGGAGGGCCCGGTGATCTTCGCCGCTCCTGCCTGGCTCCTCGGTCTGGTCCTGCTGCCCGGCCTGTTCGGCGTGGAAGGCTTCCTCCGCCGGCGCGACCTGGAGCGTCTGGCGCGCCTCGTCTCCCGGCCGCTCTGGGGACGCGTCGTCCGCCGCACCTCCGAGCGCTGGCGCGTCGCGCGCCTCGCGCTCCTGCTCCTCGGCGCGGCCGGCCTGCTGCTCGCCCTGGCCCGGCCCCAGTGGGGGATCGTGCGCGAGAAGGTGGAACGCGAGGGCGTCGACGTCGTGCTCGTGCTCGACACCTCGGGCTCGATGGCCACCGCGGACGTGGCTCCCAGCCGCTTCTTCCTGGCGCGCCAGGCGCTCCTGCAGCTCGCGGCGCGCCTCGAGGGCGACCGGCTCGCGCTCGTCGCCTTCGAGGGCGAGGCCTACCCGCTCGTTCCCCTGACGCTGGACGCCGACGCGCTGGCGCTCTTCCTCGAGACGGTGGAGCCGGGCATCGTTCCCGCGCCAGGCTCGTCGCTGGGCCTCGGCCTCGCGAAGGGGCTCGAGGCATTCGTCGATCCGGAGCGGCGGAACAAGGCACTGGTGCTCGTCTCCGACGGCGAAGACCTCGAGGGCGAGGTGGACGAGGCCGTGCGGCGCGCCAAGCAGGCCGGCGTGGTCGTCCACACGGTGGGCGTGGGCACCGAGGCCGGGCAGCCCGTGCCGGAGCTGGACGTCGACGGCAGGGTCACGGGCTACAAGCGCGACGAGCAGGGCAGCGCCGTCGTCTCGCGGCTGAACATGGAGACGCTCGAGGCGATCGCCCGCGGCACCGGAGGCAAGGCCTTCCGCCTGACGCCGGCCGACGTCTCTCTCTCGGCTCTCGCCTCGGCCATCGAGGGCATGGAGCAGAGAGCGCTGGCCCGCGAGTACACCTACAGGCGCCGCGAGCGCTTCCAGGCGCCGCTGGCCGTCGCCCTCGCGTGCCTGGCCTTGTCGCTGCTGCTGCCGCCGCCCTTGCCGCAGCGGAGGGCCGCTGCGCGCGGCGCGAGGCCCGTGGCCGCGGCGCTCGTCGCCGCCCTCGTCCTTCCGGCGCTCGCGCAGGAGGGCCCGCCCCCTGGCGCCGAACCGGAGCCTCGTTCGGGGACGTGGCTCGACGAGCTGCTGCTGCGGCCGCGCCGGGCGACCGAGGAGGGCCGCGCCGAGTACGCGCGCGGCAACCACCCGCAGGCCCTCGAGGCCTTCGAGCGCGCCGTCCGGAGCCGCCCGCAGGATCCCTCCACGCGCTTCAACCTGGCCGACGGCCTCTACAAGAGCGGCAAGCACGCCGAGGCGGCCGCGCTCTTCCGCTCCCTCGGCAGCGAGGCCGGCTCGCCGCTGGCGGCGGCCTCGCGCTTCAACCTCGGCAACAGCCTGTACCAGGCCCAGGACTACCGCGGCGCGATCCGTTCCTATCGGGATGCCCTGCGGCTCGCGCCCGGGGACGAGGATGCCCGCAGGAACCTCGAGCTGGCGCTGCGCGCCCTGAAGGAGCAGGAGGAGCGCGAGAAGAAGCAGGATCCCTCGCGAGAAGGCTCCAAGGACCGGCAGGATCGCCAGCAGCCGGGCGAGAATCAGCGGTCCCCGGGATCTCGAGGCGACCAGCGCCCGAAGACGCAGCAAGAGCAGGAGGACCAGCGCTTCCGCCAGGAGACGGGCATGCCGAAGGAGCGCGCGATGCAGCTTCTCGAGGCCCTCCAGCAGAACGAGGAAGCGGAACAGAAGAAGCTCCTCGCCCAGAAACGCGGCCAGAAGAAGAAGGGAAAGGATTGGTGAAGACGGTCGCGCTCGGTCTCCTGCTCGTCGCGTCAGCCTCGAGCGCCGCGGCGTTCACGTTGCGCTCCGAGGTGGACGCGCGCAAGGTCGGGGTGGAGGACCAGCTCCAGCTCACCCTCACGGTCGAGGGCGGCGACGCCCCGGACGAGGTGCCCCTTCCCGCCCTTTCGAACCTGGAGGTCGTCGGCGGGCCTTTCACGTCCACGCAGGTCTCGATCGTGAACGGGCGCATGTCGCAGTCGCGGAGCTACACGTACGCGTTGAAGCCCCGCGCCGTGGGTCGCGCCGAGGTGGGCCCGGCGAAGGCCGGCGACCAGACCGCGCCCGCCATCCCGATCGAGGTCGTAGCGGGTCGGCTCCGCGAGCGCGAGCCACGGGCGGCCGATCCGTTCGGCAGGGACCCGTTCGGTCAAGATCCGTTCGGAGGTCTCTTCGAGAGCGGCCGTGGGCGACGCGCGCCACCCAAGCTCCAGGTGCAGGCGGCGCTGTCGCGGACGCAGCTTCGCGTGGGCGAGCCCCTGGTGCTCACCTACTCCCTCCTCACCCAGAGCTCGGTCACGGACCTGCAGTTCAAGGACGCGCCGCGCTTCTCGGGCTTCTGGGTCGAGGATCTGGAGAAGCCCGATACGGCGCCGTCGGGCGAGGCGGCCACGGTGGACGGCGAGAGCTATCGCCGCTTCCCCGTGCTCCGGAAGCTGCTCTTTCCGACGAAGGCCGGGACGCTCGCGCTCCCCGCCGCGACGTTCCGGATCCGGCTCGCGCGACAGGGCTTCTTCGACGCGGTCGAGGCCGTCGAGAGGTCGACGCAGCCGCTGAGCGTGACGGTCGAGCCGCTGCCCGAGGCCGAAGGCTTTGCCGGCGCGGTCGGACGCTTCCGCGTCGGCGCCAGCCTCGACCGCGATCGGGTCGCGCTCGGCGAGGCCGCCACCTTGCGCTTCCGCGTCGAGGGAACCGGCAACCTGAAGTGGATCGACCGCGGGCCGGAGGTCGTCGTGAAGGGCGCCCGGGTCTTTCCGCCCCAGGGGAAGAGCGAGCTCAGGGCCACGGCCGAGGGCGTCACAGGCTCCCGCAGCTGGGAGTTCGTCGTCGTTCCCGAGACGAGCGGCACGCTGTCGGTGCCCGCGCTCTCCTTCTCCTACTTCGACCCGCAGGCCGGCCGCATCGTGGCGGCCGCGACCACGCCGCTCACCCTCGACGTCGTGGGCGGGCCCGCCGCCGCGGGCAGCGCGGCGGCCGCCCCGGGAGCCCCGTCCCGGGCCGGCTCCCCACTGGCCCTGCGCTCGGCGCTGGACAGGCCCCTCGCCGCATCGCTCTCGGCAAGGACCGTGTCGTTCTGCACGGCCCTCGCACTCGTGCTGCACGCCGCGATCTGGGGAGCGGACCGGCTCCGGCGCGGCGACGAGAGCGCGCGGCGTGCGGCTCCTCGGGCCCTGCGCGCGGCCCGACGCGAGCTCGCGCGCGTGGGCGCGCAGGCCATGACCAAGGAACAGGCCGCCGCGCTGGTCGAGAAGGCGCTCCACGAAGCCTTCGGCGACGTCTCCGACGGGGACTCGAGCGAGCGGGCGCGCACGCTGCGGGCCCTCATCGACGACGTGCGCTACGTACGCTACGCGCCCCAGCTCGGGGACTACACGGACAAGCTGAAGGACCTCGCCGCCCGCGCAGACGAGGCCGTGAGGCGGTGGGCGTGACGGCGGGCGTGGTTCTGCTCGCGATCCTGCTCGCGCCGGCCGTGTCCCCGGACCAGGCCTTCCGCGACGCCAACGAGCTCGTGCGCGCCGGGGACCATCCGAAGGCGATCGCCGCCTACGGCCAGCTCGCGGCCTCGGGACACGAGAGCGCGTCGCTGTACTGGAACTGGGCCCAGGCCGCGCAGGCCCGCGGCGCCTCGGGAGAGGCGCTGTGGGCCCTCCTCCGCGCCCGCGAGCTGGAGCCCGGCGACCGGGCTGTCGCGCGCGAGCTGGAACGCCTTCGCGACGCGCTCAACCTCGACCCGGCGGAGGTCGCGCCCGAGCCGCTCGCCGTTGCCGCCCGGACGGCCCGGCGCTACCGCCTCGACCTCGTCGCCCTGTCCCTGCTCGGGCTCTCGGTCATGGCGCGCCTCTTCTCTCGCTCGAGGGTCGGACCGCCGTGGGCCGGCTCTGCGGCGTGGACGACGCTGGCCGCAGGCCTGCTCGCCGCTCTCGTTCCCGTCGCGGCGTCGCTGGCGCGGCCGACCGCAGCCGTGGTGCGCCGGGCTGCGCCGCTCCTCGACGCGGCCTCGCCGACCGCCGAGGCTTTCGGGTCGCTCCGCGAGGGAGAGGTGGTGCCCGTCCTCGAGACGAGCGGCGAGTGGCTGCGTGTGGAGGACAACGCCGGCGCGCGGGGCTGGGCACACGCGGCCGACGTGCGGCGGCTGGACGCCGCGCCGCTCCCGTCGCCAGCGGAAACGCGCTGAGCGTCCGAGCCGCTCAAGGCTTCTTCGAGTAGAGGAGGTCGTAGGACACGGTCCAGGTCTTGCCGCCGTCCGTCGACTGCTCTCCGAGCTGGCGCACCGTGCCGCTCAGATCGAAGAACGTCATGCGCAGGCGCGTCGGGCGCAGGGCGCCGTCGGGGCCGGGCTGGAGGAGGTCCGCGACGTACACCATCTTCCGGTCCGCGAAGGCGCCGTGGTACTCGTGGAGGCCGCCCGTGGAGTCGACCCAGGTCTGCCGCCACTCCTTCGTCGTCGCGTCCCAGAGGTTGAAGCTCTTGCCGACCAGGCCGCGGACCCCCGTCCAGTTCTCGAGGATCACGCAGTCCCCCAGGATCTTCTCGACGCGACTCTCGCCGGCGGGAGCGCCGCTCGAGGTGACGCTCCAGTCTCCGACCCAGAAATCGAGCTGGCGGAATTCCGCCGCCTTCGCGCAGGGAGCGCCGGCCGGAGGGCCGGGGCTCGGAGGGGCTTGGGCTGCGATCGGCAGGCACAGGTTCAAGAGCAGAGTCCAGAACGTTGAACGCATGGGTCACCTCGTCCGCGTCCGACGCTAGCGCAACGCGGTGCGTGCCGTCCAGGCTCGGGCAGGCCGCCCTCGCGCGGACTGCGATAGATTGGCGCGGGCATGGCGGTCCGCGAGGGGAAGTGGCGCTGTCCCTACTGCGCGAGCGTGAACCTCGGGCGCGCGCTCCGTTGCGGCGGCTGCGGCGCCACCCGCGACAAGGACGTCGAGTTCTTCCTCGAGGACGACGCCCCCGAGGTCCAGGACGAGGCGCTGCTCGAGACCGCGCGCGCCGGAGCCGATTGGCTATGTCTCTTCTGCAGCACGTCGAACCGGCCCGATCACGTGCGCTGCATCCAATGCGGCGCGGAGAAGGGGGCCTCCCCGGAGCGGCCGATGCGGGAGATGCGCGCCTTGGGTTCCGAGCTCGGGCCCCCGCCCCCGAGGCGGAGTGGCTGCGGGCCGCGCCTCCTGGGCTGCCTCGCCCTCGTCCTGCTGGCCCTCGGAGTCCTGTTCTACTTCGCCTTCCGCAGGACCGTCGAAGCCGTCGAGGTCACCGGCTTCGAGTGGCGGCGGGCCGTCGAGGTCGAGGCCTGGCGAGCCGTCCGCGAGCAGGCCTGGGAGGGCGAGGTCCCGGCCGGAGCACGCAAGCTCGGCAGCCGGCGCGAGGTCCATCACAACGAGCGGGAGCAGGTCGCCACCGAGCGCGTGCGGGTGGGAACCCGCGACTTGGGCAACGGCTTCTTCGAGGACGTCTACGAGGATCGCCCGGTCTATCGCGACCGGCCTGTCTACCGCACCAGGGTGGACTACGAGATCGAGCGCTGGGTCGCGGCACGCACGGCGCGCGCCGAGGGCCGCGACCAGTCGCCCCGCTGGCCCGAGGCCGCCATCGGGTCCGGAGAACGCGAGGGCCGGCGAACGGAGACGTACTGGGTGCTCCTGCGCGGCCGCCGCGAGTACCGGAAGGAGCTGCCCCAGGGGCGCTGGTCGTCGCTGAAGAGCGGCCAGCGGCTCACGGCGACGGTCCGCGGCGGCCGGACCGTCGAGAAGCTGGAGTAGGCCGGATGCGGGCAGTGGTCCAGCGCGTGACGCGCGCCTCGGTGACGGTCGACGGCACGGTCGTGGGACGGATCGGACCGGGCCTCGCCGTGCTCCTCGGCGTCGCCGCGGGCGACGCCGAGAAGGACGCGGAGCTCCTGGCCGAGAAGGTCGTGAACCTGCGCATCTTCCCGGACGCGGCGGGCCCGATGAACCGATCGCTGCTCGACGTCCGGGGCGGCCTGCTCGTGGTCTCGCAGTTCACCCTGCTCGGCGACGCGCGCAGGGGCCGCCGCCCATCCTTCATCGACGCGGCGGCGCCGGACGATGCGAACCGCCTCTACGAGCGCTTCGTCGCCCTCGCGCGGGAGTCCGGCCTCGAGGTGGCGTCGGGCGTGTTCCGCGCCGCCATGGACGTCGAGCTCGTGAACCAGGGGCCCGTCACGATCCTGCTCGACAGCCGCAAGCAGTTCTAGGCGAACGCCTGGCGGAGGTCCTCGACCAGGTCGTCGGGATGCTCGAGGCCGACCGAGACGCGGAGCAGGTTGTCGGGCGTCGTCGAGGTCGGGCCTTCGCTCGAGGCGCGATGCTCGATGAGGGTCTCGACGCCGCCGAGGGACGTGGCCACGGTCAGCAGCTTCAAGCGCTTGATCCCGGCGACCGCTGCAGCGCGGCCGCCCTTGACCTGGAAGGACAGCATGCCGCCGAAGCCGCCCCGCATCTGGCGCGCCGCGATCGCATGGCCGGGATGCGACTCGAGGCCCGGGTAGTGGACGCGCTCGACGGCCGGCAGCGTCTCGAGGGCCCGCGCCAGGGCCAAGGCGTTCGCGGCCTGGCGCTCGACGCGGCACGCGAGCGTGCGCAGGCCGCGGAGGACGAGCCACGACCCGAACGGCGACGCGACGGCGCCCAGCACGTTCCGAACGTGGCGCGCCTGCGCCGACGCCTCGTCCGAACGGCGGAACACGAGCGCCCCGCCCTGCACGTCGCCGTGGCCGCCCAGGTACTTGGTCGTGGAGTGCAGCACGACGTCGGCGCCCAGCTCGAGCGGCCTCTGCAAGGCCGGCGTCGCGAAGGTTCCGTCGACGAGCAGCGCCGCGCCGGCCCCGTGGGCGATCTCGGCGAGAGCCGCGAGGTCGGCGACCTTCATCATCGGGTTCGACGGCGACTCGGTGAACAGGAGGCGCGTGTGGGGGCGCAGCGCCGCGCGCACCGCGCCGAGGTCGGCCATGTCCACGAGGGTGGCCTCGCCGCCCCAGCGCGGCAGGAACTCGCGGAGGATGGTGCGGAAGTCGTAGTAGCCGTCGTCGGCCATGAGCACGTGGGAGCCTGCAGGCAGGCACTGGAGGCAGGCGGTCCCGGCGGCCAGGCCGGACGCGAAGACGAGCGCGGCCGCGCCGCCCTCGACCGCCGCGAGCGCCTCCTCGAGGCGCGCCTGGGTCGGGTTGTCCTCGCGGATGTACATGTACCCGTGCAGCCGCTCGGCCTCGGGCCCGTGGACGAACGTGGTGGTCAGATGGATCGGCGGCGCCACGGCGCCGGTCGCCGCATCGGGCTCGCCCCCGGCGTGGACCGCGATCGTCTCGAACCGCCTCACCACGTGTCGCCGCCTCCCGCCGGCGGCCAGGCCCCGATCATGCGCCGCACCGTCGCCACCTGGCCCAGGTGGTAGGCGTTGTGGACCAGGGTCTGCCACAGCACGTCCACGACCGTCGCGCCCTGGTTCGCGTGGCTCGCGTGGCTCGTGACCCTGACGGCCCGGTCGCGCGTCGACGGGTCGCGGGCGAGCTCGGTCAAGCTCTCGAGCAGCGCACCGAAGCGGGCCTCGATCGCCCGCCACTCGTCCTGGCTCGCCGGGGCCGTCGCCGGCGGCCAGGACGCCGACGCATGCTCCGGGTAGGGGGGGCTCCCGCCCGCGATCCGCTGGAGCTCGTATTCCATCCAGTAGTTCATGTGGAAGACCAGCTCGTGGACCGAGTACGGCGCGCCCGCCCGCTCTCCGGCCGCGGACGAGCTCAGTCCGGCGACGCAGGCCAGCGCGTCCGTGAAGGCGCCCTTGCCCCGCATGAGCTCGACGAGAACGCTCTCCGCCACACCCACCTCCGAGGCGGCGAGTATAGTGTCGGCATGTCTCGCCAGAACATCGCCTCGGGGACGCCGTGGGAGCCGCTCGTCGGCTACTCGCGAGCGGTGCGCGTGGGGAACGTCGTCCACGTGTCCGGCACGACCGCGACGGGGGACGACGGCAAGATCGTGGGCGTCGGCGATCCGTACGCGCAGACGGTCCAGACGCTCCGGAACATCCAGCGGGC
>DASSJI010000263.1:0-29345 GCA_035691285.1 Vicinamibacteria bacterium | reverse complement strand
GGCGACATAGGCCGTCGTCTTGCGGGGGCCCAGGTACGAGTTGATGACCAGCATGCTCGGAAGCGACAGCGCCGGACCGGCCAGCAGCAGCGAGAGTGCCGGACCCTGTCCCATCCCAGAGCCCAGGAGCGTCTGCAGGATCGGCACCTCGGTGAGCGTGGCGAAGTACATGAGCGCCCCCGCGAACGAAGCGAGGAAGTTGGCGCTGAGCGAGCTGCCTCCAACCACTCCGGCAACCCACGACGAGGGCACGAGCCCGGCGTCGACGTCTGGCCGCCCCATCAGCCAGCCGGACACCAGGATCCCGCCGAGCAAGAGCGGCGTGATCTGCTTCGCGAAGCCCCAGCTGGCCTGGACCCACAGCTCGAGCTCGTCTTTCGAGTACCAGCGGGACATCATCCAGAAAAGCGCTACCAGCAGCGCAGCGGTGAGCGGCCAGTGGACGCGGTAGATCGCGGCGAAGAAGCCCACCGCCTGGTTGGGCGCACCCCAGTTGGCGAAGACGAGGACCGCGACCATGGCGCCGAGGAAGCTCGCGTCCTGCCACGCCTGCCTCGGCGCATGCTCGGCGGCCGCAGCCGCGAACGGGTCGGCGCCGTTCTTCTGCCTCTCAGCCTCCTCGCGCCGGAAGAGGACCGCCATCAGGACGCCGACGACGACCGCGAAGACGACGGCGCCCAACGCCCGCGCCAAGCCGAGCTGCAGGCCCAGCACGCGCGCGGTGAGGATCATGGCCAGCACGTTGATGGCCGGGCCGGAGTAGAGGAAGGACGTCGCCGGGCCGAGGCCGGCCCCGCGCCGGTAGATCGAGGCGAAGAGCGGGAGCACCGTGCAGGAGCAGACGGCGAGGATGCTGCCGGACACGGACGCGACGCCGTAGGCCACGGGACGCGGGGCCTTGGCGCCGAGGTGGCGCAGCACGGCGCCCTGGCTCACGAACTGAGAGATCGCTCCGGCGATGAAGAAGGCCGGCACCAGGCACAGCAGCACGTGCTGCCGCGCGTAGTCCTTGAGCAGCCAGAAGCCCTCCAGGAGCGCCCCCTGCGTGCGCGAGCTCTCGATCGGCAGGAAGAAGGCGAGGCCGAAGGCTCCTAGCATCAGGACGAGCTTCCAGCGTTCGGACATCGAAGCGGCCCCTCCGGGCCCGGGAGGCCCCGCGGTGCGGGGCTCAGGCGAGACCGAGCAGCCGCTTGACCTCGTCCGCCTTCGGGATGTGGCCGGACAGGACGACCTTGCCGTCGAACGCGACGGCCGGCGTCTTCAGCACACCCAGCTCGATCAGCCGGTCGACCGACTCGCTCTTCTGCACCTGGCAGTCGAGCTTCGCTTCGTCGACGACGTGACGGACGACGCGGTGGGTCTCGAAGCACCTCGGGCAGCCGTGCCCGAGCACCTCGATCACGTGGACGGCCATGGATGACTCCTATGCCTCGGGCGATGAGACGGGCCCGAGGACTGCCGCGGCGCCGGCTGCCTCGAACCAGCCGCGCGTCGCGACACAGAAACGACAGACGGAGAGCATGATGGGGACCTCGACCAGCACCCCCACCACCGTGGCGAGCGCGGCGCCGGAGCCGGGGCCAAAGAGGGCGATCGCCGTGGCTACCGCCAGCTCGAAGAAGTTCGAGGCGCCGATGAGAGCGCCCGGGGCGGCGACGCCGTACGGGATGCGGAAGGCCTTCATGAGCCCGTACGCGAGGCCGGAGTTGAAGTAGACCTGGATCAGGATCGGGATCGCGATCAGCACGACATGGAGGGCCCGGGCCGTGATGTTCTCGGCTTGGAACGCGAAGATGGCGACGAGCGTCAGGAGGAGAGCGATCACGGTCACGGGCTGGAAGAACGGGAGAAAGCGCCCCGCGAACCACTCGCTGCCTTTCCTGCCGATGAGGACGCTGCGGCTGATCGAGCCCGCCGCCAGCGGGATGACCACGAAGATCAGAACCGAATAGAGGAGAACGGCGAACGGCACGTGGAGACCGGAGGCGCCCGCCACGAGGAACTTCACCAGCGGGGCGAAGGCGACGAGCATGATCAGGTCGTTCACCGCCACTTGCACGAGCGTGTAGGCGGGGTCTCCGTCCGTAAGGTACGACCAGACGAAGACCATCGCCGTACAGGGCGCGGCAGCCAGAATGATGACGCCCGCGATGTACTCGCTGGCGAGCTCGGGTCCGATCCACGGCGTGAAGACGTGGCGGAAGAACAGCCAGCCGAGGAAGGCCATCGAGAACGGCTTCACCAGCCAGTTCACGACGAGGGTGACGGCCAGCCCGCCTGGCCGCTTCCTGACGCCCTTGACCTGTGCAAAGTCGATCTTGAGCATCATCGGGTAGATCATCAGCCAGATCAGGACGGCGATCGGGACGTTGATGTGGCTGCCGCTGCCGAACTCCATGTCGCGCATCGCGCCCACGAGCCCCGGCGCCAGCGTCCCGATCGCGACACCGAGGACCATGCATGCCGCTACCCAGAGGCTCAGGAAGCGCTCGAAGACGTTCATCGCGCCCCCGCCTCGATTGCGGCCGGCCGCTTGATCCCAAGGCGCTTGAGGTCGAGGTCCACCCGGCACAGCTCCTCGACGTCCACGCGCCGCAGCTCGCGCAGCAGCCGCGCGTCGGCTTCCACCTGAGGGTCTCGTGCGATCGCCTTCCACACCGGCCCGAGCAGGGCCGCTGCGGCCTCGCCCTGCTCGAGGCGGTGGAACACCCAGCGGCCGTCCTTCCTCTCCCCGACCAAGCCGGCGCGCTTGAGATCGGCGAGGTGGGCCGAGACGGTCGAAGCGGCAAGGTCGAGAACGGCGGTCATCTGGCACACGCACAGCTCGCCCCCGCGCAGCATGGCCAGGATGCGCAGCCGGCCCGGGTGGGCGAGCGCCTTCAGCGCGTGTACGGTCGCGGACAGTAGTTTCGCCATTTCGATATCAAGCGAAATGTAGCACCCTCCGCCTGGGCGGTCAACCGGATCCGATGATCCAGACCGCCTTCCCCGAGGATCGGACATGGCCAGCGACCGCAAAGGGCGTCCTCGTTCTCTGCACCGGAAACTCCTGTCGGTCGCAGATGGCCGAGAGCGGGATCACCCAGGCTCTTCCGGCGCGCCCGAGCACCTTGGGCGAGGTTCTCGCAACCGGACTCGGTGACGGCGACGGTGTCTTCGTGTTTCGGATACCTAGCTCGCCGGGGATGTGGGTCCTCATGTCGATCATCCGACCGGCCCCGTCCTGACCCACCTGGGGGCGGAGACTTCCTCTCGCCCGCTCGCAGCGCGTCTCCAGGGAATGGATGCCCTCCTGCTTCGTGCGGCGGCACGGGGCGCTTCGGCCGGTGGTCGAGCGGTCTGCCTGTGGCCGTGAATCCGATACTCCGGGGCTGGCTTGTCACCCGCCGGGCCGCAAGAAGCTTCCCTGGTAGACTCCGACCCCGAAGATGGCAGTCGCCACGGGGACGCGCCTCGGCCCCTACGAGGTCGTCTCGCCCCTCGGCGCCGGGGGCATGGGAGAGGTTTACCGCGCCCGGGACCCGCGCCTCGGGCGCGACGTGGCCCTCAAGGTCCTGCCCCAGGAATTCGCCGGCGACGCGGCGAGGCGCGCCCGCTTCGAGCAGGAGGCGCGCGCCGCATCGGCGCTGAACCACCCCAACATCGTCACCGTCCACGACATCGGGTCCCAGGGCGACGTGCTCTACGTGGCGATGGAGCTCGTGGAGGGACGCACGCTGCGGGAGATGCTGGCCGAGGGACCGATGCCACCGCGCCATCTCCTCGACGTGGCGACCCAGATCGCCGACGGCCTGGCCAAGGCGCACCAGGCTGGCATCGTCCACCGCGACCTGAAGCCCGACAACGTCGTCGTCTCGCAGGACGGCCACGTCAAGATCCTCGACTTCGGCCTCGCCAAGCACGTGTCCGCATCCGTCGGAACCGCGGCCAGCGCGCTCTCGGCCGCCGGGACGCTGGACCGGCCCCTCACGGAGGCCGGAACGTTGCTCGGCACGGTGGCCTACATGTCGCCCGAGCAGGCCCAGGGCAAGCCGGTCGACACGCGTTCCGACGTCTTCTCGCTCGGCACCGTCCTCTACGAGCTGTCGACAGGGCGCCGGCCGTTCGGAGGCGACAACAGCGTCTCGATCCTGTCGTCGATCCTGCGTGACTCGCCTGCTCCCGTCACGACGCTCGCCCCGTCGGTCCCCGCGCCCCTCGACCGGATCATCCGCCACTGCCTGGAGAAGGAGGCCGCTGCGCGATATCCGACGGCGGCTCCTCTGCGCGAGGAGCTGCGCACGCTGCGCGACGAGCTCCTCTCCGATCCCGCCCGCCCGGGCGCGCGGCCGGGGCCGACGCGACGCGGGCGGATCGCCCTGGCGGCCGCCGCGGCGGTCCTGGTGGCAGCGGTCGCGACCTGGTGGTTCGGGCGCAGCGCCCGTGAGCGCTGGGTCCGGACCGAGGCGCTGCCCCAGCTCGAGGCGGTCGTCGAGCGGATCCAGGGCCTCGAGGAGGGCCGGGAGAGCTGGGATGCGTTCGTGCTCGCCCGCAGGGTCGAGGCGGCGACCTCTGGGGAGCCGGCGCTCGAGCGGCTTCGCCCGAAGTTCACGCGCTCCATCACGATCACCTCCGACCCACCCGGGGCCTCCGTCGATGCCTGGTACTACGACGAGCCCGACGCCGCTCCTGTCGCGATCGGCACGACGCCGCTCCAGCAGATCGCCTACCCGCGCGGCTTCACGCGCGTCCGGCTGACGCTGCCTGGCCGGGCCACGGTCGACGACGTGATCTGGAACTTCGGCCTGGTCGGCGACACCTGGAGCTACCGGCTGCCGGCGCCGGGCGAGGTCCCGGACGGCATGGTCCTCGTCCCGGCCGGCGCCTTCGAGCTCTACCTCCCGGGCCTCGACCACCTGAAGGAGGAGCCGACGACGGCCTTCCTGATGGACCGCCACGAGGTGAGCCAGCGCGAGTACAAGCGCTTCGTGGACGCGGGCGGATACGGCGACCCGAAGTACTGGCGGGAGCCGTTCGTCGAGGGCGGCCGCCGCCTGGGCTGGAACGAGGCGATGGCGCGCTTCACGGACCGCACGGGACGTCCCGGGCCCGCCACGTGGGAGGTCGGCTCGTATCCCGAGGGCGGCGGCGATCTGCCCGTCGCGGGCGTGAGCTTCTACGAGGCGGCGGCGTACGCCGCCTGGGCCGGGAAGAGCCTGCCCACGATCTTCCACTGGAACCGCGTCGCCTTCACCGTCGCCAGCTCGCGCATCGTTCCGCTCTCCAATCTGGCGAGCAAGGCTCCCGTCCCGGTCGGCACGACGAAGAGCATGAGCCGCTTCGGCGTTTCCGACCTGGCGGGGAACGTGCGGGAGTGGACCTGGAACGAAAGCGGCAGCGGCGGGAGCCGCTTCATTCTCGGCGGCGGCTTCAGCGACCCCGACTACGCGTTCGCGGATTCGTACGCCCAGCCCGCCTTCGACCGCTCGCCGATCAACGGCTTCCGCTGCATCCGCCCTCTCGAGAAGGATGCGAACGAGGCGGCTCTCATGCGCAGCGTCCCGCTGCCGAGCCGCGACTTCCGCGCGGAGAAGGCCGTGCCGGACGCGATCTTCGCCCAGTACCTGCGCCAGTTCCACTACGACAAGACGCCCCTCGAGGCGGTCGTCGAGGAGGAGAAGCTGACTCCAAGCGGAGCGCGCCAGAAGATCTCCTTCGACGCGGCCTACAGCGGCGACAGGATGATCGCCTACCTGTTCCTCCCGCCAGCAGGCAAGCCGCCCTACCAGGTCGTCGTCTACTTCCCGGGATCCGGCGCGCTGAGCACGCGCTCCAGCGCCTCGCTCGAGCTGGGCCGCGTGGACTTCCTGGCGAGGAGCGGCCGTGCCGTGATCTGGCCGATCTACAAGGGCACCTACGAGCGGGGCGGCGAGATGCGCTCGGACTACCCCGAGGAGACCGCTTTCTACAAGGATCACGTCGTGATGTGGGGCAAGGACCTGTCTCGCTCGATCGACTATCTCGAGACGCGACCGGACATCGACGTGGACAGCATCGCCTACTACGGCGTGAGCTGGGGCGGGGCCATGGGCGCGATCCTGCCGGCGGTGGAGAAGCGCATCAAGGCCAACGTGCTCTACGTCGCTGGCCTGAACTTCCAGCGCGCGCTTCCGGAGGCCGACGCCGTCAACTACGTCGGCCGGGTCACCCAGCCCACCTTGATCCTGAACGGGGAGCTGGACTTCTTCTTCCCGGTCGAGACGTCCCAGCGCCCGCTCTTCGAGCTGCTCGGCACTCCCAAGGAGCACAAGAAGCGCCTGGTGTTCCCCGGCGGCCACTCGGTGCCGCGCGTCCAGCAGATCAAGGAATCGCTCCAGTGGCTGGACCGCTACCTGGGGCCGGTGGCGGGGCCCTGACGCGCGGGCGGGCCGTCCGGGAGTAGGATGCGGCGCCCCCGAGCGTCGGGGCAGGAGGTGACCGATGAAGTCCGTGCTGAGGCGATCCGGTGCGTTGGTCGTCGCACTCTCCCTCGCCGGCTGCGCCCAGCCGGCCCCATCACCGCAGCCGGTCGAGCCCCCCGACACGCGCGCCGCCGACGAGGCGGCCATCCGCGCCGCTTCGAAGGACTGGTCCGCCGCCGCCCAGGCGAAGGACGTGGAGAAGTTCGCCTCGTACTACACGGAAGACGCCGTGGTGATCCTCGAGGCCGCACCGGACGTCAAGGGGCTGGCCGCCATCCGCCAGACCCTCGGCGGGATGATGCAGGACCCCAACTTCGCGTTGAGCTTCGAGACCACATCGGTCGAGGTCGCGCGCTCGGGCGACCTCGCCTACGAGCTCGCCACGTACTCCCTGACCCTGAGCAACCCGAAGACGAAGATGCCCGCCACGCAGAAGGGCTTCGGCGTCGTCGTCTGGAGGAAGACCGGCGGCCAGTGGAAGGCCGTGGTGGACGCGCCGGTCTCCGACCCGCCCGCCTGAACCGCCTCGCGCTCGGGCAGCGCTCGAAGCCTTGACTGCGCCGGCACCGAACACGCCTGACGCCGACTCGGCGCTCTCGTGGCGCGCCGAGCTGCTCAGGCGGGTCGGCTGGATCCTGTTCGCGGGCGGCGTGCCGGTGGTCCTGTACCTGGCGCTGGTGGGCGCCATGAGCGCGCCTGGCCTCCTGGGCGCTGCGCTGGTCCCGGCGTCCGGCGCGCTGTCGGTGGCGCTCGGCCGCAGGCTCGGCGACGGCCCGCGGGCGATCCTGCTGATCGCGCTGCTCCTCGCCGCCGGCGCCGCGCTGGTCGCCGGCGGCGGCCCGTCGCCCGGCGGCGTCCTGACCCTGGTGCTGGCCGCCGTGGTGGCGGCGCTGGCGTTCGGCAGCCGCGCGGGCCTGCTGGCGCTCTTCGCCGGCGCGGCGTGCCTGTGGCTGCTCGGCGCCGCCGTGCGTATGCAGGCCGCCGACCTGTGGTCCGCGCAGCTCCCGCTCTCCACGACGTGGCTCCGCATGGCCATCGTCTTCGGGCTGCTGGCGGGCCTGCTGGTGCTGACGGTTGCGGCCGCCGTGCAGCGGGCCGAGTCCCAGGCCGAGGGGCTGCGCGCGGCCGAGGCGCGCCTGCGGCTCGCCCTCGACGCGGCCCAGATGGGAACCTGGGAATGGGACATTGCCAGAGGCTCGGCCGCCTGGACCGAGCAGACCGAGGCGCTGCTCGGTTTGCCGCGGGGCGCCACGCTCCAGGCGCTCCTCGAGGCGATTCATCCGGACGATCGAGCGGGCCTCCTCAGGTCCATCGAGCAGGTGGCTGCTGGCGGCGTGTCGTCCCACCAGGCCGAGTTCCGCGTCGGCGCGCGATCGACCCGCTGGCTCGAGGCGCACGGCAGCGTCTCTCGCGACAGCCAGGGGAAGCCGGCCCTGATGCGCGGCTCGGTCATGGACATCACCGATCGCAAGCGTGCCGAGTTCGCGCTCCGCGACTCCGAGGCCGAGCTGTGGGCGCTGTTCACCGCCATGAAGGACGTCGTCATCGTTCACGACGCGGAAGGCCGCTACGTGCGCGTCTCACCGAGCGCGCCCCTCATGGAACGCTCGTCGGCCGAGCTCCTGGGGCGGCGCCTCCACGACGTCCTCCCCAAGGAGCACGCCGACGAGTTCCTGGCGCAGATCCGCCGCTGCCTCGCGACCCAGGAGACGGTCGAGTTCGAGTACGCCCTGATGCTCGGCGGCGCGCCCGCCTGGTACGCGGCGGTGCTCTCGCCGCTCCCCAACGACTGCGTGCTGTGGGTGGCCCGGAACGTCACGGAGCGCAAGCGGGCCGTCGAGGACCTGCGCGCGTCCGAGGAGCGCTGGCGGCGCCTCTCCGAGGCGTCCCACGAGGGGATCGCCTTCGGTCAGCACGGCCGGCTGTTGGACGTCAATCAGCAGTTCGCCGACATGCTCGGCTACGACCGCGAGGAGCTGATCGGCCGGCACGTCCTGGAGCTCGTCAGCCCCGAGAACCGCGAGCAGGTCGCCGCCGCGCTCGCGAGCGACGCGCCTGCCGCCCACGAGCTCGTCGCCATCCGCAAGGACGGCAGCCGCGTCCCCGTCGAGGCGCGCGGCCGCCCCCTCGGCCCGGGCCTCTGGGTCACGGCGGTGAGGGACATCAGCGAGCAGCGAGAGGCGGAGGCCGCGCTGCGCCGCAACGAGGAGCTGTTCCGGGCCGTGATCGAGGACCAGACCGAGATGATCGTCCGCTGGCGGCCGGACGGCATCCGCACGTTCGTCAACCAGGCCTACTGTCGCGTCTTCGGCAAGGCCGCCGAGGAGCTCGTCGGGAGCGGCTTCCTGCCCCAGGTGGCCCCCGAGGACCGCGAGGCCGTCCGTCGCAAGATCCTCTCGCTGACACCGGAGCATCCCCTGGCCACCGACGTTCACGAGAGCGTCACGGCCTCCGGCGAGCGGCGCTGGCAGGAGTGGACCGACCGCGGCATCTTCGACGCCGACGGTCGCCTCGTGGAGCTGCAGTCGACGGGCCGCGACATCACGGAGCGGAGGGCGGCCCAGGCAGCCCTCGAGGACTCCGAGGCGCGCTACCGGCTGCTCTTCGACGGCAACCCGCTGCCGATGCTCGTCTACGACGTGGCGACGCTGCGCTTCCTCGCCGTCAACGCGGCCTGCGTGGAGCAGTACGGGTACAGCCGCGAGGAGCTGCTGACCATGTCCGTCGGGGACCTCACCGTTCCCGGCGACCCGTACTGGGCCGAGTTCCTGGCGGACCTCGGCAAGCCGCGCCCGCACATCGTCCACGTCGGGCTGCGCCAGCAGCGGCACCGCGACGGCTCCGTGATCGACGTGGACCTCACGAGCCTCCAGGTCCCGTTCGCGGGCCGGCTCGCCCGCCTGACCCTGGCGCGCAACGTGACCGCCGAGCGGCAGGCGGCGGCGGAGCGCGCGCGGCTCCAGGCCGCGGTCGAGCGGGCGGCGGCCGAGTGGCAGAAGACCTTCGACGCCGTGGAGACCGCGCTCGTCGTCTTCGATCGGGAGGCGCGGATCGTGCGCCTGAACCGCGCCGCGGCAGCGCTGGCGGGCGCGTCGAGATGGGGCGAACTGCTGGGCCGCCGCGTCGAGGAGCTCGGCGACCAGGAGCCCTGGCCGGCCGCGGCCCGTCTGCTGGCGGCCGCCGGCGCATCCCGCTCGGCGCAGTCCGGCGAGGCACGCAACAAGAGCGGCCGAGCCTACACCCTCACGGCCAGCGTCGCCGCGGCCGGAGCCGGCGGCGAGGAGAGGCTGATCCTGGTGATCGGCGAGGTCACGCGCCTGGTCGAGCTGCAGGAATCGCTGCGGCGCACCCAGACGATGGCGGCCATGGGCTCGCTCGTGGCGGGCGTGGCCCACGAGGTGCGCAACCCGCTCTTCAGCATCTCCGCCACCCTCGACGCGCTGGAGGCCGACTACGGGCACCAGGCCGGCTATGCTGAGTACGCGACCCTGCTGCGCTCCCAGGTGGGCCGGCTGAGCCAGCTCATGCGCGACCTGCTGGACTTCGGCAAGTCGCCGCTCCTGCGGCGGGCCCCGACCCGTCCCGAGGACCTCGTGCGGCGCGCGGCCCGGGCGTGCGCGCTCCTGGCGCGCGAGCGCGGCGTGAGCGTGATCGAGGAGGCGCCCGGTGCGCTGCCGGCGCTCGCGGCCGATGCCGGCCGCATCGAGCAGGTCCTGCAGAACCTGATCGCGAACGCGATCCAGCAGTCTCCACGGAACGGCGAGGTGAAGGTGACCGCCAGACAGGAGGAAGGCGCGCTCCACTTCCGCATCGAGGACGACGGCCCCGGCATCGCGCTGGACGACGCCGCCCGGCTCTTCGAGCCGTTCTTCACCAAGCGCAAGGGCGGCACCGGCCTGGGGCTCTCGATCGTGCAGCGCATCGTCGACGCGCACGGCGGGACCGTCACCGCCGCCAACCGCGGCGGCGGGGGCGCCGTGTTCGACGTCTCGCTGCCGCTCTCGGCCGCCCGCTCCGAGGACGGAGCCCATGGCGCGTAGCTCGGCGGTGCTCCTCGTCGACGACGAGGAGGCGGTCCGCTTCCCGATCCGCCGCTTCCTGGCCACGGCCGGCTATGCGGTCGTCGAGGCGCAGACCGTCGCCGGCGCCCTCGAGGTCTGCCGCGCCTCGCTCCCGGACGCCGCTGTGCTGGACTTCTCCCTGCCCGATGGCGACGGCCTCGATCTGCTGCGCCAGCTCCGGGCCATGGACGCCTCGTTGCCCGTGATCATCCTGACCGGCCACGGCACCATCGACCTCGCGGTCAAGGCGATGCAGGAAGGGGCCGACCAGTTCTTCACGAAGCCGGTCGAGCTGCCCACCCTGCGCGTCGTGCTGGACCGCGCGGTCGAGAACCGCCGCAGCCGCCAGGAGTCCCTCGCCGGACGCTCGGCCAAGGCGCGCAGCGCCGTCGACCCGTTCCTCGGCACGAGCCCGGCCGTGAAGCGGCTGGCGGATCAGGCCGCGCGCGTCGCGTCGGCGGCGGTCCCGGTGCTGATCCAGGGCGAGACCGGCAGCGGCAAGGGGGTCCTGGCGCGCTGGCTGCACGATCACGGCCCGAGGGCCCAGGAGCCCTTCGTGGACCTGAACTGCGCGGGCCTGTCCCGCGAGCTGCTCGAGAGCGAGCTGTTCGGGCACGAGAAGGGGGCGTTCACGGGCGCGGTTGCGGCGAAGCAGGGGCTCCTCGAGCTGGCCCACCGCGGTACCTTCTTCCTCGACGAGATCGGCGACGTGGACGTGCAGGTGCAGGCCAAGCTCCTGAAGGTGCTCGAGGAGCTGCGCTTCCGCCGTCTCGGGGACGTGAAGGACCGCCGGGTGGACGTGCGCCTGATCGCCGCGACGCATCACGATCTCGCCCGGCAGGTGCAGGAGGGGAAGTTCCGCGAGGACCTCTACTACAGGATCAGCGCCGTCCCCCTCCAAGTCCCGCCGCTGCGCGAGCGGGGGAAGGATGCGGTGCTCCTCGCGAGGGGCCTGCTGGCGCGCATCGGGACGGAACTGGGACGGCCGGGGCTGCGGCTCTCGGATGCGGCGGAGGGAGCGGTGGCCGCGGCACGCTGGCCCGGGAACATCCGCCAGCTTCGCAACGCCCTCGAGCGCGCTGTGCTTTTGGGCAACCGGAGCACGCTCGAAGCAGAGGACGTGACGGACGCCGAGGCGCCCCCGGCGACGCCTGCGCGCCTCACACTCGCCGAGGCCGAGAGGCGTCACATCGAGGCAGTGCTGGGAGCCGAAGGCGGCAACGTGGCCAAGGCCGCGCTGGTGCTGGGCCTCTCGCGGAGCGCCCTGTACGAGAAGATCCGCAAGCACGGCCTCGCGCTGTCGCGCTCCACCTCGTCCTGACGTCCGGAAAGCCGGTCCGGGATCCAGGACTGGACCGCAGGGCTCCGGCTCTCGATTCGCCAGCCCGGGGGCCCCGCAAACCATAGAGCCGGCTGAGCGTCCCCGCCGTTCCGGATCGAGGCACAGGTGCTGGTCCCGGCGTTGCAGACCTGGGTCGCTCGTGACCGAAACGCGAGCTGCGAGCCCGGCGCCGCGCCTGCTGATCCTCGACGACGAGGAGGCGATCGCCCATCCCATGGCGCGCTTCTTCCGCCAGCTCGGCTGCCAGGCGGACGTGGCTTGCGAGGCGGAGGAGGCCGCCGCCCTCGTCGACCACCGTCGCTACGACCTGGCGATCCTCGACCTGCGCCTCAACAGCTACGGCGGCGCCGAGGGCCTCGACGTGCTGCGCGAGATCCGGCGCACGAACCCCGGAACCGCGGTGATCGTGCTGAGCGCCTTCGTCTCGGACGAGATGGAGGTCGAGGCGCGCCGCTGCGGCGCCGACCGCATCCTCGCGAAGCCCCAGGACCTGCCACAGCTCGCTGCGGTGGCGGCGAGCCTCATCGGAGTCCAGCTTGGGTAGGCGCTGCCTGCTCGAGACGATCCTCGAGCCCGGATCGCTCCGGGTGCTGTTCCAGCCGGTCTTCGAGGCCGACGCCGGCCGCATGCGCGTCCACTACCTCGAATCCCTGGTCCGGGGGCCCGAGGGCACGAGCCTCGAGGCCCCCGAGGTCCTGTTCGACTACGCCGGCCGCAAGAACGCCGCGGCGGCCGTGGACCGCGCCTGCGTGAGGACGATCCTCGAGACGGCGCGCTCGCTGCCCCCCGGCGCGACCCTCGGCATCAACGTGCACGCCTCGACGCTGGCCCACGACCCGGAGTTCCTGAGCTTCCTGGGCGACACGGCCTCGCTCCACATGATCGACCCCTCGCGCATCGTCCTGGAGATCGTGGAGCACGCTCCGCCCTGGGACATGGCGGCCTTCCGCACCAGCCTCGAGGGACTGCGCGACATCGGCGTGCGCGTCGCCCTGGACGACGTCGGCCTGGGGCACTCGAACTTCCTGATGATCCTCGAGTGCCGGCCGGAGTACTTCAAGATCGACCGCTACTTCGTCGCGGACAGCCCGCGGGACTTCCACCGCAGGGTGGTGCTGGCGTCGATCGCAGAGCTGGCGGCCCGCTTCGGCGGCCAGGCCATCGCCGAGGGCGTCGAGACCCGGGCCGAGCTCGAGGCGGTCAGGAACCTCGGCATCGAGCTCGTCCAGGGCTGGCTGTTCGGGCCGGCGCGCCCGGCGACCCAGCCGTGGGGACCTCAAGTCATGAAGTGGAGTTCATTGTGAGCAAGAAGAAGATCCTCCTCGTCGACGACTCCGTCACCTCGCTCTTCATGGAGCGGATGACGCTGAAGCACGGGCCCTACGACCTGGTGACCGCCTCGGACGGCCAGCAGGGCGTCGAGCGAGCGCTCGCCGAGCGTCCGGACCTCATCGTGATGGACGTGGTCATGCCGCGCATGACCGGCCTCGAGGCGCTGCGGGAGCTGCGCTCCAAGCCGGAGACCCGTGGCACGCCCGTGATCCTGGTGACGACGCGCGGCGAGCCGGCCAACGTGGAGGCGGGCTACGAGAGCGGCTGCACGGACTACCTGACGAAGCCCTTCGATCCCGAGGAGCTGCTCGTGAAGGTGCAGGCGTGCCTGGGCGCGTGAACGTCGTGGAAGGGGAGGGCCGTGGAATGGTCGAACAGCTCCGCGCCGTGGAGGCCGTGCTCGTCGAGCTCGACGCCCCCGAGGGCGTCACGCACGGGATCCGCTCCCTGCACCAGCAGCTCGTGACCCGCGAGGTCCTGCACTTCGAGCTCCACAAGGAGCTCGCCGGCCACGAGCGTGAGCGCCAGCGGCTGGTGGAGGCCCTCGTCGAGGCGCGCAAGCGCGCCGCTGACCTGGCCAGCCTGTACGTGGCCGTCCACCGCCTCCACTCGACCCTCGACCGCGGCGCGGTGCTCAAGGCCCTGGAGGAGGTCGTCGCCAGCCTGCTCGGCTGCGAGGAGATGGCCATCTTCGAGCTGATCGGGTCGCCCGCGGTGCTCGCGCCGGTCGCCAGCGTGGGGATGTCGGCCGGACAGCCGGGCATGATCCGGCCCGGCGAGGGCGTCATCGGCCGGAGCGTCGCACTCGGAGAGACCTGGCTCGCCGGCGCGCCGGACGGTCCGGAGCCGGGGATCGTCGCGAGCGTCCCCCTCAAGGTGGACGGCGAGGTCACCGGCGCGCTCGTGCTCTATCGCCTGCTCGATCACAAGGGAAGCCTGGAGCCGGCCGACGTCGAGCTGCTGGACGTCCTCGCGACGCACGCCGGCACGGCGCTCCTCGCGACCCGGCTCCGGGCCGGCAGCGGAGCGGCCCGGTGAACGCGCTCCTGGCCAGGGTTCCGGCTGACGCCGCCGGCGAGGTGCCGGAGGTCGCGGCTTCCTACCTGCACCCCGGCAAGGTGCTCGCCTTCGCCGAGCCCGCCCTCATCACGACGGTGCTCGGGTCCTGCGTGTCCGTCTGCCTCTGGGACGCCTGGGCGGGCGTCGGCGGCATGAACCACTTCCTGCTCCCGGACGTGCTCTCGGGCAACGCCTCGCCCCGCTTCGCCGGGCCGGCCTTCGAGCAGCTCGTCGCCCGTCTCCTCGCGCACGGAGCGCGCCGCGAGCGGCTCCAGGCGAAGACCTTCGGCGGCGCCTCGCTGGGCGCGGCCGCTTCGGGGGAGCCGCGCATCGGCTCCCGGAACGTCGAGGCGGCGCGGCGGCTCCTGACGGAACGCGCGATCCCCATCGTCGCCGAGGACGTCGGCGGGACCTGCGGCCGGAAGCTGGTGTTCGAGACGGCAGGCGGCGCCGCCTGGGTACGCCGGCTGCGCGGAGCGGGGGCGTGATGGCCGCCACCGCCATCCGTCTCGATCCCGAGTACGACGAGCTGCTGCGGCTGTTCGCGGCCGAGTGCGACGAGGGACTCGGCGCCATGGAGCAGTCGCTGCTCTCCCTCGAATCGGGCAAAGGGGGCAGCGAGCCCCTGAACCTGCTGTTCCGCATGGCGCACACCTTGAAGGGGAACGCTTCGTCCCTGGGGCTCTCCGAGCTGGTCGAGTTCAGCCACGCCCTCGAGGACGTCCTCGAGCGCCTGCGGGCCCGCGAGCTCGAAGCCGGCCCCGAGGTGATCGCCACGCTGCTGGCCTCCGTGGACGCCCTCAGGGAGATGGTCCCCGCGGCCGTCGAGGCACGCCGGTGAGTTCCACCCACGCCGATCTGCTGCAGCGCCTGCGGGTCCTGGCCGGGGCCGCAAGGCCCGAGGTGCCCGCCGGCGAGCCCAGGCCTCTCGCCAGCGCGCCCGGCGCGACCAATCCCACGGCGGCCCGTGAGGCGCTGGCGGCCCGCACACGCACCCTGCGCGTCGAGGTCGAGACGCTGGACCGACTCCTCGACCTGACCGGCGAGATCGCGGTCGCGCGAGGCCGCGTCCGCCAGCTCCTGGGCACCGGCGCGGACGAGGCCCGGCGCGCGGTCCTGGAGGTCGAGCGCGAGGCCGATCGGCTCCACGCCGAGCTGCAGGAGCTCGTGATGCAGGTGCGCATGGTCCCGGTCAGCCCGCTCTTCGCCCGCTACGCCCGCACCGTGCGGGACGCCGCGGCCGCCGAGGGCAAGCGCGCCCGGCTCGTGGTCGGCAGCGACGACGTCGAGGTGGACACGAAGGTGGTGGAGGCCATCCGCGACCCGCTGACGCACCTGGTCCGCAACGCGGTGGCCCACGGCATCGAGCGGCCCGAGGACCGGGAGCGCAGCGGCAAGGAGCCCGGCGGGACCGTGTGGCTCGAGGCGGTCCGTGACACGAGCAGCATCGTGATCCGCATCGCCGACGACGGCGCAGGACTCGACCGCGCGCGGATCCTCGACGCCGCTCGGCGCCGTGGCCTGGTCGCAGACGGGAGCGAGAGCCTCGACGACGCCCAGATCCACCAGCTCATCTTCGAGCCGGGCTTCTCGACGAGCGCGGCCGTCACCGGGCTCTCGGGGCGCGGCGTCGGCCTCGACGTGGTGCGGAGGAACGTGGAGTCGGTGCGCGGCTCGGTCTCGGTGGCCCCACGCGAGGGCGGCGGCACGGTCTTCACGATCCGGCTGCCATTGACCCTCGCGATCATCCAGGGCTTCGGCCTCGCGGTCGGAGCCGAGACCCTGGTGGTGCCCCTCGAGGCCGTCCTCGAATGCCTGGACCTCACGCCCGACAGCGAGCCCGAGCGCAAGAGCGGCGTGCTCAACCTGCGCGGCGAGGCGCTGCCCTTCCTGCGCCTGCGCCAAGCGCTGCGGATCCCGGGGGCGGCGCCCGAGCGCGAGCAGGTCCTCGTCGTGCACCAGCAGGGGCGGCGTGTCGGCCTGGTCGCCGACCGCCTGCTCGGAGAGAGCCAGAACGTGATCAAGCCGCTGGGCCGGCTGTTCCGGAACCTGCCGGGGGTGGCGGCCTCCACGATCCTCGGAGACGGGCGCGTCGCCCTGCTCCTGGACGTGGACGCGGTGATCCAGGAGGCCGCCGCGCTCGCTGCGGCCTGAAGAAGTGTTAGCGAAGGAGAAGACGATGTTGAAGAACCTGTCCATCGGAAAGCGCCTGGGCCTGGCCTTCGCCACGCTCGGAGCGCTGATGCTGCTCGTGGCGGCGGCGGGCTACTGGGGAACGCGCGAGGCGGCCGACCTCGCCCTGCAGTACGTGAAGATCGAGTCTCCCCTGGTGGAGCACGCGCAGCGCGCTCGAGCCAACACCCTCGGGCTGCGCCGCTTCGAGAAGGACGTCTTCCTCAACGTCACCTCGGCGGAGAAGGTGGCCGAGTACGTCGAGAAGTGGAAGGAGCAGCGGAGCAAGCTGGCCGAGCGGCTCGATACCCTCGAGAGCCTCGAGAGCGATCCGGCCGGCCGCGAGGCGATCGCCGCCATGAAGAAGGATGCGGCCACCTACGAGGCCGGCTTCGAGAAGGTCCTGGGGCTCGTGCGCGGGCGCAGGATCAGGACGGCCGAGGCAGGCAACAAGGCGATCGGCGAGTACAAGGACGAGATCCGGCGCCTGGAGGTCTCCGCCGACGAGTACGCCGCCACGCAGTCCGAGCACATGGCGGCCCAGGCCCAGGTCGTGGAGCAGCGCGCGCGCTTGGCGATCCTCACCACGCTGGCCGTGGTCGCGGTCGCGATCGCCCTCGGCATCGTGCTGAGCGTCCAGATCGCCCGCGGCATCACCGTCCCGCTGCTGAAGGCGGTGGGGCTCGCCGACGCGGTGGCGCGCGGCGAGACGGACCTCTCGATCGAGACGGGCGCGCGCGACGAGACCGGCCAGCTCCTCGACGCCATGAACCGCATGGTGGGCTCGAGCCGAGACATGGTCGCCGTGGCGGGACGCATCGCCGACGGCGATCTCGGCGTGGCCGTGGCCCCGCGCTCCGACAGGGACTCGCTGGGCGTGGCGCTGGCCCAGATGGTCGAGAAGCTGGTCCGCATCATCGGGGAGATCCAGTCGGGCGCCGCAGCCCTCACCTCGGCGGCGTCGCAGGTCTCGGCGACCTCGGAGACGGTCTCCCAGGGCACCACCGAGCAGGCGGCCTCGGTCGAGGAGACGACCTCGAGCCTCGAGCAGATGAACGCGTCCATCAGCCAGAACGCCGAGAACAGCCGGCACCTGGCCAAGATCTCGAGCGACGCGGCCCGCGTCGCCAGCGAGAGCGCCCAGGCCGTGGGCCGCACCGTCGAGGCGATGAAGGACATCGCCGAGAAGATCTCGATCATCGACGAGATCGCGTACCAGACGAACCTGCTCGCGCTGAACGCCGCGATCGAGGCCGCCCGCGCCGGCGAGCACGGCAAGGGCTTCTCCGTGGTGGCGACCGAGGTCCGCAAGCTGGCGGAGCGCAGCCAGTCCGCGGCCAAGGAGATCAGCGTGCTGGCCAGCTCCAGCGTCAAGGTCGCCGAGCACTCCGGCCAGCTGCTCACCGAGCTGACGCCCAACGTCCAGAAGGGCGCCGACGTCGTCCAGGACCTGTCGGCGGCGTCGGCCGAGCAGGCCCAGGGCGTGAGCCAGGTCAGCCGCGCCATGACCCAGGTCGACCAGGTGACGCAGCAGAACGCCTCGGCCGCCGAGGAGCTGTCGTCGACCGCCGAGGAGCTCGCCGCACAGGCCGAGAGCCTGAGCCAGCTCGTCGGCTTCTTCCGCCTCGGCCACGAAGCCGCTCCGGCAGCCGGCGTCACGAAGCCGGCGGCCCTGCGGCCGGCGGCCAAGGCGCACCCGCCGCAGCGCCTCCCGAAGCACGTGTCGCTGCCGGCCAACGGCAGCGGCGAAGCCCACGACTTCGTGCGGTTCTAGTCGAGAGCGAGCGAAGCCATGACCGCTCACGACGACACCCGCGAGCCGAGCGCGCACCCGCAGTACCTGACCTTCCTCGTCGCCGGCGAAGAGCACGCCGTCGGCATCCTCCGCGTGCGGGAGATCCTCCAGTACGCCGGCGTCACCCGCGTGCCGCGCACCCCGGAGTGGATCCGCGGCGTCATCAACCTCCGGGGCAGCGTCGTCCCCGTGGTGGATCTCGCCGTCAAGCTCGGCCTTCCGCCATCGGAGGACCGGCGCTCAACGTGCGTCGTGATCACCGAGGTCCACATCGAGGGCGAGCCGATCGTCATGGGCCTGCTCACGGACGCGGTTCGCCAGGTGATCGAGCTGCCCGCGCAGGACGTTCAGCCCGCCCCGGCCTTCGGCACGCGTGTGCGCGTCGACTTCCTGCTCGGCATGGGACGCGTGGGCGAGCGCCTCGTCCTGCTCCTCGACGTCGACCGGCTGCTGTCGGCCGACGAGATCGTGTCCGCGGCCTCGGCCGCGGAGGCTCTGGCCCCGACACCGGACGCGCTCGCCCAGGCGTCGTGACCCCGTCCCTCGGCACGGCCCACGGCATCGGGCCGATCACCGTCAGCGACCGGGACTTCCGGTCGCTGACGGGCTTCATCTACGCCGAGGCCGGCATCCGCCTGGGCCCCACCAAGAAGGCCCTCCTGGCGGGCCGGCTGAGCCGGCGCCTGCGCGAGCTGCAGCTCGACTCCTTCGGCGACTATCACCGCTACCTCGAGTCCCACCCCGAGGAGCGCGTGCCGCTCCTCGACTGCATCACGACCAACGAGACCCAGTTCTTCCGCGAGCCGCGGCAGTTCGAGGCGCTCGAGCGCTCGATCCTCCCCCGCTGGCGCGAGGCGGCCGAGGCGGGACGCCGGCCGCGCCGGGTGCGCGCCTGGAGCGCCGGCTGCTCGAGCGGCGAGGAGCCGTACTCGCTGGCGATGACGCTGCTCGAGCAGTGTCCGCCGGAGTCGGGCTGGGAGCTCGAGATCCTGGCCACCGACGTGTCGACGCGCGTGCTGCGCCGGGCGCAGGAGGCGGTCTTCCCGATCGAGCGCGCAGCCCACATCCCGGACCGACTACTGAAGCGCTTCATGCTCAAGGGCGTGCGCGGGCAGGAGGGGCGCATGCGCGCGGCGGACGAGCTGCGTCGCGCCGTGCGCTTCGAGCGCCTCAACCTCAAGGAGGACGAGTATCCGTTCGGAGGCGGGTTCGACCTGATCCTGTGCCGCAACGTCCTGATCTACTTCGACCAGGCGTCGAAGGCCCACGTGCTCGAGCGCCTGCTCGCCCGGCTGGCCCCGGAAGGCCATCTGTTCCTCGGCCATGCCGAGACCCTCGGCCCCACCCAGCTCCCGATGCGGAGCGTGCTGCCCAACGTCTACGCCCGCGACGGAGCGCCGAAGTCCTGATGCGCCGGCTGCAGGTGCTGGTCGTGGACGACTCGGCGGTGGTGCGCCAGGCGATGATCGGCATCCTCACCCGGGAGCCGGGCCTGAGCGTGAGCGTCGCCTCCGATCCGTTGATCGCCCTGTCGAAGATGGAGCGGGCGCGGCCCGACGTCATCGTCCTCGACCTCGAGATGCCGCGCATGGACGGCTTCACGTTCCTGCGCAAGCTGATGGCCGAGGACCCGATCCCGGTGGTGGTCTGCGCCGGGCTCGCCGAGCGCGGCACCGACGCCGCGCTGCGCGCCACCGAGGAGGGCGCCGTCGCCGTCGTGGCGAAGCCGCGGGTGGGCGTGGGCGGCTTCCTCGAGGAGTCGGCGCAGATGCTCATCGACACCATCCGGGGCGCCGCCGAGGCCCGGCCGAGGTCGCGCGGCCTGAGCGCACGGACCTCGAGCCAGCCGGCGCGCGCCCGTTCGACTCCGAGCGCCGGCGCCCGCAATCCGGACGCCATTCTCGCCCTGGGCGCTTCGACCGGCGGGACCGAAGCGCTGCGCGAGATCCTGGAAGCGATGCCGGCCGACGCTCCCGGCATCGTGATCGTCCAGCACATGCCCCCGGTCTTCACGCGCACGTTCGCCGAGCGACTCGATCGCTGCTGCCGGATCGAGGTCAAGGAGGCCGAGCCCGGCGATCGCGTGGCGCAAGGCCGAGCCCTGGTCGCGCCGGGCGACCGGCACCTGAGCGTCCAGCGGGGCGGAGGAGGCTACCTGGTCGAGACGGCGGACGGGCCGCTCGTGTCGCGCCACCGCCCGAGCGTCGACGTGCTGTTCCATTCCGTCGCCCGCGCGGCGGGAGCGAACGCGGTCGGCGCGATCCTGACCGGCATGGGCGACGACGGGGCGCGCGGGCTCTTCGCCATGCGTCAGGCGGGGGCGCGGACCCTGGCGCAGGACGAGGCGTCCTGCGTGGTGTTCGGCATGCCCAAGGAGGCGATCGCTCGTGGCGCCGTCGGCGACGTGCTTCCATTGCAGCGCATGGCTGGGGCCTTGCTCGAAGGGAACCGGGAGCGCCGGTCGGGACCGCTCAGCCCAGGCGCTCGAAGGCCCTGAGCCCGACGGCGATCGCCCGCGCCTCGGCGGCGGGCCTGTCGCGCGGCCTGATCGCCCGCCCGCTGCGCCGCTCGGCGTAGACCACGGTCACGGCGCCGGCCCGCAGCCGGCCCAGCGCGGCGAGGACGAAGAGGGCGCTCGTCTCCATCTCGAAGTTCAACGCACCGAGACGCGCCATCTCCGCCGGCAGGTCGGGGCGGAGCGGCTCGAAACGCCCCACGCGACGCGACTGGGCGCCGTAGAAGCCGGGCGCGCTGGCCGTGATCCCCACGTGGTGGCGCGCGCCCGTCTCGCGGCAGGCGTCCACGAGGGCGCGCGTGACGTCCAGGTCCGCCACTGCCGGGTAACCCTCGGGCGCGAAGAAACGCGTCGTCGCCTCGAGGCGCACCGAGGCCGTCGACACGACCAGGTCGCCCAGCCGGGTGTCGCGCTGCAGTCCCCCGCAGGTGCCGACGCGGATCAGCGTCAGGTCCTTCCGGCACTGGGCCAGCTCGATGACCGCGATCTCGGTGTTGTCCGGGCCGATGCCGGTGCCGGTCACCGTCATCGGCAGGCCGCGGTAGGTGCCGGTGATCGTGACGAACTCCCGGTGCCTCCAGGCGCCGTGGCGCTTCTCGAAATGGCGGGCCACACGCTCGGCACGATCCGGGTCGCCGACCAGCATCACACGCGGCGCCACGTCGCCTTTGTCCACGCCCAGGTGGTATTGCCTCACACCAGCACCCCCGCCAGGCTCGCGCTCAGGAAGGCGGCCAGGTTCCCTCCGACCATCGCCCTAAGCCCGAAGCGGGCGACGTCCGCCTGGCGGCCCGGCGCCAGGGCGCCGAGGCCGCCGATCTGGATCGCGATGCTGCCGACGTTGGCGAAGCCCACGAGCGCGTAGGAGGCGATGACCGCGCTCCGCGGCTCGAGCGCCGCGACGCCGGCGCCCAGGTCGGTGGAGAACTGCAGGTAGGCCACGAACTCGTTCAGCACGACCTTGAGGCCGATCAGGCCGCCGACGTAGGCGGTCTCGTGCCACGGAACGCCCATGAGCCAGGCGAGCGGGCGCAGGAGCTGGCCCAGGATCGCCTGAAGCGTCAGCCCCGGCACGCCCAGCAGGCCGAAGGCCAGGTCGACGACGGCGTTGAGCAGCGCCACGAGCGCGATGAACGCGATCAGCATCGCGGCGATGTTCAGCACGAGGCGCATGCCGGTCGCGGCGCCTCGGGCCGCGGCGTCGATCAGGCCCTTGTCCTCCGGCGGGACGTCGATGTGGAGCGTGCCGCGCGTCCGCGGCTCCTCGGTCTCGGGATGGAGCATCTTGGCCACGACCAGGCTGGCCACGGCGTTCATGGCGCAGGCCGCCAGCAGGTGCCCGGCGATGCCCGGCACGAAGGGCTGCAGCATGATCGCGTAGGCCGTCATGACGCCAGCCGCCATCGTGGCGAAGCCCGCGGTCATCACCGCCACCAGCTCCGAGTGCGTCAGGCTCTCCAGGTACGGCCGGATCAGGAGCGGCGCCTCCGTCTGGCCCAGGAAGATGTTCGCGCTCGCGCACAGCGTCTCGGCTCCCGAAGTCCGCAGGCTCCGCAACATCACCCAGGAGATGGACTTCACGACCTTCTGCATCCAGCCGAGGTAGTACAGCACCGAGCTGAGGGAGGACAGGAAGATGATGATCGGCAGGATGCGGAACGCGAACGCCGGCAGGCCCGAGGCCGCCGGCACGCCGGGCGGCGCCTCCAGGTCCACGAGGTAGCCGAAGGCGAAGCGCGAGCCGACCACGGAGAACGCCAGGAGCGCGTTCGCCAGGTCGCCGAGCCGCTCGAAGAACCAGCGTCCGGGGCCGGTCTTCAGGACCAGCACGCCGAAGGCCGCCTGGAGGGCCACGCCGGACGCGACCAGGCGCCAGTCGATCCGGCGCCGCTCCCGACTCATCAGGTACGCGATGAGCAGCATCGCGGCGACGCCCAGGAGCCCCTGGGCCCGGTCGAGCATGGCGACCTCCTAGTAGAACGTGGTTCGGAGCACCGGCTGGAACAGGGGCTTGTCGTGGGCGCACGCCGGGTCGAGGACGCAGCGGGCGCACTCCGGCTCGGCCGTCTCGGGGCAGCGCTCGCGCGCCATGAAGAGCAGGTAGTCGACGGCGCCCATCGAGCGGCCCGACAGGCGCTGAAGCTCTTCGACCGCCGCGGCGCACGCGCGCCGCACCGCGTCCTCGTCCCGCGCGTCGAGCGTCCGCCGCGACACGAGGCGCCGTCGCAGGCCTTCGTCGCGCAACCCGACGAGGCCCGTGCGCAGACAGCTCCGCTGCACGTGGTAGTCGACGATGGGCGGAGCCATCTCGCCGGGCGTGCTGCGCAAGAAGCGCTCGGGCCGCTGCTGGAGGATCACGGCCAGCAGGGCCGATTTCTTGCGGAGCGGGTCCTCCTTGTATCCGCCGACGTGGTCGAGGCGCTCGAGGAGCGACAGCAGCGGCCGGGGCGAAGCGTTGGCCGCGTCGACGATCCCGGCCGGGGTAAGGCCCAGCGCCAGCATGTCGCGGCCGTACGCGCGCGCCTGCTCGAGGTGCAGGTCCGAGGCCGGCAGTGGATCCTCTGCCGCGTCCGATCGGAGCCGCGCCCGGAACGCGTCGGCTCCGAGGCGCGCCTGGCCCGCGGGCGCGAGGCCGGACGGGTCCACCTCCATCCAGCGCCGGTATGCGGCCCACAGGTAGTCGCTGCCCTTCAGCGAGCGGCCGCCGATCGGGGCGACCATCGGGGCGTGGTAGCCGCCGGCCGACTCGGTCCAGAACCCGAACTGCTGCAGCGTCGCGGCGAAGAAGAAATCGAGGGCGTGGGCGGCGCCTGCTTCGGGAAACTGCGCGCCGACGAAATCGAACTCGGCCACGTCGGCCTGGCTGACGAGCCTCGCCACACGCTCGACCTGCTCCCGATCGACGGCGACGCGTCCGTCGCGGGGCGGCCCGGCGGGCGACGACGGGCGCAGCAGCGCCTCGGGGCCCGGCGCCGTCACCATCTCCGCGGCCGCGGCCGCGGCCCCGCGCGCGGCCTCGACCGGATGGGCGCCCCGGGCGAGCAGGGAGAGCGCCGTGCCGCAGAAGGCATCGCCCGCCCCGGTGGGGTCCAGCTCGTCGATCTCGACGCCGGCGACCTCCGTGCGGTGCGAGCCCTGCGCGACGAGGGCGCCGCGTTCCCCGAACGTCACGAACAGGAGCTGGCCCGGGCGCGCCTCGGCGGAACGAGGATCGCCGAAGATCTCGGACGCCTCCCGCTCGTTGCAGAAGAAGGCGTCCGCCTCGGCGAGGAGCGCCTGCACGCGCCCGCGGTCCTGCCGGGTGGCGGCGTGGTAGGTCCCGCACGCGACGCGCCGTCCCCGCGCCTTGAGGAAGCGGACGAACTCGAGCTGGCGCGCGGAGTCGAGCAAGGGTATGCAGCACGCCCAGTCCACGTCGAGGGCGTCGTTCGGCAGGGCTTCCGGGGCGAGCAGCGGCTCGACACCCGGCAGCGCCTGGATCATCTCGGTCCGTCCGCCGCCTCGGTGCGCGATCTCGAAGGACGGCAGCTCCTCCGCTCGCACCTCGGGACCGATCCACTCGACGCGCTCCGCCGCGGGCCGCAACGCATCGGGCATGGGCCGCGGGAGCGGCGCGTACATCGTCACGCGGGCGCCGGCACGGGCGGCCGCCAGCGCCGTGTAGAGGCCGGCGCCGCCCGGCGAGCGAACGGTACGGCCGCGGAAGTGGAGCACGTCGAGGGACGCGCCGCCGACCACGAGCAGGCGGGGCGCCCGGGGCCGGCTCACACCACGGCGACCTTGACGCAGTGGATCGGCGGCAGCGAGTCGAAGAGGCAGCTCCACTCCTCGCCCCCGTCCCGCCCGATCCAGAGCTGCCCCGTCGTCGTCCCGAAGTAGAGCGCCGGCGACTTCAGCTCGTCGATGTCCATGGCGTCGCGCTGCACCGTGAAGAAGCTCTCCCTCCTGGGGAAGCCGCGGGCGAGACGCTTCCAGGACGAGCCCCCGTCCTCGCTGCGCCAGACCGCGGGCGCGCCGCCGGGGCAGGTGCGGGTCTCGGGCACGAGGGGCAGGACGTAGACGGTGTCGGGGTCGTGGGGATGGACGACGATCGGGAAGCCGAAATCCGACGGCAGGCCCTTGGCGATCGAGCGCCAGGTCTTGCCGTAGTCGTCGCTGCGCAGCACGCCGATGTCCGGCCGGGGACCGCCCGGGCCGGTCCAGTTGGCCCAGCCGCCGTGGTTCTGCATGTAGAGCCGCCCCGGCGCGTCCTTGTGGCGCGCGATCTTGTGCACGCACTGGCCGAACTCGGGATAGGCATCCGGCTGGAAGCCGGCGCCGACGCCGCTGTTGGACGCGGTGAAGGTCCTCCCACCGTCCTCGCTCAGGTAGTGCCCGCCGGTGGAGATCCCGACATGGACCCGGTCTCCGTCCAGGCGGATCGTATGCAGGCAGAGCCCACCGGCCCCGGGCTGCCACTTGCGGGCGTGAGCGTGGTTGCTGAGCCCGTCCACCATCTCCCAGGAGTCTCCGCCGTCGGCGCTCCGGAAGAGGGCGGCGGGCTCGACGCCGCACCAGAGGTCCTTCTTGTCCCGCCCCGCCTCGAGGGACCAGATGTTGGCGAGGGCGCGCCCGTCGTCCTTCGGAAACGCCGGGGACGACTTCGTCTCCTTGAAGGTCTTGCCGAGGTCGGTCGAGCGCAGGACCTTCATGCCGAAGAACGGGTTGCAGCTCGATGCGTAGAGGCGCGGCGTGCCGCGCCGATCGATGAGCGCCGCGTAGACGGCGACGCCCTGCCCGAAGGGCCCACGGAGCGCGAAGCGGCCCCGCGCCTGCGACGCCTCGGCGACGAAGACGCCCTTCCTGGTCCCGACGCAAACGATCACGCGCTCGGACATCGCTAGCCTCCTGACACGGCGGGAAGGATGAACACCACGTCTCCCGGTCCGAGCGGGGTATCGAGGCCCGCGCGGTCGCGCACGTGGACCGTGTTCACGAACAGGTTCACGTGACGGCGGACGGCGCCGGTCTCGTCGCACACGGAGCGGTAGAGCCGGGGGTGCCGCGCTTCGAGCCGCTGAAGCGCCCCGCGCACGCTCGAGGCCTCGACCGACAGCCTCGAGGCCCCGTCGCATTCTGCCCGCAGCACTCCCGGAACGTGGATCGTCACTGCGGTCGTCGGGAACTCCATGCGCCGCGGCTCTCGGGCTACTTGAAGCACCGGACCAGGAAGGCTCGGCCCAGGCCGGTCTCGTTCCCCGGATTGCAGGCATCGCCTGCCGCCGCGCAGCACCAGCACTCCTCGCCGGTCTCGGCCAGACCTCCGACGGGGATCTCCGATTCCCTCACGGAAGCCCCTTCGGCCTGGCCGCACGCCCCGCCGACCTTTGGGCCGCTGCGCAGCACGACCCGTTCACCGGTCATGTTCACGTAGACGGGGGTCGTGGCGGAGCCGGGGAAGGCCAGAGCCGTGACCCGCTTCTCGTTGGGCGAGGTCTGGCGATAGATGACGATCATGGGATCGCCGGGCTTGAAGCGCAGGAGCTCGCCGATGACGGGCGGCTCGAACTGCCAGGCGAGACGCTCTCCGGAGTCCGAGATCATGACGACGCCGTTCCGGCTCCTGTCGACGCTTTGCAGCTTCCCGTAGACGCTCTTGAAGGGCGCCGGGGGCTTGGACTGCTGGGACGCCCCCGGGGCTGGAACGCCGACCAGGAGCCCGAGCAGGATGGTCACGCCGTTGCGAACAGCCGTTCTGCACCTGCCCACGGCTCGCCTCCTCCGGTGGGCTGTCAACACGCCCCCGATCGCGGAAGCGTATCACCGAGCCTCCGGCTCGACGCATCGCTCAACGCTCGAGCAGGACGTCGATGCGCAACGGGCCCTGGCCGCCGCGGACGACCGCGAACACGTCCTCGCCCACGGCCTCGGTCGCGAAGGCGCCGGGAGAGCCGCCGATGCGCGTCTCGGCGACGCGCGTCCCCGACGGCAGGAGGATCGCCGCCTGGCCCACGGCCACGTTCGTCTCGAGCTCCAGGACGAGGCGTCGCGGATCCACCTGGCAGCGCAGGTCGATCGCGCTGCTCGTGGCGGGCTCGCGCAGCCGGATCGCGCCCGAGCGGTCGAGGCGCACGCGCAGGTCCAGGCGGCCGTGACGCAGGTCGACGCCGAAGAGCCCCTCGACCACCGCCTGGCCCAGGGCCGCGGCGCTTCCCGCGTAGCGGGAGCTGCCCTGGCCGGCTCCGTCTCGTGTGTACCACTCGAAGAGCCCGCCCGCCCGCTGCGCGCGGCCGGCGATCGCGGCGAGGTGCGCGCGGGCCAGCCGGGAGCGACCGGCGAGGAACTCGGCCAGGACGAGGCGGCCGGCGAACCAGTCCCACGCGCCGCCGTTCTGGTAACTCCAGGGCTCGCGCAGGGCCGGGTGCAGGAACGCGCCCCTCGGAAAGGGCGGCAGGAGCACGGCGCCCACGGAAGGGAGGCGGGCGGCCTCGCGACTCGCCTCGGCCGCGGCGAGGATACGCCGCGACTGCGCCGCGTCCGCGACGCCCGCGAGGATCGCGATCGCGTTCCCGCCCAGGGCGAAGCGTGCGCCGTCGTCCTGGAGCGCCTCGGCCAGGGGCCAGGCGTACGCCCCCCCGTCGGGGCCCGGCCGCGGCGGCAGGGGCAGGTGCATGCGAAAGTAGCCGCGCGCCTCCTGCCAGAGATGGCGCTGGATCGCCGCGCGCAGCGCCGCCCCTCGCGTCCTCCAGTACGCCGATCGGACGGCGTCGTCCACGCTCGTCGCCATCTCCGCGAGCTGGCCCGCGGCCCGCGCGGCCAGCGCGTTCGTGTACAGCCCCACGACGAGGGGCGTCCGGGCATCGGCGTAGATCGCGCGCTGGTCGCCATAGACGGGGCTCACGTCTCCCCAGTCGGCGGTGAGGGCGTTGGCGACGAGGCCGGTGCCCCGGTCCTGCCGGCTGCGCACGACGAACTGCAGCGCGTCGTGCAGCCGATCGAAGAGCCGTCGCCCGCCGACCCTCTTGCGCAGCCACGGGTCGTCGCCGGTGAGCCGCCACACCTGCCACGCGGCGTCGATCGCGCTCGCCTCCTGGTCGGCCTCGGTCGTGTTCTTGTCGGCGCAGATCACCGTCGCCCCGCTGGAGAACACCTCCCGCGCGCGGGGCGCCCACTCCCGGAAGCCCGCGGCGGGACCCGCCGCGATCCAGTCGTGGAGCGAGCCGTCGGGCTGCTGGTGGGCGAGATGCTCCTCGATCCACGAGGCGAGCACGTCCCTGGTGTAGCCCCAGCGGGCGAGAGGCACGAGCGTGGCGCTGTCGCGGAGCCAGATCTGCGGGTAGGCGTCGCCGGCGCCGAAGGCCTCGACGCGTCCCGTCGCGCCCAGGAGGGACTTCCGGTTCGCCTCGAGGGCCGGTGCGAGCAGCTCCTGGAGGGCGTCTGTCGCCCGATCGCCGGTCTGGAAGCGGGGCTCCGCGAGCGCCAGGCCCGAGAGCAGCGAAAGGCAGAGGGCCGCGTGGTATCTTCCCCCGCGCATCGGCCGGGCTTGTACCACAGCGAGGGCGCCCATGCTCTTCTTCGCGACGATCGTCGCCTACTTCGCGGTCCTCATGGGCGTGAGCATCTGGAAGAGCCGCACCACGAAGACCCAGGACGACTTCATGGTGGCCGGCCGCAGCGTGCCCACCTGGTACCTGGTGGGCACGCTGATCTGCACCTGGATCGGCTCGGGGAGCCTGTTCGGCGGCGCGGGCCTGGCGTTCCGCGAGGGCATCGGCGACCTGTGGATGAGCGCGGGCGCCTGGGTCGGCATCGTGATCGTCTACTTCCTCGCCCACCGCGTGCGGCGCATCGCGCAGTACACCGTGGCGGACATCCTGGAGAAGCGCTACACGCCCGCCGCCCGCGTGCTCGGCACGCTCACGGTGATCGTCGCCTACATGGCGATCACCGGCTACCAGTTCCGCGGCGCGGGCCGGCTCCTGAACCTGGCGACCCAGGAGATCCCCGGGATGGATCCGATCCCGGTGGAGACCGGGCGCCTCGTCGCCTGCATCGCCGTCGTGGTCTTCACGCTGCTGGCCGGCATGGTCTCCATCGTCTCGGTGGACATCTTCAACGGCATCCTCATGATCGTCGGCGTGCTGCTGGCCCTGCCCCTGACCCTGGCTGCGGTCGGCGGCATCGGCCAGGTGACGGCCACCGTGCCCGAGACCCACTTCGCCGTGTTCGGCGCCCACGGCCCCCTGTGGGCGTTCGGGGTTTTCTTCCCGACCTTCTTCCTGCTGCTCGGCGAGAGCAGCATGTACCAGAAGTTCTTCGCGGCGAAGGACGAGCACGCCGCGCGCCGCGCGGTGCTCGGGATGGTGGTGGGCGTCGTGATCATCGAGACGTCCCTGGCGCTCCTCGCCGTGATCGGCGCGGGCAAGTACTGGAACCTCGCGCCGTTCCGCGCCGCCGATGGCAGCATCGACGTCCCGACCACGGAGACGATCATCCTGTACCTCGCGCGGCACGACCTGCCGGTGATCGCGGGCTGCCTGCTGCTCGGCGCGGGGATGGCGATCATCTTCTCGACCGCGAACACCTTCCTCATGATCCCGTCCACGAACCTGGCCCGGGACATCTACCAGCGCTTCCTGAACCCGAAGGC
>DASSJI010000262.1:0-21271 GCA_035691285.1 Vicinamibacteria bacterium | reverse complement strand
AGAGGCCGAAGCGGCTCGCGACCGCGCGCACGCTGCAATAGAGGTAGAAGACGAACCCCACCGCCAGCACCACGGTCGAGAGTCGACGGGGCCGGAGCGCGGGCGGGAACTCTCCGTAGAGCGCGACCGTGCCGACGAGCGTCGCCAGCACGGAGACGAGCAGGCTGACGAGGGAGAGCATCGCCGAGTACGTCACGAAGCTGAAGGGGTTGGCGCCGGGCACGAAGTACTGCAGCGCGATCAGGACGAACGAGATGACGAGGTAGACCGCCCACCAGGCGAGATAGACGCCCTTGATGTCCTGGCGGCCCAGGAGCGTCGCGGTCGCGTCCGCGTTCTGCCGCACCACCGCCTCCGAGATCGCCATCTGGTTGTTGAAGAAGAAGAGCCAGGCCATGACGAGGAAGAGCTCCACGCCGACATCGCCGAGCGCCGCCTTGAAGAAGAGCGCCTGGTGCCGGATCACGTCGAAGCCCTGGGGGATGAGGCCCTGGGGCCGGAGGATGGAGTCCGAGAGCCCCACGATCACCAGGATCGTGAGCAGGCTTCCCAGGAAGTAGGCGCCCCACAGCACCAGGTTGGAGCGGCGGATCCACTCGCGGAGGCGGGCCACGTTGTCGGGTGTGAACTCGGGGAACAGGCCCTCGGAGCGGATCTTCACCGCCCTGCCGAGGCCGCCGGGAATGGCGCCGAAGGACTGGGCCATGCCCCAGCCCGCGTCCTTCATCCAGTACGTGTACCAAAGCAGCGTTGGTCCGGCCCCAACCCAGGCCAGGGTCGAGCCGAGGATCCACCAGTCCATGTTGTCGGGGATGTCCCAGGAGACGAAGTGCGCGCCGATGCGTCGGACGCTCGCCGGCTCGATGGTGGTCACGGCCGCGAGGATGAGCAGGCTCCACGCCGCGAGCGTCGCCCAGGTGGCCATGCGCTCGAGCCACGTCCGCGCGACGCGAGAGACGGCGACGGCCAGGAAAACGAGGAGGAAGGAGACGCAGGCCCAGAAGACGGTCCCGACCTCCTTGCCCTTCGGCCAGCCGGTGAGCTCGAGCACCGCCGTCGCCGCGACGCTCGCCCAGGCGGGGATGGCAAAGGCCACGAACATGAAGAACGTGATCGCGACGAGAGCGCCGGCCCTCGAGACGATGCGCGCGTTGTGCCGGGCGCCGTGCTCGCCGCACAGCACCGTCCAGCGTGCGAGCTCCTGCGCCCAGACCGTCTGGAACACGAGCGACGCCAGCATCAGACCGACCCAGCCGGTGCCGAACTCCGCGGTGAGACGCGGGTAGAGGATCAGCTCGCTGGTGCCGAGCCCGAGCGCGACGCTCATCATGACCGGCCCGACGTAGACCATGAACCGCCGGAGCGGCAGGGGCTCCGGCACGACGCCTTGGCTCTCGACCTCCTGGCCGAAGACCTTCATGCGGGCGGCACGCAGGCTACGTCCCTCCGCGTGAGGCGGTCAAGGAACCGGGCGCGCTCGACGAAGGTTCAAGCAACCAAACCCCGGCCGGGAGCGTCTCAGCGGCATGGATCGGATGCACCTCGCGGCACCCGTGCTCCTCGTCGCGCTCAGCGGCAGCGCCCTGGCCCAGGATCGTCCCCGGATCGAGCCCGTCCGGGCGGCGGAGCCGCCCGCCATCGACGGCCGCCTCGACGACGCCGTGTGGCAGACGCCGAGCCTGCCGGAGACCGACTGGCTGACGTACAACCCCTTGAACGGAGACCGGATCCCGCAGCGGACCGAGGTGCGCGTCGCCTACGACGACCACAACCTCTACTTCGCCTTCCGCTGCCTGGACCCCGAGCCCGCCAAGGTGCGTGGAACGCTGAGCCGCCGCGACAACGTCTGGAACGACGACTGGGTGGGCCTGAGCCTCGACTCGGTTGGCAACGGGCAGGCGAGCTACGACCTGTTCGTGAACCCGCTGGGCGTGCAGGGCGACATCCTGAACACCCCCAGCGCGGGCGAGAACAGCGCGCCCGACTTCATCTGGGAGAGCGCCGGGCGGCGCACCGAAGCCGGCTACGAGACCGAGATCCGGGTCCCGCTCACGACGGTCCGCTTCGTGAGCGGGAGCGACGTCAGGATGAACGTGCTGTTCTGGCGGCGTGTGAGCCGGCTCGGCATGTCGGTCTCGTGGCCGGAAGTGCCGGCGGGCCGGACCTTCATGGAACGGCAGGCGACGATGCAGCTCCGGGACCTGCGGCGCCCGCTCACCCTGGAGCTCATCCCCAGCGCGACCTACTCGCGCAGCGAGTTGCGCGTCAACGAGCAGGGCTTCGGCCCCGCCAGCTCCGACCCGGATCTGGGCCTCTCGGCCAAGTACGGCGTCACGTCGTCCGCGACCGTCGAGGGCACGGTCAACCCGGACTTCAGCCAGGTGGAGTCGGACGCCTTCCAGGTCACCGTGAACCAGCGCTACCCCCTGTTCTTCTCCGAGAAGCGACCCTTCTTCATGGAGGGCCTGGGCACCTTCGAGCTGGCGGGCGTGGGCGGCGACGCGATCATGCGCACCGCCGTGCACACGCGCCGCATCGTGGACCCGTTCTGGGGCTTCAAGAGCGCCGGCAACGCGGGCCGGGTCGGCTTCGCCGTGCTGGCCGCGGGCGACGACGCGCCGGGGCGTCCCCTGGAAGCGGGCGTCAATCCGTTCCTCGGCGATCGCCAGGAGTTCTACGTCGCCCGCGGCCAGTACAGCCTCGGCCCCTCGAGCTACGTGGGCGCGATCGTCACCGACACGGAGTTGGGGTCGGGGCACAACCGCGTCTTCGGCGCCGACTTCAGCCTCAAGCGCGGGAACCACCGGGTCGCCGGCAACCTGCTCGCCACGAGCACGCTCTCGCCCGACGGCCGGGAGTCCCAGGACGGGCTGGGCGCGAACGGCTTCTACGAGTACGCCACCAAGCCCTTCGCCTTCGCCCAGCAGGTCGAGCACTACGACCGCGGCTTCCAGATGGACACGGCCTTCGTGAACCAGGTCGGGATCACTCAGGGCTGGAGCTACGCCGGCTACTCCTGGTACCCGAAGCTGGCCTGGCTGAAGCGCATCACCCCGTTCGCCTTCGCGCGCTACGGCCGCGACCGCATCCAGGAGGGCGACCCGTGGATCGTCGTGTCCGGCGTGCGCTTCAACACCCTCCGGCAGGGCTTCCTGCGCCTCGACTACATCCACGGCCAGGAGGCGTGGGCGGGACAGACCTTCCCCGTCAGCAACGCCCGCGTGATGACCGAGGCGCAGATGACCCGCTGGCTCTACTTCAACGCCCGCGTCACCTGGGGGCGCTCGGTGTTCTACGACCCCGTCGACCCGTTCGGTGGCCGCGAACGCTCCTACTTCGGGGAGCTGACGCTCCAGCCCACGTCGCGCTTCAGCCAGTCCCTGACCTACGACCGGGTCGAGTTCGACCGCCTCGACGGCTCGCGCGTCTTCACCGTCGACGTCCTGAACACGCGCACCACCTTCCAGATCGATCGGCGCCTGGCCCTGCGGGCGCTGGTCCAGTACGACAGCTCGGCGAGCCGCATCCTCACCGACTTCCTGGCCTCGTGGGAGCTCATGCCGGGCACGGTCGCGTACGCGGGATACGGGTCGCTCATCGAGCGCCAGGAGTGGGACGGCCTCGAGGTCAGGCGCCGGACCGGCGCGTTCCAGACCAGCCAGCGCGGGCTGTTCCTCAAGGCCAGCTACAGCTATCGGTTCTGAGCTACCGGCCGGGCTCCGCGGCGGCCACCGGGTTGGTCAGCGTGCCGATCCCCTCGATCGTGCACTCCGCCACGTCGCCCGGCTTCATGAAGATCGGCGGGTTGCGCGCGGAGCCGACGCCCGCCGGGCTCCCGGTCGAGATCACGTCGCCGGGTTGGAGCGTGAGGATGTTCGACGCGTACTGGAGCATCTCGTAGACGCTGTGGGTCATGCGCTCGGTGCTCGAGTCCTGCATCGGCTTCCCCGACAGGCTGAACTTGATGGCCAGCTTGTGGGGGTCGGGCACGAACTCCTTGGGCACGATGAACGGGCCCAGGGGCGCGAACGTGTCGTGGGCCTTGCCGACCAGCCAGTCCGAGCCGTGGCGGGAGTCGCCCCGCCCCCCGCGATCGGAGACGTCGTTCTCCAGGGTGTAGCCGAAGACGTGCTCGGCCGCGCGCTCCGCGGGCACGCGGCTGGCGCGCCGCCCGATCACCACCGCCAGCTCGCATTCCCAGTCGATCTGGTCGCGGCCGGGAGGTATGCGGATCGTCTCGCCGTCGCCGATCAGCGCGGTGCGCGGCTTGGCGAAGAGGTACGGGTTCTGGCGCACGTCGTCGGGCCGACGCTCCCAGAGACCGGGCGCGGAGCGCGGCAGGCTGGCGGGCGGCGGGGCCGCCGCGGCGGGACGCCCCTGCATCTCGGCCTCGTGCTCCGTGTAGTTCACAGCCGCGTTCAGCATCGTCTCGGGGTTCGGGATGGGCGGGCGGAGCTTGACCGCCTTCAGGGCGTGCACACGCGCTCCGGACGGGCGCGGCTCCTGCGCCAGCGCGTTCAGCGCCGCCCGGAGCTCGTCGTAGCGTGCGATCAGGTCGCGCATGTCCGCGACACCGGCGACCTCGACCACCGCCTGGTCGGCACGCACCAGGCCCACGAAGGTCTTGCCTTGAGCCTCGAACGTCCCGAGCTTGAAGGGGACGCTCGCCAGGCTCGAGGCGAGCACGGCGAGCGATACGGCGGCTGGCATGGACATGGCGCAGGAGGCTATCACCCTCGGGGGCGGGGCGCAGTACAATCCGCGCCGCCGGCCCCTGACCCCGAGGAGGTCCCATGTCGATCCCGCCGACCGCGTGCGTCGTGGCGCTGGCGCTCGCCCACGCCGGATCGATGGCCGACGCTCCGGCGGCGACGCGCCGCGTGCCGCAGTTCGAGAACGAGGCCGTGCGTGTCTGGAAGAGCGTGATCGCGCCGGGCCAGCCGCTGAGCCTCCACCGCCACGAGAGCGGTCGCGTGATCGTGGCCCTCGCCGGCGGGACGCTCAAGGTGGTGAAGGAATCCGGCGAGTCGAAGGCGCTGACCTGGGAGACGGGAAGGGCCTACTGGCTTCCGGCGGATCCCCCAGGTGAGCGCCACGGCGACGTGAACGAGGGCCAGCAGCCCATCGAGGTCATGGTCGTGGAGCTCGTGCCCCAGGACGCGCAGGCGTCACGGTGAGCCCAGCGCTGCTGTACCTCGTCCTGGCCGCCGCTGCGGAGGGCGCGCCGCGCACGACCCAGGACGGCGTCTACACCAGCAGGCAGGCCGAGCGCGGCAGGGAGAACTACCAGCAGGCGTGTGCCGGCTGCCACGCCCTCGAGTGGTATCGGGGCGACGTGATGAAGCCCTGGGAGGGCGCGCCGCTCTCGAGCCTCTACGACGCGATGGCCACGACCATGCCCCAGAACAACCCGGGGAGCCTGAAGCGCCGCGAATACCTCGACCTCCTCGCGTATATCCTCTCCCTCAACGAAATGCCCACCGGGAGCGAGGAGCTGCCCGCGTCGACCGACGACTTGAAGAAGATCCTGGTCAAGAGGAGAAGCAAGCCATGACCCAGCGCGTCCTCGTTCCCATGGCCGTTCTCGCCGCTGCGCTCGGCGCAGGGGCCGCCTCCGGAGCGGAACCGGCGGCCGGCGAGTGGCGTTACTGGGGCGCGGACGAGCGGAGCAGCCGCTACTCGCGGCTCGACCAGATCGACGCGCAGAACGTCGGCGGCCTCGAGGTGGCGTGGCGCTGGTCGGCGCTGAACTTCGGGCCCGAGCCCGACTTCATCTATCGCGGCACGCCGATCAAGGTGGGCAACCGGCTGTACACGGTCGCCGGCCAGCGCCGCACGGCGGTGTCGATCGACCCCGCGACGGGCGAGACGCTGTGGATGTGGCGCGAGCGGGACAACCCGCGCTGGGAGGCCTCGACCCGCAAGAACTACGGCAAGGGCGTGGCCTACGCGGAGGTCGAGGGCCGTCGCACGATCTTCCTCATCACCCCCGGCTACTACCTGGTCGCCCTCGATGCCGAGACGGGCCACCTCCTCCCGTTCTTCGGCCTGGGCGGGATCGTCGACCTCCACCTCGGCATGGGGAACTACCCCGTCGACGCCGACCGCGGCATCCTCGACTCGGGCGACATCACGTCGAGCTCGCCGCCCATCGTCGTCAACGGCGTGGTCGTCGTCGGCAACTCCCACGACCGCGGCTACTACCCCGAGCGGAAGGAGAACGTGCCCGGCCACGTCCGCGGCTACGACGCGAAGACGGGGAGAATGCTCTGGCGCTTCAACGTGCTCCCCCAGCCCGGGGAATACGGCCACGACACCTGGGAGGGCGACTCCTGGACCTACACGGGCAACATCTCCGCCTGGGCGCCGCTCTCGGCCGACTCCGAGCGGGGTCTCGTGTTCATCCCGACCGACACGCCGACCAACGACTACTACGGCGGGCACCGCCACGGGGCGAACCTGTACGGGACGAGCCTGATCGCCCTCGACGCGAAGACCGGCAAGCGCGCCTGGCACTTCCAGATGGTCCACCACGACGTCTGGAACTACGACAACCCTGACGCGCCGCACGTCGTGGACCTCAAGATCGGCGGAAAGGTGCTCCCCGCCGTCGCGGCGGTCACCAAGCAGGGCTTCACGTACGTGTTCAACCGCGAGACCGGCGCGCCGGTGTGGCCGATCGAGGAGCGCCCCGTGCCGCAGTCGGACGCGCCGGGCGAGAAGACCTGGCCGACGCAGCCGTTCCCGACGAAGCCGGCGCCGTTCGAGCTGCAGGGCGTCACCGAGAACGACCTCATCGACTACACCCCGGAGCTGAAACAGCAGGGCCTCGAGATCGCCCGCCAGTACCGCATGGGACCGCTCTTCCTGCCGCCCTCGCTGTGGGAGGCCCCGGATGGCACGAAGGGCGCCTTCAACGTGCCGGGCGCCAACGGCGGCGCCAACATACCGGGCGGCGCGGCCGTGGATCTCGAGACGGGCGTCCTCTACGTGGCCACGGAGCGTGGGCACAGCGTGCTCTCCCTCATCCCGGGCAGCCAGCGGGCCAAGGTGATCGGCGGCGACAACTCGAACATGAACTACGTCTCGCGCGGGCCCGGCGGGATCCGCGGGCCGCAGGGCCTGCCGCTCTTCAAGCCCCCCTACGGCAGTATCGTTGCCATCGACCTCAACACCGGCGAGCACCTGTGGCGCATTCCGAACGGCGACACGCCGAAGAGCGTGAAGGAGCACGCGGCGCTCAAGGGCGTGACGCTCCCGGTGACGGGCAAGCAGACCCACGCCACCGTCCTCGTCACGAAGTCCCTGCTCTTCTACGGGGAGGGGCGCGGCGGCGAGCCGTACCTCCACGCGGTCGACAAGAAGACCGGGCGCGAGGTGGCTCGCGTCGAGATCCCGGCCACGACGAACACCGCGCCCATGACCTACATGCACGACGGCCGGCAGTACATCGTGCTGTCCGTCGCGGGCCCCGGCCACGCGGCCGAGCTCGTGGCCCTGGCGCTGCCGCGGCCGAAGAAGCCGAGGAAGGCGGAAGAGTAGCCGCGGCTCGCAGGACCCGTTCCCAGCACAGTCTCGGCGGGGATGCTCGCCGGAAGCACGTCGGCGACAGCGCGGTCGAATGTGCCCAGGCGGCCCTTTCGCTCCAGGCAGCGCGGCCAGGTGAGCGTCCGTCACCTGGCCGTGGCCACTCTCGGCCGGCGTCGCCTCGGACATGGAGAAGAGCTTCATGGCTTGGGGCGCTCCGTCGGTCCATAGCTCATGCGCATCGTGAGGCAGATGATGGCCGCTGGAAAGAAGCCGAGCAGCAGGGCCAGGTGCGCAGGCGAAGGAGACAGGAGCAGGGCCTGGTACAGCCACGGCACCGCGGTGTCGACCGCCCAGAAGACGGCGAAGACGGCCAGGAGCGGAAACCTGCCGGCCTGATGCCTGCGTCCGATCACGAACACCGCGATGGTATTCACCAGGAAGGCGGCCACGAACATCATCTGGATCGTGAGATTGCTCGCGGCTGCTTCGATGTCGATGTCGGCATCCGGCTCACCGCCGCCGGCCGTGCGCACGAGGGCGACGCTCAGAAGGCCGCCGATGGCGTAGCCGATGTAGCCGAAGCACGCCGTCATCGCCGCCTTGACGAGCTCGGCCGGCAGTCCCGGCGGCCTGGCGACCCTCGCTTGCGAGGTCGCCTCGGACCGACGCCACCACCACATCAGCAGCACGGAGAACGTCAGGGTCTGCAGCAGGATCTCCGGCAGCCCGATGAGGTGGTACCAGAGCGGGAGCTTGGAGTAGATCACGCCCTCCACGGAGCAGGGGGCCGCCGCCGGCGTGGAGAGGATCCCCACCATCACCAGGATGTTCCAGAGGATCAGCCAGCCGTGCCGGCTGGCCAGGATCACCGCTCGGAGCGGCCAGATGGCGATGGCGAACAGGAGGCCCCTGATCGGCTGCAACAACGGTCCCGCATAGACGTAGGGCGAATCGATCGGCCGCATGAAGTCACGGATGACCTCCTGCTGGAACAGTCTTCCGTAATCGAAGACGTGGGACAGGATCAGCCCATACGCGAAGTAGGTCAGCGTATGCACGACGACGACCTTGAGCGCGAAGGCGCCGAAGGGTCTCACTCTCCCCGTCTCTTAGGGCACCCCGGCCCGCACCGGGCTCGACACTACGCCTCGTTCAGCGCCCTCGCCAGGTTGTCGAGCGCCAGGGCGATCAGCTTGCGGGACGTGCCCAGGTTCATCCGCATGTGGCCGGCGCCGCCGGTGCCATAGCTGGAGCCGGGGTTCATGTGGACCCTGGCGTGCTCGACGAACCAGCGCTCGACGACCATCTCCGGCGTGACCGGCGTCGCCGACGAGCGGCTCGCGGCGGCGGCCGCCTGCTTCGCGCCGATCCGGTCGACGACCCCGCTGACGTCGAGCCAGGCCAGGTACGTACCCTCGGCCTTCGCGTACTTGACGAGAGGGAGCCGGTCCTTCGCGTAGCGCGCCACGAACTCGTGGTTCTGGTCGATGTACGGCAGCAGCTGGTCCAGCCACTCCCCGCCCTCGGTCATCGCCGCGCGGTTGGCGACGATCCCGAGCGTGTTGAGGTCCACGCGATTGTTCGCCTTTACCCGGGCGAGGTAGTCCGGGTTGGTCGAGAAGAACCAGGCCGACTTCATCGCGGCGAGGCTGAAGGTCTTGCTGGCGGCCTTGAACGTCAGGCTGTTGTCGACGATGTCCCGGTTCGGGAGGCTGGCGAAGGGCGTGTACCTGTGCCCCTTCGACACGAAGTCGCAATGGATCTCGTCGGCGAGAACCACCACGCGGTGCTTCAGGCAGATCTCGCCCATGCGGGTCAGGTCCTCCGGCGACCAGCAGTTCCCCGTCGGGTTGTGGGGGTTGCAGAGGATGAAGAGGTTCGTGCGACGGGCCCGCCGCTCGAAGTCGTCGAAGTCGATGGTGTAGCGGCCGTCGACGACCGGCATGGGGCAGTCCTCGGGCAGCGTGCGCGTGAACGTCAGGTCCGAGTAGAAGCCGTCGTAGGCAGGCGACAGCATGAGCACCCGGCTCCCCGGAGGCGCGAAGGTGTGAAGGGCGGCGATCAGGGCGGGATGGACGCCCATGCTGAACTCGAGCGTCGCCGGATCGATCTCGAGGCCGTAGCGCCGTTTGTTCCAGGCGACCACGGAATCGACGTAGGAGCGGGGCGGATCCATGTACCCCCAGTTCTCGTGGCGACAGCGCTCCGCCAGTGCCCGGGTGATGCAGGGCGCGGCCCGGAAGTCCATGTCCGCGATCCCCATGCCCACCGCGACGCTGTCCGGACCGAAGCGTCCGAGCTGTTTGTCCCACTTCGTGCACTCGGTTCCGACGCGTCGGTAGACCTCGTCGAAGTCGTATCGCGCGGGCGCGTCGGGTGGCGCCGCGCCTGCCCAGGCCGCGCCCGCGCCGCCCGCGCCGATGGCGCCGAAGAGCGTGGTCAGGCCGGCACTCTTGAGGAACGCCCTGCGTTCGAACTCGCCGTGGGTCTCCATGCGCTTGCTCCTGGTCGGTTGGGGCTTAGGGCCGTGCCGATACTACACCTCGCATCAGGAACGAGAAGCCCTCGAACACGTATTCGACGAGCCCTCCCTCCCGGGCCTCGGGCGCGACCCGCCGGTCTTCGACCGCAGCGAAGGCGTCGCGTAGCTCGACCAGGCGTCGCGGGCTCGCGGTCGGGGTGTTGTGCCCGGGATGGACCCGCTTCAAGGCCGGGGCGAGGGCGGCCAGGCGGGCCACGGAGCGCCCATAGGCCGCGAGGTCGGTCCCCGGCGCGTGGAGCCAGATCGGGCCCTCGTAGAACGTGTCGCCGGTGAAGACGAGTCCCGCCTGGCGGTCGAGAAGCGCGACCGAGTCGGGCGTGTGGCCGGGCATCGCGAGCACCTCGAGCCGCCGCCCGCCGAGCTCGATCGCGTCGCCGTCCCTGACCACGCGGCTCACGCGGAACGGTCGGATCCGGTAACCCGCGGGGTCGAAGCCAGGAAGGCGCGTCGGGCAAAAGCTCTCGGCCAGGGCTTCGCCACGCACGACCTCGTGCGCCATGCCCTTGGCGCTCTCCTGCGTGAACGGCGTGTCCATCCCCAGGACCGCCTCGAACTCGGCGTTGCCGCCGACGTGGTCGTGGTGCGTGTGCGAGTTCAGCACCTGCACCGGCAGCTTCGTCAGCTCCTCGACCGTGGCCCGGATCCGGCTCATGCCCATCCCCGTGTCGAAGAGCAGGGCCCGCTCCCGGCCGAGGATCAGGTACGAGATCACCTCCTGGAAGTTGTCCGGCTCGTACAGCGCGTAGACGCCGGGCTCGAACCGGTACACGTGGAACCAGGGATCGACGGTCGGGACGCGCGCCAGCCCCGCGTACGCCGTCCGGGGGCGCGTGTCGCACCACGACTCGCCGGCCGCCCCGCGGGCCCCCAGGGCCGCGGCGATGGCTCCCGCCGCGATCGCTGCGGTCGCTCCCCTAGTCGTCTGCCGCATCGGCACCCTCCTCGTGAGCGACACGCCGCGCCAGCGGAGCGGCGGCGTGCAGGAGCCACACGAGCGCGGCGGCGACGACCAGCAGCATCAGCCAGCGCGTCGCGCTCGCGAGCAGCGCCGCGTCCACGGCCGGCCATCCCAGCGGGAACCGGCGCAGGCGGTCGAAGCGCTCGAGCATCCAGTGCCATGCCGTGTGGGCCACGAGCGCCGACAGCACGATCGTGACCAGGCGCTCCGCCGCCACGACCCGCATGAGCCCGGTCGCCGCCGGCACCAGGACGAGGAGCACGAGAAGCTGCCCGACCTCCACTCCGACGTTGAAGGCCAGGAGCGACGTGAGGAGGTGCGAGCCGGCGAACTGCAGCGTCTCCCGCAGGGCGAAGGAGAAGCCGAAGCCGTGGACGAGGCCGAAGCCGAACGCGATCAGCCACCGCCGCCCGAGCTGCGGCGCGACGACGTTCTCCAGGGCCATGTAGACGATCGAGAACGCGATCAGCGTCTCGACGAGGTGCGGGAACCACAGCGCGTCCGTGCCCACGGCCAGCGCGGACGCGATCAAGGTGAGCGAGTGGGCCGCGGTGAACGACGTCACGATGACGATCAGCGGCCCGAGGCGTCGGATCGGGACGACCAGGCACACGAGGAAGAGGAGGTGATCGGCCCCGCCCAGGATGTGCAGGAACCCCAGCTCGGTGAAGCGCGCCGCAGCTTGATGCCAGCGCGGGTCGAGCCGCACGAGCCCGGGATCGCCGGAGAGCTCGAAGGCGCGCACGGCGCCCCCGGGAGTGATCAGCCGGAGCGCCGTGACGACCCGGAGGCCGAGTCGGCCGAGGCTCGGCTGGATCGAGAAGCGCGAGGTCTCCGACTGGATCGCGTACTCGAACAGCGCGTCCAGCATCCCCTGGCTCCAGGGGAGCTCGGTCTCGTCCGGCAGCGGCGGGCCGAGGACGTGCGCCAGCGCCTCCTCGTAGCTGCCGAAGCTGCGGTCGGACGGGAGCGAGACGCGCACGGCCGCGATCCCTGGTGCTCCGAGCGGCGCCTCGTCCTCGTAGAGGGCGACCTCGTCGGCGATCCACAGGCTGGCCGCGGTGCGCAGGGCCGCGTCGGCCCTGGTGACGTCCAGATAGCCGGGGCCCCGGGTGGGATGGTCCACGTCGCGAAGGGCTTGAAGCGGCACGCGCACCAGCAGGCGCAGCCGGCGCCCCTCCGGCTTGAGGAAGGCCTGGACCGCGACGTCCGTCGGGACGTCGTGGGCGCGGACCGGAGCGACGGGCGCGAGCCCCGCCACGGCGACGAGCAGTCCCAGGGTCGCGCGGGCTCCCTTTGACATCGGGTGCCAGAGTATAGTGGCGTCCGAGCCACCCACTTTCGGGCCGGAAAGCGAGGCACGAGACATGCGGCTGCCCAAGCCTGATCTCCGCGTCGGCGCGACGCTCCTGATCCTGTTCGTCGCCCTCGCAGCGGGCCACGCCGTCCTCGAGAGAACCGCGACGGCGGCGGCAGCGGACGCGGTGCAGGCCCCGCGCTTCGAGGTGGATCCGTTCTGGCCGAAGCAGCTGCCCAACCACTGGCTGCTGGGCTCGGCCATCGGCGTGTCCGTCGACGCCCGGGACCACGTGTTCATCGTTCATCGGGGCGGCAGCTCGCTCAACGAGAGGACGGAGATGGGGCTGGCCACGACGCCGCCCACAGCCGAGGCCTGTTGCAGCCCGGCGCCGCCGATCCTCGAGTTCGACCCCGCGGGGAACCTCGTCGCGCATTGGGGCGGCCCCGGCGAGGGCTACGAATGGCCGGCCTCGAACCACGGGATCACCGTCGACCACAAGGGCAACGTCTGGATCGGCGGGAACGACGCCAAGGACGCCCACGTCGTGAAGTTCACGCGGGACGGGAAGTTCCTGATGCAGTTCGGGCGGCAGGGGCAGAGCGCCGGCAGCAACGACCAGGCGAACTTCGGCCGCGTGGCCAAGATCTTCGTCGACCCGAAGGAGAACGAGGCCTACTTCGCCGACGGCTACGGCAACAAGCGCGTGGCCGTGATCGATGCCGACACCGGGAAGTTCAAGCGCTACTGGGGGGCCTACGGGAACAAGCCCGACGACGCCGACCTGGGCAAGTACGACCCGGACGCGCCGCCGGCCCAGCAGTTCCGCAACCCGGTGCATTGCGCCGAGCTGGCGAACGACGGGCTCGTCTACGTGTGCGACCGCGCCAACGACCGCATCCAGGTCTTCCAGAGGGACGGCCGCTTCGTGAAGGAGCAGTTCATCGCGAAGCGCACCCTGGGCGACGGCTCGGTCTGGGACATCGCCTTCTCCCGAGACCCCCAGCAGCGCTACCTGTACCTGGCCGACGGCAAGAACGAGAGGATCTACGTCCTCGAGCGCGACTCGCTTCGCATCCTGACGGCCTTCGGCGACGGTGGCCGCCAGCCGGGCCAGTTCTTCGGCGTCCACAGCATCGCCACGGACTCCAAGGGCAACATCTTCACGACCGAGACCTACGAGGGCAAGCGACTGCAGAAGTTCGTCTACAAGGGCCTCGGGCCGGTCACGAAGAAGGAGCAGGGCGCGCCCTGGCCGGGGATCTCCAACTAGAGACCCGCGTCCCGCTCGGCACGGCATGAGCCTCGCCGCGGGAGGGCGTCTGGGCGCGTACCAGCTCGTGGCGCCGCTCGGCAAGGGCGGCATGGGCGAGGTCTGGCGCGCGCGGGACACGCGGCTCGAGCGCGACGTGGCCGTGAAGGTCCTGCCGCGCGGGGTGGCGCGGGATGCCGAGGCGCTCGCGCGCTTCGAGCGCGAGGCGAAGGCCGTCGCGGCGCTCTCGCACCCGAACATCCTCGCGATCCACGACGTCGGCACCCACGACGAGACCGCCTATGCCGTGATGGAGCTCCTGGAGGGCGAGGATCTGCGCGAGCGTCTCGGCTCGGGCGCCGTGCCTCCCGCCCGGACCCTGGAGTATGCGGTCCAGATCGCCCAGGGCCTCGCCGCCGCGCACGAAAGAGGCATCGTGCACCGCGACCTCAAACCGGAGAACGTGTTCCTCACGAAGGACGGGCAGGTGAAGATCCTGGACTTCGGGCTGGCGCGACAGGCAAGGCCCCCGTCCGCCGACGACGACACGAACACCCCGACCCTTTCCCGTCAGACGAGCGCGGGCCTGGTCGTCGGCACGATGGGCTACATGTCCCCCGAGCAGGTGCGCGGGCAGCCGGTGGACCACCGGTCGGACATCTTCGTTTTCGGCTGCCTGGTTCAGGAGATGCTGGTCGGCGCCAAGGTCTTCCGCCAGGAAACCGGCGCCGAGACGATGGTGGCGATCCTCAGGAACGAGCCCGCCGACCTGCCCGAGCCCGTCAGGTCCGCCCTTCCCGGCATCGAGCACGTGCTGCGGCACTGCCTCGAGAAGCGGCCGGAGGACCGCTTCCAATCGACCCGCGACCTCGTGTTCGCGTTGAAGAGCGTCGGCCCTGCAGGCTCGGACAGCGGACGCGCCAGGACCCGGGCCTCCGCCGAGGCGCCCGGGCGGCGGCGCCTCGCGGCCGCGATCCCCTGGGCGCTGGCCGGCGCCGTCCTCGGCGCGCTCGCGGCCCATCGCCTGTCGAGCCCGGCCTCGGTCGATCCGCCGCGGATCCGCCGCCTGACCTTCTCCGGCGCCGACTCCGAGCCCTCAGCCTCGCCCGACGGGCGGCTGGTCGCGTTCACCTCGAGACGCGACGGCATCTCGCGCATCTGGATCAAGCAGCTCGCGGGCGGCGGCGAGGCGGCGCTGACGGCCGGGCCGGACCGGCTGCCGCGCTTCTCCCCGGACGGCTCGAGCGTGCTGTTCGTGCGCGACGAAGGCACGGCGCAGTCGGTCTACCGCATCGCGCTCGTCGGAGGCGAGCCGCGCAAGCTGGTCCACGACGCGGTCGACGCCGACTGGTCCCCGGATGGCCGGGCGATCGCGTTCGTGCGCCCCCGGGCCGAGCCTGGCCGGACCTTCGCCGGGGTCCATGTCGCCGACGCCCAGGGCGGCAAGGAGCGCCGCCTGGCCGAGACGGAGAACGCCAGCTTCTTCGGCGTGCGCTGGTCTCCGGACGGCCGGACGATCGGAGTGACCCGCGCCACGGTCGCGAGCACGTCCCTCCGCGCAGGCGTGACGCTGTTCGACGCCAGGAGCGGCGCCGAACGCTCCCTGGACGGAGGCGGCGTGCGGCCCGTCTCGGCCCTCGCCTGGCAGGGCGGGGGCGAGGCGCTCGTGCTCGCCCGGAGCGAGAACCAGCTCGGCAACCTCACCGCGGCGCCGAGCCGCGTGGTCGCCCGCGCCGTTCGCGGCGAGAGCGAGCGGATGTTGTTCTGGGCAACCGATCTCTTCCCCGCCGGAGGGAACTCGAACGTGCTGCCGGTCTTCGACGTGGTCGGACCGGGGCGGCTCGTCTTCGACGCCATCGAAGAGCACCAGGCGCTCCGCGAGGTCCCACTCGGGCCGGCGTCCTCCGCCGGCGGCCTGCTGACGGCGGGGCGCAGCATCGATCGACAGCCCGCGTACGCGCCCGACGGCGAGCACGTGGTGTTCTCGTCCAATCGCAGCGGAAACCTCGACCTGTGGCTCGTCTCGACTCGAACCCGCGCGGCGAGGCAGCTCACCGACGACCCGGCGGACGACTGGGACCCCGCCTTCACCCCCGACGGCCGCCAGATCGTCTGGAGCTCGAGCCGCAGCGGCAACCTGGAGATCTGGATCGCGGAGAGGGACGGCTCCGGCGCGCGCCAGCTCACCCACGGAGGCCAGGGCGCCGAGAACCCCACCGTCGCCCCCGACGGCTGGGTCGTCTACACCGACGACAACCCCTCCGCCGACTTCCGCGGCATCTGGAAGGTGCGCAGCGACGGCAGCGCCGCGCGGCGCCTGCTCGCGGGCCCCCACTCGAACCCCGAGGTCTCGCCCGACGGCCGCCTTGCCCTGGCGGTGCAGACCGACCCGGTCGGACTGCGCAACCGCATCCGGGTGGTCGAGGTCGAGTCGGGAAGGATCGTCCCTTTCGCGATCGAAGTGGCGTACCGGCTGGACTCCCCCAACATCGTGCTCGGGCGCGCACGCTGGTCGCCCGACGGGAAGGCGATCGCGTTCGTCGGGATCGACACGGCGGGTCGCACCGGCGTCTTCCTCCAGGACTTCACGCCGGGCCGGGACAGCGCCGCCAGCCGCCGCTCGGTCGCCGGCTTCGCGAGCGACCACGTGACCGAGTCCTTCGGGATCGCTCCGGACGGCCGTCGGCTGACGCTGTCGACCCTCGAGCAATTCGCGAGCCTGCTGCTCGCTGAAGGCGTGCCGGGCGTGGACGTTCCCCGCCGCAGCACGCCGTAACCGCCGCTTCGAACACTGCGCGGACCGCGGCTCCGCGGCGCTACACCCGGTCAGGGGAGCAGGGCGAAGCCCATCTGGCGGAAGTGCCGGTCGGTGGTGAGTGCCTCCTTGAGCCTCAACTCTTTCATCACGACGAAGCTGGTGCAGTCCGTGAAGGAATAGTCCTTGTCGCGATGGCGGAAGAAGATTGCGCGGGCCTTCTCGGCCCGCAGCGGGTCGATGGTCTCGTGGCGCACCCGGGAGCTGCCCTCGACCTGGCCCCACCACGCTTCGGCGGCCGGAAGGCCCGCCGCGTCCACGAAGACGGCTCTCACGAGCGGTACAACACGCCATCGTGATCGGCGGCCTGGCGACCGTCGCGCGACCGCCCCACCGGCCGGGCGCGGTACACAGGATCGGCTTCGAGCGGCGTGCCCGGCGCGGCGGAGTCGTCGACGGGCACGATCTGGAAAGCGGGCCGGCTGCGATAGAGGACGGTGATCCGCTCGCCGCCCTGGACCCGCCGCAGCACCTTGGGCAGCGAAGCGCGCAGTTCCTTGGTGCTGATGGCCGCCCTCACCCAACCTCCAAGTTCATCTCAAGTTGAACATCCTGCCGGGAGGCGTCAAGCTAACGATCAGACGACGGCTGCTACTTCTTCACGTACCTCTTCAACGCCCGCGGGCCGACCTCGGCGCCGTAGACGTTGCCCGCGGCGTCCGCCGCCACTCCCTCGGCGTTGCTCGTCACGACCTTCTCGGGGTCGGGCTCGGTGTCGGGAATGAACGCCGCCACGGCGCCATCCTTGGCGCTGCCCACGCGGATGCCGCGCTTCCAGCCGGGGTTGGTCTTGGAGTTCGACTCCGAGTCCGCCACGTAGATGTTGTCCTGCTTGTCGATGTAGACGCCGCTCGGCCGGCTGAACTGCTTCCACTCGCCCAGGAACTTCCCGTCCTGGTCGAGGATCTGGATGCGGTTGTTGTTGCGGTCCGCGACGAAGAGGCGCCCCTTCGAATCGAAGGCGATGCCGTGCGGCGTGTCGAACTCGCCGGGGCCCTTCCCGCGCCTGCCCCAGGTCTTGATGAACTTGCCCTCCCTCGAGAACTTCACGATCCGGTGGTTCGAGTCCTCGTTGTGGCCGTCGGCCACGAAGATGTCTCCGTTCGGCGCGACCGCGACGTCGGAGGGCTGGTTGAAGGTCTCGTTGTCGGCTCCGGCCACGCCCGCCTTCCCGAGGGTGAGCAGCACCTTGCCCTCCGGGCTGAACTTGACGACCTGGTGCCCCTTCCCGCCCTTCCCCCGGGCGTCTGTCACCCACACGTTCCCTTCCGGGTCCACGTGGATGCCGTGGGGGAAGACGAAGATGCCGCCGCCGAAGCTCGTCATGAGCTTGCCTTCGGCGTCGAACTTGAGGAGCACCGGCAGCGTGGAGTCGGCACAGTCGTTGGCGCCGCAGCGCTCGGCGACCCAGATCGACTTCCCGTCGCGATCGATCTCGACGGCTGAGGTCGATCCCCACGTCCGACCCTCCGGCATCTTCGCCCAGCCCTCGACCGTCCGATACGGGTTCGGCTGGGAGTTGGGTTGCGCGGCCACGGACCGCGCGGAGAGGAGCGCGATCCCGAGGATCGCGGAGGCGAGCGCGAGCGGCGTGCTGGGCTTTGGCATGGCGGTATTCTCCGCGCGCGCCGGCGATTTTCAAGTATCCTCATCCGGCCATGAGATTCCGCCGCTCCTTGATCGCCGGAACCGCCCTCGCCGCGCTGCCGCTCGGCGCGCAACCCGCACCCGAGCCGGCAGACGTCGTCCTCGTCGGAGCCCGCGTGTACACCCTCGAGCCCGCGCAGCCCAGGGCCGAGGCCGTCGCGCTGCGCGGCGACCGCATCGCCATGATCGGCACGGCCGCGGAGGTGCGAGCCCTCGTGCGCCCCGGCCGGACGCGCGTTCTCGACCTCGAGGGCCGGCTGGTATTGCCCGGATTCATCGACAACCACACGCACTTCGACTCGGCCGGCCGGCTCCTGCTGGGGCTCAACCTGCTCGAGGTGGACGAACCGGTCGAGTTCGAGAAGCGCGTCGGCGCGGCGGCCGGACGCCTGCCTGCGGGCGCGTGGCTCGTGGGCGGCGACTGGGGCGCGTACGGGCCGTGGGCCAAGGGCTCGACGGGCGCCGATCCCGGCGGCCCGCGCCCGCCGGAATTCCTGCCGACGAAGGACCTGATCGACCCCGTCACGGGCGACCACCCCGCCCTCGTCAGCCGCTTCGACGGCCAGCTCCACCTCGCGAACAGCCTGGCCCTGCGCGCCGCCGGCATCACGTCGGCCACCAGGGATCCCGAGGGCGGGCAGGTCCTTCGAGGGAAGGACGGTGCCCCGAACGGCCTTCTGCGCGGCACCGCGGCGCAGCTCGTGAAGAGCGCGGTCCCGCCTCCAGCCTACGCGCAGCGGCGAGCCGAGGCCCTGCGCGCGCTCGAGGAAGCGCGGCGCTATGGCGTCACCACGATCCACGACAACGTTGCCACCTTCGATCAGCTCCAGCTCTTCTACGATCTCCAGAAGGCCGGCGAGCTGACGACGCGCGTGTGGGCGCGCATGTGGCTGTCCGAGTGGCAGGGCGTGCGCGACCACATCCGCGAGAAGGGCGTGCCCGCGGTGCAAGGCGGCTGGGGCGACGACATGATCCGCCTGGGCGGCCTGAAGGCCTGGGTGGACGGGATCATGGGCAACTCCAGCGCGCTCTTCTTCGAGCCCTACGCGACCGCGCCCGACTCCTACGGCCGCTTGCGGCCGGTGATGTTCCCCGAAGGCAACCTGTTCCGCCTGATCCGGAGCGCCGACCGCGAGGGCTTCACCGTCACGATCCACGCCATCGGCGACCGCGCGAACCGCATCCTGCTCGACACCTACGAGCGCGTGTTCGCCGAGAACCCGCCCCGCGACCGGCGCTTCCGCGTCATCCACGCGCAGGTCATGGATCCCGAGGACCAGCGCCGATTCGGCCGCCTGGGCCTGGTGGCCGAGGTGCAGCCCTACCATGCCATCGACGACATGCGCTGGATGGAGGAGCGCATCGGGCGCCGCGCGGAGAACGCCTACGCCTTCAGGGGCCTGATGGACGGCGGCGCGGCCATGAGCTTCGGCTCCGACTGGCCCGGCACGAACGCGTCCTACTACCCGATCAACCCGCTCCTGGGCATCTACGCCGCCGTCACACGCCAGACCCTCGACGGCCGGCCTGAAGGCGGCTGGTTCCCGCGCCAGCGCATCTCCCTCGAGGACGCGGTGCGCTTCTTCACCTGGAACAATGCCTACGCGACCTTCGAGGAGGACAGCAAGGGCTCGCTCAAGGAAGGCAAGCTGGCCGACCTCGTGGTGCTCGACCGGGACATCTTCGAGCGTCCGGCCCGGGAGCTGATCGAGACGCAGGTCCTGTACACGATCCTGGGCGGGAAGGTCGTCTACGAGGCCAAGCCGACGAAGCGCTGAGCCGGGCGGAGGAGGCGTGGCTCACTCACGTCGTCGCTTCCTGAAGACGGGCGCCGCGCTGGTGGCGCTGAAGGCGCTGCGCGTCCGCGCGGCGCCTTCCGACTCCTCCTTCGATCCCTGGATCGAGGTCTCCTCGGTTCACCTGCGCCACAACGTCGACGCGGTCGCGCGACGGGTCTCGCCGCGGCCGATCCTGGCGGTCGTCAAGAACAACGGCTACGGCCTCGGGGTCGCCAACGTGGCGCGTGTCCTCGAGCCGATTCCGGCCATCGCGGGCCTCGCCGTGGTCAAGCTGGCCGAGGCCGTCGCCCTGCGCGACGCCGGGATCCGCAAGCCCGTCCTGCTCATGGGACCCTTCGACGAGGCCGGGCTCGAGGAGGCCGTGGCGCGCGACATCATGCCGATGGTCTACACGCCGATCGGCGATCTCCTCGATCGTGTCGCGGCGAGACGGGGACCGCCCGTCCCCGTCCACGTGTGTGTCGACACGGGCATCGGCCGCGTCGGCGTCCCCCATGCCGAGGCCTCCCCGCTCGTGAAGGACCTCGCGGCCCGTCCCTCGGTCAGGCTCGCGGGCGTGATGATGACGTTCGCCGAGGACCCCGCCTTCGACCGCGAGCAGCTCGCGCGGTTCGCTTCACTCTGCGCCTCGCTCCGGGCCGCAGGCGTCCCGCTCGGCACGCTCCACGCCGCATCGAGCTTCGGCCTGTTCCAGCACCCCGACGCGTTCCTCGACATGGTCCGGCCCGGCATGGCGCTCTACGGGATGTACCCGGAGCCGCAGTTCCGCGGCGCGGGCGTCCTCGATCTGCGGCCGGCGGTCAGCCTCAAGGCGCGCGTCATCTACGTCAAGCGGCTGCGGGCGGGGGAAAGCGCCGGCTACAACCGCGCGTACCTGGCCCAGCGGGACGTCTGGGTGGCGACGCTGCCTGTCGGGCACGCGGACGGCCTCCCGCGCGTGGCGGCGAAGGGCGGGAAGGTGCGCATCGGCGGGAGCCTCTATCCGCTCATCGCCTCCGTTTCCGCCAGCCACTCGATCGTGGAGCTCGGCGCGGAGCCCCGCGTCGCGATCGGCGACGTCGCCACCTTCTTCGACGCCCAGGACGGCTCCCGTCCCGAGGACCTGGCCGCGGCCTGCGGCAGCTCGGTCTACGACCTCACGATGCATCTGAACCCCCTGCTCCCGCGGCGCGTGCTCTGACGCGGTGCGGGCGCTGGGCCTCGCGCCCTGACGGCCGGCCTCAACCGCTCGATTCCCGGGATCCGCTCGCCGCATGGCACAGCCGTTCGACTTCGGCGCGCGTGGGCATCGACGGCTGCGCGCCGTGCCGGGTCGTCGCCAGCGCGCCTGCGGCGCTCGCGAAGCGTAGCGCTTCGGCCGGCGCTCGCTCCTCGCTGAGCGCGACGGCCAGGGCGCCGACGAAGGCGTCCCCGGCCCCGGTCGTGTCGACG
>DASSJI010000261.1:0-6966 GCA_035691285.1 Vicinamibacteria bacterium | reverse complement strand
GGAGCTCTTCAAGCTCAACGACGTCGAGCTCTTCGACTCGTCGGCCGACCCGCTCGAGATGAACAACCTCGCGCTGGACCGGAAGAAGAACGGCGAGCTCATCCAGGCGATGAACGAGAAGCTCAACAGGCTGATCGAGGCCGAGGTGGGCGAGGACCGCGGACAGATGCTCCCCGGCGGCGCCGAAGCGGGCTGGGAGGTCACGGCGGAGACGATGGCGCCGTAGCGCGGCTAGCGCCGCGTGAGCGCGTCCCGGTAGACGACCCCGGCCTTCATCACGAAACCCACGCGCTGCACGGCCGTGATGTCCTGGAGCGGGTCGTCGGCCACGGCCACGAGATCGGCCCACTTCCCCGGCTCGACGGTCCCGGCGCGGTCTGCCAGCCCGAGGATCTCCGCGTTGAGGCGGGTGGCCGAGACGAGTGCGCTCATGGGGCTCTCGCCCAGCGACACGCGGAACGCCAGCTCCTTGGCGTTCTCGCCATGGGGCATGACCGGCACGTCGGTCGCGAAGCCGATGGGAAGTCCCGCGGCGAGCGCGTCCTTGAACGACTGGAGCTGCCGTTCCCGGAGGCGCCGGCCCCGCTCGCGCTCGGGCTCGGGCACCTTCGGGTCGCCGGGCACCACCTGGCTGATGTAGAGGGTCGGGACGTAGTACGTGGAGGACGCCTCGAGCATCGAGATCGCCTCGGCGTCGAGCATCGATCCGTGGTCGACCGTGCGCACGCCGGCCCGGATGGCGGCCTTGATCCCCTCGGTGCCGTGGGCGTGGGCAGCCACCGTGCGACCCCAGCGCTTCGCCTCCGTCACCGCCGCCTGGATCTCCGCGTCGGAGTAGGACTGCTGCCCGGGCGGGATGCCCTTCGACAGGACCGCTCCCGTCGCCAGGATCTTGACGTGGTCCGCGCCGTGCTTGAGGTTCGTGCGCACCGCCTTCACGACCTCGTCGGGTCCGTCGGCCAGGTTGCGCACCATCGGCACGTCCACGAACAGCGAGAACTGGCGGGCATCGCCGGCGCCCCCCGTCGGCGAGACGTAGTTCCCGGCGACCAGCATCCGCGGGCCGGGGACTGCGCCCTGGGCGATGGCGTCGCGCAGGTCCACGTCGGCATAGGGCCAGGTCGGCCCCATGTCGCGACAGGTCGTGAACCCGGCCTCCAGCGTGACCCGGGCGTTGCGGGCGCCCCACAGGACCGCCTGGGAGGGCGTCGTCTTGAGCAGGGCCTCTTCCCAGTGGACGTCGTCCTTGTCGGTCAGGTGCGTGTGGAGATCGATGAGGCCCGGCAGCAGCGAAGCCGCGCCGAGGTCGAGCACACGCGCGCCCACTGGTATTGCGACCTTCGCGCCGACCTCGGCGAAGCGATCGCCTTCGATCCGCACCATCGCCGGTGCCAGGGGCGGTCCGCCGCGCCCGTCGATCAGCCGGGCCGCCTTCACGACGACGGTCTCGGCGCCGGCCCCGGCCGGCAGCGCCGCGAGCAGGGAAGCGAGGATCGTCTGCCTGCGCCCGAGCCGGCCGGCGAGCTTTGCGATTCCCACGAGCAGGCCTCCGGCCGCCACGCCCACGGCAGCGTTGGCCAGGGGAGGCCCCAGGCTCCCTGCCAGCCCGCCGCCGGCGGCGAGCCCTTCGGTCCAGTGGTGCACGGCAGGGATGCCGTGCGCCAGGATGCCGCCGCCGACGAGGAACATGGCCGCGGTGCCGGCGACCGACAGGAAGCGCATCAGCCAGGGCGCGGCCCCGAGGATGCCCCTGCCGACCGCCTGCTGCGCGCGCGCCAGGCCGCCGCTCCCGGTGCTGCGGCTCAGGCGCAGCCCCGCGTCGTCGAGCTTCACGATTCCGGCCACCAGGCCGTAGACGCCCACGGTCATCACCACGGCGATGCCCGCCAGCACGCCCACGCGTGTCACGAACGGGGCGGTCGCGACGGTGCCGAGGGCGATGACGATGATCTCCGCCGAGAGGACGAAGTCGGTCCTGACGGCGCCCTTGATCTTGGCGCGCTCGACGGCGGCGAGGTCGGTGCGTGGGTCCAGGAGCGCCTGCGTCAGCTCCGCGTGGTGCGCGGCGTCGTCGGAGGCGCGGTGCAGCAGCTTGTGCGCGACCTTTTCGAACCCCTCGTAGCAGAGGAAGGCGCCGCCGAGCATGAGCAGGGGAATCACCGCCCACGGCGCGAAGGCGCTCACCAGGAGCGCCGCCGGCACCAGGATGGCCTTGTTGACCAGGGAGCCCTTGAAGACGGCCCACACGACGGGCAGCTCGCGCTCGGCCCGCACACCCGTGACCTGCTCCGCGTTCAGGGCGAGGTCGTCCCCCAGCACGCCGGCCGTCTTCTGTGTGGCCACCTTGGTCAGCGCGGCCACGTCGTCGGCGACGGCCGCGCTCTTCTTCGCGGCCACCTTCGTGAGGATCGCGACGTCGTCGAGGATGGTCGCGATGTCGTCGAGCAGCGCGAGCAGACTGGAAGCAGCCATGGTTCGTGGTCGAGGGGTGCGCCACGCTACCAGATGGCGTCGCGAGGGCGCAAGGCGCTCCCGCGGAGCGGCCGAGGGCGCGGGGCTCGTGGCCTGAGCCGACGCTTGGCCTACAATCCCGCCGTGCTCCCGGCCAAGCTGCTCCTGCTCGCCACCCTCGGCGTCATCACGATCGTGTTCCTCCTCTTCTGGGCGCGAAGCGCGCAAAGGATCGGCGGCGCGTCGTGGCCGACCCCGACCGAGACCGCCGTCGGCTTCCTCACGAACTTCTTCGACACCCTCGGCATCGGCTCCTTCGCCCCGACCACGTCGCTGTTCAAGCTGCTGCGTCTCGTGCCCGACGAGCGGATACCCGGCACCCTCAACGTGGGACACACGCCCCCGACGGTGGCGCAGGCGTTCATCTTCATCGCGAGCGTCGGAGTGGAGATGCCCACGCTGGCCGGGCTCATCGCGGCGTCGGTCGCCGGGGCGTGGCTGGGGGCCGGTGTCGTGGCCGGTCTCCCGCGCCGCCGCATCCAGGTCGGCATGGGAGCCGCGCTGCTGGTGGCGGCGACGCTGTTCAGCCTGACGAACCTCGGCCTGCTTCCCGGCGGAGGCGTGGCGCTCGGTCTCGCCGGGCCGCGCCTGGCGCTCGCCATCGCCGGCAACTTCGTGCTGGGCGCGCTGATGACGCTGGGGATCGGCCTCTACGCGCCCTGCATGATCATGGTCAGCCTGCTCGGCATGAACCCGCTGACCGCGTTCCCGATCATGATGGGCTCGTGCGCGTTCTTGATGCCCGTGGGTGGCTTCCGCTTCCTGGAGCGGGGCAGCTACAGCCTGCGGGCGGGACTCGGGCTCTCGCTGGGCGGCGTGCCCGGCGTCCTGATCGCGGCGTTCATCGTGAAGTCGCTTCCCATGACGGCATTGCGCTGGCTCGTGGCGGCGGTGGTGGTCTACACGGCCTTCGCCATGCTCCGCTCGGCGGCGCTGGAACGGGCTCCGGCCATGCTTCCCGGGCCGGACGCGGCGCCCGCTCCCTGATCAGCGAGCGCGCAGCGCGGCGCCCGGGCGGCAGCGGCGCCGCTTCGGACGCGCGGCGACTGTGACTCCGCTCACCGGCGCTCGCGCGACGAGGCATGCGGCTTGCAAATTCGTCGCTTGGGTCGCCTGACGCGGCCCACCAAGCGGAAGGAGGAGAGATGAGGAAGCCCTGTGCGATGCTCGCGCTCATCTCGATGCTGTTCGCGGTTCCCATCGTCAGTGCCGACGATCACCTCGTGTCGCGCGGTGCCGCGGACCAGAGGTTGGCGGGCGCCGCGGCGGAGCGGGCGCGCAACATCGCGTCGCTCGATGCCCTGCTGGCGTCGCCCGGCGCCGGCAAGGCCGCTGCCGTCGCCGGCCTGGACCGCGACCGTGCGCGGAGGGAGCTGCCGCGACTCAGCGACGGCGAGCTCAGCGACCTGGCGCGGCGCGCCGCGGCGCTCGGGAGCGACCCCGCTGCGGGCTACCACGGCGACGCGGCGGGCGCCCTCGTGCTCGTCATGGTCTTCTCGGCCATGGCGCTCGTGATCCTCGCCGTCGCCGATCACTACTGAGGCGTCCCCGGGGATCCGGGCGGCCGGCGCCGAGTACCGGCCGCCTGCCAACCTTTCCGGCCGGCCGGTGTACTTGGGGCCAGGGAGCGTGGCCATGAGCCGAGCCGTGCCGAGCCGGGTGGCTTTCTGGATCATCGACCGGGCCCCGCTGCTCGTCGGCGTGGCCGTACTCGCATTCGCGTCGGACCGGCCGGCCTGGACGGCCGTCGGCTGGCTCGCGCTGGGGCTGGCCCTGCTTCGCTGGCTCGCCGAGACGAACGGCTATCACCTGCCCAGGCCAGGCCGCACCCGGGTCGTCACCTACGGCTGCTGGGAGCAGCCGCAGGCCTTCGCGGTCCTGCGGCCGTCCCGGACGCTGCTGTTCTACCGCCGCTTCGAAGCCCGGGGCGATCCGCCCGAGGAGTACCAGGTGTTCGCGCTGCCGCCCATGGACGAGGCGGACGTGAGCCAGTCCTGGGGCGCGCAGCCGCTGCCCGAAGGCCACCTGCTGGGCACGACCCCGGTCTCGACGCTCCCCTTCGAGCACGCCCGAGGGTGCTGGCTGCCCACGGCCGCGATCGCCGGGATCGAGTCGCGGCTGCGCGCAGCCTAGCGGACCAGGTAGAAGCGCTCCTGGCGGGGGCGGAAGAAGCGGTAGCCGTCCGCCGTGAGGTGTGCCGGATCCTCCTCCATCACGAACACCTTCTGGCCGTCCCACTCCGGCACCGCCGTGGCCGTGTTCAGCTCGATCGAGATCCACGAGTCCGGGCGGAGGGGCCGGGGGCCTCTCTCGCCGCGCTGCGTGGAGCGGAAGTCGATGGACGGGCCGAGGCCGTGGCCGTGGTTTCCCAGCGGGTGCGAGTAGATCATCGCCTCGATGTCCTTCTCCTTCATCTCGGCCATCGTCGCGGCGTACACCTCGCCGGCATCGCGGCCGGGCCGGGCGGACCGGAGCATCAGGGCGTCCTGCAGGGCGATGGTGTTCGCGAGGGCGCGCTTCAGGCCCTGCGGCGCGTCGGTCTCTCCGGGGCGCAGGACGTAGGCCATCTTCTGCCAGTCGCTGTCGAAGCCCATGTACGAGAGGCCGAAGTCGAGGTGGACGAGGTCGCCGCCCTCGATCACGGTGGCCTCGGGCTCGACGGCGAGGAAGCCTCGCGAGGTCGGGTTCGGTCGGCCGCGGCGCTGCACGCGCAGGTCGGGCTGGAACCACGTCGAGACGCCCGCCTCCCACAGGGCGTCGTAGAGGAAGCGGCGGACGTCGCCGATCGTGGTCCGGCCCGGCGCGATCGCCTCGTTCGAGAGCGCCCGGCGCGCCAGCACCTCGGTCAGGTGCACGAGGGTCGCGAAGTGCGGCCGCTCCTCTGGAAGGCGCGTGTCCAGGTACTCCTCGATCAGGCCCTCGGCGCTCGCGAAGCGCTGCGCGAGCTCCGGTCCCGCGATCCGGCCGAGCGTCTGCCACGAGTCGTACGTCAGACCGCGGGTCATCCCGCGGCGCCCCGCGAGGCCGAGCCCGATGCGACGCGGCGGATGCGCCGCCAGCAGCTCGGGCAGCGCCTTGTCGGCCGGGCGAGGCTCCGCGGGGGACTCGAAGAAGCGGCTCAGCGACTCCTCGGCGAAGCCGGTGATCGCGACGCGCCGCAGGCCCTTCTCGCCGGCGTCGATGAAGACGAAGAGGTCGCGGTTGCCGGCGTAGGGGCGGGGCGGGGCCACGAACGGCGTGAGGGGATCCGGGTGGAACTCCTCGTTCACGACGATCCACCAGTCGAGGTCGTGGCGGCGCATCATGGGGAGCAGCGCCGCGTGGCGGCGCGCGAGCCAGTCCTCGCGGATCGCGATCTGCTGCGACAGGGGCAGCAGACGGGGCGGCGCCTCCCCGCGGAGCTCGGCGCCGGCGGCCAGCAGCGTCAAGGCGAGACACGCTCGGGTCATGGCGCGATATGCTACCCGCGGACCGGACACGAGCGGAGGTCGGAACGATGAGCACGGAGGTCGACGCGTTCCTCGCCAGCCTGAAGCGGTGCCTCGCCACGCCCGAGTTCCTGCACCGCTTCTACGACGCGTTCATGAACTCGTCCCAGGAGATCCGCGACAAGTTCCAGAAGACGGAGTTCCCGCGCCAGACGCGGGTGCTCGCCGATTCCCTGTACGTCCTGGCCGTGGCCGCCGAGAAGAAGGGCGACAACGTCGCGTGGAGCGAGCTCACGCGCCTGGCGGAGCAGCACGACCGCGCCCACCTCGACGTCCGGCCGGAGCTCTACGACACGTGGCTCGAGTGCCTGGTCGCGACGGCGCGCGCCTTCGATCCCGAGATGACTCCGGAGATCGAGTCGGCCTGGCGCAACACCCTCTCGCTCGGCATCGAGCACCTGCGCTCGCGCTACTGACTCGACGCACCTCGTCAGATGCCGGCCGACAGGCCGAAGTCGATGGAGAGGTTCGCTCCGGTGATGCCCGCCGCGGCGGGCTGCGCCAGGAAGAAGATCAGCTCGGCCACTTCCTCGGGGCGCAGGAAGCGCGCGCGCTGCTGTTGTGGATAGTGGGCGAGCAGGCGGCCAAAGTACGCGTCGGGGTCGCCTCCGCCGAAGCGGTCGGCCTGGTAGCGCAGCATGGGCGTGTCCACGTCGGCCGGGCAGACGGCGTTGACCCGCACGCCGCGCGGGGCCAGCTCCAGGGCCAGGGCGCGGGTGAGGTTGCTCACCGCGCCCTTCGAGGCGCAATACACCGCGGCCCCGGTGTTCCCCTGCAGACCGGCGTCGGACGAGAGGTTGACGATCGACCCGCCTGTCTCCACGAGGTGGGGGATGGCCGCGGCGCTGAGGAAGAACAAGCCCTTCAGGTTCACGCCGAGCACGCGGTCGAAATCCTCCTCGCGCGTCTCCTCGGCGGGCCCCTCGGTCCAGAGCCCGGCTGCGTTGACGAGGCAGTCGAGCCGGCC